>NZ_QJUG01000249.1 GCF_003426775.1 Allorhizocola rhizosphaerae | reverse complement strand
GCCTGCCCCGACCTGGGCGCGGCGCGGGCGATCGCGCAGCCGCTGCGCCAGATCGTGGGCTGGCTCGGGCGGCGGGTCGCCCGAGCGCAGGTGCGTGCGGTGCACGCGGCCGGTGGCGCGGTCGTCGACCTGGGCGACGAGACCGGCGCCGTCTTCCGCGCCGACCCCAACACGCTGTGCCACGACAAATACCATCCGTCGGCCGACGGCTATCGGGTCTGGGCCTACGCCCTGCTGCCCGCAGTTGCCAACGCCGCCGGGGTCACACCGCGCCTGCCGTAGGGCCGTGACAGCGGGCCCTACCATGCCCGCCATGGACGAATGGGTCAGGCCCCATGGCCGCGTCTGGCTGGAGCCCGACGAGTTCCAGCGCGTGCTCGCCAGCCGGCGCGACGGTGCCTAGCGCTCGTCAGCTGCCAACAGGTTCTTCACAAGGTCTTCATGATCTCGTTGCTACCCTCGGCCGGTGCGGTGGTGGGTCGGTGTGCTGATGATTGGCGTGCTGATGGTGTCCGTGGGCGCGATGAGGGCCGTGACGGGGTCGGAACAACCCGTGCGTGCCGAGCAATCCGCGAGCGCCGCCCCGCCGACGCCTTCGGCAGACCCGGCTTCGCCCGCGCCGGTGTTGCAACTGCCCGGCGACATTCCCACCAACGGGCCGGGCACGTTTGTGGTGGGCACCGAGCTCGGCCCGGTGCTCGGGACGGCCGGGAGGCTGCGGCGCTTCCACGTGGCCGTGGAGTCCAATGTGGTCGGTGAGTTGGCCGAGTTCGCGGGCATGGTTGAGCAGACACTGGGCGACCCGAGGAGCTGGATCGCGGGCAAGCAGCATCGATTCCAGCGGGTCCCACAGGGTCAGGCCGCCGACTTCACGGTGTATCTGGTGACACGGCAGACCGCGTACCAGATGTGCCGGGTCAATGGCGTGGACATCCGCGAGAACGGCGTCCCCTATACGTCGTGCCGCCAGGTGCGCAAAGTGATCATCAACCTTGACCGGTGGCGGCTGTCGGTGCCCGATTATGTGAACGGTGGCCTGCCGCTGCGGCTGTACCGCGAATACGTGATCAATCACGAGGTCGGGCATGAGCTGGGCCGCGGGCACGAGGCGTGCCCCGGCGCGGGCAAACCCGCCCCGACGATGCAGACGCAAACGTTGGGCCTCAAGGTTTGCACCGCCAACCCGTGGCCGTACCTGGACGGCAAGCGCTACGTCGGTCCGCCCGCCCCATGATGGGCGGGAAGCCGGAGGGTGAACGTCGCGCCGTGGCCGGGCGGGCTGCTCACCGCGATCGTGCCCGCGTGGTCGTGCACGATCTGCCGCACGATGGCCAGGCCCAGCCCGACGCCTGAGCCGCCAACGGCCTGGCGGGCGTCAGAGGAGGCCACGCCGCCCTGCGGCCGGCCGCTGCGGACCGGGGGCCGAGGCGAGACGTCCGTGGCCATGGGGCGCTGACGGGCCCGGTCGGCGCGCCAAAAGCGCTCGAACACATGCGGGAGGTCTTCGGGCGCGATGCCCGCGCCCGTGTCGGAGACCGACAGCTCGACCCACGGTCCACTGTGGACGACGGTGAGCGTGACGGTGCCACCCGGCCGGCATGCCGTGAGCGCGTTGCGTACCAAATTATTGACCGCCTGTCGCAACCGGTCCGGATCACCGTCCACATAGGCCGGACGCTGCCCCGCCCGCACCGCGATGTCGATGTCGTCCGAAAAGTGTTGCCGTGCATAGCTTTCCACCAGCTCGGCCAGATCGACCGGCACCCGCCGATAGCTCAGCCGCCCCGCCTCTGCCAGCGCCAGGTCCTGCAGATCGTCGATGATGCGCTGCTGCAGCAGCGCCTCCTCCCGCAGCGACCAGAACAGCTCGCGGCTGGGCTCGGCCGTGCCGTCCGTCAGCGCCTCCAGGTATCCGCGCAGATTGGTCAGGGGCGTGCGCAGCTCGTGCGCGACGTCGGCGGTCATCCTGCGCTGGCGTTCCTCGCTGTCCTGCAACGCCTGCGCCATGCGGTTGAAGGACCGGCTGAGCGCGGCGATCTCGTCGCGCCCGCTGACCGGCACGCGATCGGCCAACCGGCCCTGCCCCAACCGGTCCGCCGCCGCCGTCAGCGCTCGCACCGGGCGCAACACGCGCCGGCTCAACAGCAGGCTGCCCGCGATGGCAATGGCGGCAACGAGTCCCGCCGCCGCCGCGACCGGCCCGACCGGAGGTGTGGCCGGCCGGTCATCGGACGCTCCAATGTAGACACGAAGCGGTTCGGGCGCCACCGGCGAGATCTGCCGCAGAAACGCGGTCTGCAGGCAGTCGCGCATGGCCACATTCGTGAGCGTCTCGCACGGCTGGACCGCCCCGAGGAACGCCTCGAAGTCCTTCTCCGGGACCTCGGACTCCCGCTCACACAGCTGGGGCTCGCCCCGCTTCGTCGGGAACGGCTTGACCGGCTGGAGCTCCTCCAGGCCGAACTGCCCGACGGATATCACGGTCGGGACACCCGCGTCGAGGTAGCACTTCTTGAGCTTGCGCTGGCGGTGGTACATGCTGATCGCCGACGCGGCCAGCTTGACCGCGCCGCCACCGGCGATGCTGTCCCGCAGCGGCAGGACCGGGCGGGCGTCGGCGATCAGCGGCGCACCCGCCACCGGCCGGGCCGGGCCTCCCGCGAGCACGTCCGAATCGGCGATCTCCCGGCCCGACTCCCCCACCACCCAGATCCGCTGACCGGTCCGCCCGGCGAGCTCCGCCACGAGCCGGTCGACGCCGTCCCACGTGTCCTTGTCGCGCCCGTAGCGCACCAGCTCCGTCGTGATCAGCCGGATGTCCTCCTGGCCCGCGGTCACCGACTGCTCGATCTCGCGCGCCACGGTGCGCAGCGTCAGCCAGGCCGTCGCCGCGGTCGCCACCAGCGTCACCAGGACGACCAACGCGAGCACCCGCAGCCGGAAGCTCATCACGACGACGCCGCCAGGCGGTACCCCCGGCCGTACACCGTCAGCACGTACCTCGGCTCGACCGGATCGGGCTCGATCTTGCGCCGGATGTTGACGATGTGCGCGTCCACCGTGCGCTCCTCCACGTACCGGTCGAATCCGAAAGCGCGATCGATGATCTGTGCCCGGCTCAGCACATGGCCCGGCGGGGAGGCCAGCGCGCACAGGATGTCGAACTCCTTGGCGGTCAGCGACACCGGCCGCCCCGCGACGCGGGCCTCGAACCGCGCCACGTCGAGCTCGATGTCGCCCGCGACGATCCGCACGGCGGGCTCCGCCGCCTTGCCCCGGCGCAGCAGCACTCTCACCCGCGCGGCCAGCTCGCGCGGGTTGTACGGCTTGGTCATGTAGTCATCGGCGCCGATGTCGAGCCCGAGCAGCAGGTCCTCGGTCGTCGTCCGCGCGGTCAACAGCAGGATCGGGATGCCGGACTCGGCGCGCAGGATCCGGCACACGTCCAGCCCATCGACGACGGGCAGCATGATGTCCAGGACCGCGAGATCGGGACGGTAGGCCCGGCACACGTCCAGCGCCGACCGGCCGTCGGAAACCACGTGCAGGCTGTGCCCCTCGCGCTCCAGATACATCCTAATCAATGCGGCCTGTTTCGGGTCGTCCTCGGCGACCAGGATGCGCGACATTCGCTCACAGTAGATGAGTTGAGCGCACCGGGCGGTCCAGAGTAGACAGACCGGCCCGGTTGGTGTTTCCTGCATCAGAGGCAGCGCCTGGGCGGTTCATGGTTGATCATCCGGTTACCCGATTAGATAGGCTGGTACCGTTGCGCGCTGCCCCTGGCAGGGAGGTGTGTAGGTGTCGCAGGCGGCCCCGACGTCCATGGCGCCGACGGCTTTCAAGCTGTCGGGGCTGTGTCTTGCGCTCGGCGCGGCGGCGGCCGGCGTCTACGTGGCCGCGTCGGACACCATGCTCGCCGCGGCGGTGTTCGTGCTCGTCGGGCTCGGCAGCGGGGTCGCGATCCTCTACGGGATGCGCCTTTACCGCCCGGTTCCCGCGTGGCCGTGGGCGTGCCTGTCCGCGGCGTGCGGGGCGTTCGTCGGCGGCGCGGTGCTGCGCGGGTGGGTGCAGGACAGCGCGGGCACCTCGTCGCTGCTGGGCGACTCGTTCACCATCCCGGGCTATGTGCTGATGTTCCTCGGCCTGGGCGGGTTTCTGGCCTCGCGCACGGGGGCCCGCAAGCACGCGCTCATCGATGGGCTTCTGGTCGCGGTCGGCGCGGGGCTCGTCTTCACGCTGCTGTTGGCCGTCCCGGCCGCATCGATCGGCGGCCGTCCGCCCGTGGTCTCCGCGCTGGCCGGCATCTACCCGATGCTCGACAGCGTGCTCGTGCTCCTGGTGCTCAACCTCGCGTTCAGCACCGCCCGAAGAGGCCCGGCCTACTACCTCCTGATGTGCTGCATGGCCCTCATGCTGACCGGCGATGTGGCCTATGCCGTTATCGGTACCACCGGTGAGCTCACCGGCTCGCCCCTGCTCGATCTGCCGTTCCTGCTCGGCTTCTGCGCGGTCGCCGCGGGCGCGCTGCACCCGTCGATGGTCGACCTCGGGGGCCGGGCCGACCTGCCGGTGCAGGCCTGGTCGGTGCCGCGCCTGCTGCTGATCGCGCCCGCGCTGGCGGCCCCGTTCGTGCTCGCGGTGCTGATCCGGCAGCCGTCGCTGGTCGACCGGGCCGTGCTGGCCACGGGTGGTCTGCTGGTCGTGGCGCTCCTGCTGATCCGCGCCGTGTCGGCGGTGCAGGGCTATGTGGCGGCCCAGCATCAGTACGAATATCAGGCCACGCACGATCCGCTGACCGGCCTGGCCAACCGCGCGCTGTGGTTCGCGCAGGTGCGTTCCATGCTCGCCCAGCCGGCTCCCCCCGGGGTCCACGTCTGGGTCTTCTTCCTCGACCTCGACGGGTTCAAGTTGGTCAATGACTCCCGCGGGCACGGCGCCGGCGACGAGGTGATCAGCGAGGTGGCCAGGCGGCTGAGCGCGTGCGTGCCGCCGGGCGCGGCCATCGCCAGGGTTGGCGGCGACGAGTTCGCGCTCGCCTGCCAGGCCCGCCACGACGAGGCCATCGAGGTGGCCGAGGAGGTGCTCCGCACGCTGCGCCAGACGCTGCGGATGCCGACGCTCAACGTGGCGATCAGCGCGTCGATCGGCATCGCCACATCGGCCAACATGGCGGGCGGCGCGACCGCCGAAGACCTGTTGCGCGATGCCGATACGGCGATGTATCAGGCCAAGGCCGCGGGCCGGGACACGTGGGTGATCTTCGATCCAGTGATGCGCGAAAGGGTCCGCGAGCGGATCGAGACCGATCTCGCGCTGCGCGAGGCCCTGGAGACGCACCAGTTCGAGCTGGCCTTCCAGCCCATCGTGCGGCTGTCGACCGGGCGCCCGGTCGGCGCCGAGGCGCTGATCCGCTGGCTGCACCCGGAGCGCGGGATGGTGCTGCCGACGAGCTTCATCCCGGTCGCCGAGGAGTCCGGACTGATCATCGACATTGGACGGTGGGTGATCCACGCGGCCCTGCGCCAGCTGGCGCAGTGGCGCGAGGCCGGCACGGTCGACCACGGCTTCAGCATGTCCATCAACGTTTCCGCCCGCCAACTGCACGACCCGCGCCTGCCGGCCGACCTCGGCGCGGCCCTGGCTCAATACAGGGTGCCCCCGTCGGTCGTCACGGTCGAGCTCACCGAGTCCGTGATGATCGACGCGACCAGCGGCGCCGACCAGGTCATGAACAACCTGCGCGAGCTGGGCGTGCAGCTGGTGGTCGACGACTTCGGCACGGGCTTTTCCGCGCTCGGCTATCTGCGCAAATATCCGGTCACCGGGGTGAAGATCGACCGCTCGTTCGTCGCGGGCCTCGGCAGCAACACCGAAGACGAGGCCATCGTGCGCGCGGTCGTGGCGATGAGCACGGCCCTGCACCTCGGCGTGGTGGCCGAGGGCGTGCACGACGAACGCCAGCGCGACGTGCTGGAGGCACTGGGCGTGCGCTATGGGCAGGGCTGGCTGTGGGGCAGGCCCGCGACCGCGGACGCCTTCGAGACCATGGTCGCACCGACCATCACGGCATAGCGCGACCGCGGACGCCTTCGAGAGCACGGTCGCACCGACCATCACGGCATGGCGTCCACACTGAACGCCCAATATGTCTGCGTGTCCAGGCTTTCGGCCACCATGCCGGGGCTCAGCCGGCGCAGTGTGCGCTCGATCGCCCGGGGCAGACCGAGCGCGGCGTTCCGCCCGCACACGTCGAGCGCGGCCACCCCGCCCGCGGCCTGCACCTCCGCCCACATCTGCGCGATGACCGCCTCGAAGATCCCGCTGCTGCGATGCTCCGGGTCGATCACGAAGAAGCCCAGATACCAGATGTGTTGCCGCGCGTACAGGTGCGGCCATCGACGGGCGAAGAATTCCGGTGATATCAAAGGCATCGCGCCGAGCTCGTTGGTGAACGTGGCCAACGCGATGATCCGATCGTCGCCGTCCTCGGCGACCGCCAGGTGCTTGGCCACCCGTTCGTCGCTCATCACCTGACCGAACTCGGCCAGGCTCATCACCTGCCGCTGCACGGCCGCGGCGCGCAGGTGAGCGAACGCCGCCGAGTACATGCCCCACGCCTGGCTCAGACGGGGCTCACTGAGGATTTTGGACTTTTCCAGCCGCATGAGCACCTCCTTGCGTACTTCGGAGGCTACGACCTCATGCGGCCCGCGTGGGGTACCGGTCACCCAACTTGACCTGATGATCTTCGGGCAACCGGCGCGCACGGCGCGTAACACGATCCACATCGGAGCGTCGTCGAAGCGTTCTCGATCTGTGGCGCGGCAACGCGCTGCCAGTGCCGGGCCAACGCGCGCCGAGCTGTCGGCCTCGCTCTAAGTTTGGCGTGCCTCTTTCCCAACCTCCGACTCGATCGTTTCGAAGATGTCGGAGTCTGTCTCCTGCTGCCATGACGGGAGCTGATCCCAGTCGGCCACATGAGACGGCTTCGGATCTGGAATATGCTTATAGATTTGTCCGATCCAGGACAGCGCCACGAACCGGCCTTTCTGGGCGCGAGAAAGCTTCTCGGTCGCACCGTGGCGGACGAAATGAGTCACTTGCTCGTAAACGGCGGATGCGCTTGCCTTCTCCCATTCCGGCGTATCTTCCCAAGGAGTTATGTAGGAAGCTCTCGGAGTGCCGGGATAATGTTTATTGACGCCGGCGATCCATGCCTCACGGAACACCCGCCCGCCGTTCACAGTGACTCCAGAATATGTGTTTGCACATGGGTCATCTTGCGCATGACAACGCCTGATCCAGTTCTCTGGCAACATCAAGGGCCGCATTAGCGTAGTGCCTGATCTGTTCGCGATCCTTGCGCAGAACACCGACCATCGCCAGATCAGCGAAAACCGTCCCCCGGCGCCGAAGCGAAAGCGGCAAGTCCAAGGCAGCTGACAACGCTGCTTCCGCCAGGTCCGGCTTGCCGAGCTCCACGTAGCAGAAGCCGCTTTCCTCCGCTAACGAGGCTCATGGAACCGCAGCCACCCTCCATTGTGGGTCTTTCCGTCCACTTGCTGCAAGGCATCGTGACCCTGCACCAAGACCGCCTGGCCTGCTGGCTGGGGAGGCACTGGCCCAGGCCCGGCAGGCGCTGGAGCTCGTCGAGGACTGCGATTACCTCGAACTTTCGCAACAGGCCGCCGGGAGGCCGATGTGGCCCTCCCGGCGGCTCTTGACCCGATGGTGCCGGCGTATCAGGTTCGGCGCACGAAGGTGTCGGCGAGTGAAAGCTCATCGAGCACGGCCTGCACGTCCGGCATCCCCTCGGTGTACACGCCGCCTGCCAGCTCCCGTGAGTGCTGCTCGTAGCGTGCGGCCAGCGCGGTGAGCCGGCCGTGGGTGAGGGCGATGATGCAGTCGCCGACGGGATCGCCGCTGGCGCCCTGCGGGTTGCCCGGCGCGCAGTTGGCCGGGATGTGGATCTGCTGCGCGAGCGGGTTGTAGTCGCGCTGGCCCTCGCCGCACGCCCCGGCCACCGGCCACCGCCCGCTGCCCAGCACGCAGGATCCGTAGTTGGCCTGCGCGCGGGCGAAACTGCTTGCCATGACGGGCATGTCGGCCCAGTCAGCGGGCAGCCGCTCCGGCCCGAACGTCTGCAGCGACAGCAGTTCGTCGCGGTCCAGCGCGCGAGCCCACCCGAGCTGTGTATAGGCCTGCAGCAGGCGGGTCACCTTGGCCAGACGCGCATTGTGGTGGTGCAGTGGACTTCCCACCGTGTTCAGCGCAGACACGACGCTGTCGTAGTAGGACTTCTGCCGGCCGCTGAGCCATTCGTTGGCCCGGTCGCGCACCCAGTCGCGCATGTTCCACGCGGTCTGCTCCGGGACGCTGTTCTGGAACGTGGGCAGGTACGAGCCGGTCCAGTTGCGGTCCAGGTAGTACCGCTCGTTGTTGCAGTATCCGCCGGGCGCGCCGGAGACGTAACGCCTGCACACCTCACCCAGCGGCCAGACGTTCTCCCAGCTGCGGAACGGCACGACCCAGCCGTTCCAGTTCACCTGGACCTCGAAGCGGATGCTCAGGTCGGCGAAGGTGCGTGTCCACTTGTAGTCCTCGGCCACCTCGACGTTGGTGAAGTTGGCCGTGTAGCACAGCCGCACCGTGGGCTTGACCGGGTGGGCCCACCGGGCGAACAGGATCTCGTCCGGCGTGTTGGTGAGGGTCATATTGGACGGGCGCGCGAGCGCGGGCCGGTTCGTCCCGCTGCACGCCGGAGCCGTTGCGCTGTCGGACATCCGCGCCTGCGCCGGGATCGGCTGCGAGGCGGTGCCGAACATGTTGTAGGCCTTGCCCTCCGGGTTGGAACCGCGCAGGTTCGCCAGCTCGCCCGCGAACGCTTGAGCCGCGCCACGGTAATCGTTGAGCAGGTTGGTGAACAGCGCGTTGGTCCGGTTGCCGTTGGCGTCCGGCGCCGCGAGCGGCTTGCTGAACTGGGTCGTGCTGTCCAGGATGCCCTGTCCCGCACCGAGGATCCCACCGGCCCGGCCCGGGTTGACCAGCTTCGCGTAGCCCGGGTTTTCGACCTCGAGCCGGGCGTACGAGCGGGCCGCCACGATCCACGGCGCGACGTCCGCGGGTGGGGCGATGGGCGTGGCCTGCCAGCTGTAGTGCTGGCGGGCGTACCAGTCAAGATAATGAATGGCGCCCTTGGCCCGGTAGGTTTGCAGCACCGCGAGCGGGTCCTGCGTCGGGTAGGACTCGGGGTCCGGCCCGGCGAACGGCGCGTGGTAGGCCGTGTCCGTCGCGAACAGGTGCAGCGGGTTCTCCACGGTCTGGTAGTCCGAATAGGACTGTATGGGTTCGCCATAGGTGTCCAGATGCCCGATGCCCCAGTTGATCCGCTCCTTGACCGTGTTGAGCTGGCCCTGCTGCAGCGCCTTCATGATCGCCGCACCCCAGTTGTTGACCGAGGTGTTCAGGTTGAACAGGCTGCGCTCCATCCCGGCGAGCCTGGCCAGGGTGACCTCCTGCAAGGCGAGCAGCTCGTCGAACTTGCTGATCATCGTGCCGTAGACCGTGGTCAGCGCGTTCTCGATGCGGTCGAACCGGCCGTTCATGTTGTTGGCCAGGTTGGCAACGTCTTGGCGCAGCCGCTGCATCTCCGCCATCATCAGCTGGTCCATGCTCGGCTGGTTGGCGAACACGGGCAGCAGCGCGCCGATGGCGCCGATGATGTTGCCGGTCAGCGCGACCGTGCTCATGGAGGTGAGCACCTGGCCCAGGCCCATCCCGGCGATGGTGGGGATGAACTTGTTGATGGCCGTGGCGATCTGCACGGCGGACTTGCCGACGCCGGTGACGATCCGCTTGGTCCGGCCACCGTCGTTGACGGCGAAGCCGAGCAGCGTGCCGAGCACGTCCACCGCCGTGCCCGCGCCGTCGATGATTTTCTGGCGCTCGGCGGCGGCGTCGCGCTCCTGGGCGTGTATCGCCTCGGTGGGCCGCGGGCCGTTGACCACCAGCGGATAGCGGCTGTTGAGCTGCCCCACCAATCCGATCATCGCGGTGTTCTGGGCCTGTATGGCGCCCATCGCACCGTTGATCTGGGCCCGGACCTCGCGTAGGTAGGTCTGCGTGTTGCCCTGCGCGGCCAGGATCGCGTCGATGTTCATGTACGTATAGATCACGGGATCGGCCGCGAGCTGGTCGACCGTGGCGGTGGACATGACGCCGAGCCGGGCGCCGAAGTTGCCGTCCCATGCCTGGGCGAACGCCGGATCCTGCTGGGCCATCGCGGTGACGTAGCGCCAGACGCGGTCCTGGATCGGGTACAGCCGCTCGAACGTCTCGTACGAGAACTGCGCGGTGGCCACCTGGTCGAGCCGGTCGCCGTAGAGCTTGCCCTGCGGCGCGATGACCATCTCGTACAGCTCCTTCATGACCGGCGCGGAGACCGACGCCCTCGGGTCCAGGGCGAGCAGGTTCAGCAACCGGGGCATGAGCTCGTACGCCTGCCGGGTCATGTCGGTGGCGGTCAGTTTGCTGTCTATGTACTGCCGCACGACCGCCACATGCTCGTTGAGCTGCTGCACGGTCGCGTTCGGGTGGAGTTGCCGGTAGGCGTACAGCTCGGCGCTGAGCGCGAGGTCCTTCATGCCCTGCGCGCCCGGCGTGTGCAGCCGCGCCGACGCGACGAAGAGCTTGTCGCGGAACTCCTGCGCCTCGATCTCGACGGGGTCGGTCGCGTAGGCGGCGTTGCCCAGCGCGAAGACCGCGGCCAACGCGACGGTGGTCGCGACCGCCCACGATCGGAAAAGTTTCACCTGTCTCATGCGGCTCACTCTCGCCGCCGAGACTTCGGTCCTACTTGGACGATCTTTCCAAGCCATTTCCAAGTGGTACGGTGGAACCGCTCATGATCATTTGGTTGACCTGCGCGCGGCTGAGCGTCGAGCCACGGGCCAGGCAGTCATCGAGTGCTCCGGCGGGCAGCGCCGACCGCACGGCCGATGCCTCGCGCGGCCCGTCGACCGGGTCCATCAGCTCGGGCGAGAACCCGATCCGCGAACCGTGCGCGACCACCGCACCGAGCAGGACCGCCGCGTCCTCGGTGCGCCCGGTCTGCGCCAGGGCCGCGGCCGTCGTGTGCGCCAGGATGAGCCAAGACGTGATGTCGGCGGCCGCGTCGAGCGGGACGAGCACGCGCGTGGCGAGCTTGAGCGCGTGCCCGGGATCGCCCGCGTCCATTGCGGACTTCATCGCGGTCCACGCCGCCCCGGCCGCCGCCCAAGAGTGCCCGCACGCCTCACTGGCGACCACCGCGCTGTCCGAAATGGAGCGTGCCTGCGCCGCGTCGCCGGCCAGCCGGTTGAGCATGCCCAGAATCATGAGCCCCTCGGCCCGCACCCATCGCACGTCAGCCCTTTCAGCCGGCTTTGCGGCCAGCATTTCGGCCAGATCGAGGCCGCGCCGCGCCACGTCGAGCCCGGCGTCAAGGTCACCGATCAGGGCCCCGAAGTGCCCCGCGTAGATCATCGCCCGTGCCTCGGTGGGCGCGTCGCCGCACTCG
>NZ_QJUG01000248.1 GCF_003426775.1 Allorhizocola rhizosphaerae | reverse complement strand
GGTCGCCTCGGGCCGCAGCCGCCTGGCGGCCGCAGCCGCGGCGGTCGGGGGTCCTCCCGCGGCAACGGCACCGCGACGGTCGCGGCGAGCGGCGCGAGCGCGGTGAAACGGCGTAGGCGGCCCATGTCTGCCAATGCTCACCGCAGCCCTCACCATTCGATCATCAGTTGATCACAGATTCCTCCCCGTCGATCATGAACTTAAGTCCATGTTCGACGGCGTGTCGCCGCATGAACTTCATGGTCAACACCCGTGGCCGCCATGGGGTTCGGATGTCGCGATTGGACGGTCCGTGATGTTCGTCACGGTGGCTGGAGCGCTCCCAACTGTGATAAGCCTTGATTGGCGTCGATATTTCGGGGACGCCAATTCAATCGGGGAGAATTCGGGGAGAGAATGTCAGCACGCAAGAGGATGGGCTCCGCCGCGCTCGCGATCGGGCTCATCGGATCACTGCTGTACGCAACCGCAACCGCGCAGGCGGCACCCAAGCCGACCGCGCCCGAGATCCCATCCGGCGGCAACGCACAGGACATCACGCTTGTCACCGGTGACAGGCTGACCGTCTATGCCGACGGCCGGGTGTCCATTGCGGACAATCCCGCCCGCAAGGGTGTCCGCTTCCAGTCCTATAAGGAAAAGGGCGAAACCTACGTGGTACCGTCCGACGCCATGCCGCTGATCGCGGCGGGCAGGCTGGACGGTCTGCTGTTCAACGTCAGCAAGCTGATCGAGTTCGGTTACACGACCAAGCGCGGCGACCTGCCGCTGATCCTCACGAACGCCTCGTCCGCCAAGGCGGCCGTGTCCCGCGCGGGCGTCAGCGTGACGCATGACCTGCCCGCCATCAACGGCATGGCCGTGAAGTCCAAGCACCAGTCCGCCACGGACTTCTGGCAGAGCCTCAAGTCCGGCGACACGAAGGTGTGGCTGGACGCGATCTACCGCACGCACCTTGACCAGAGCGTGCCGCACGTCGGCGCGCCCACGGCCTGGGCCGCGGGCTACGACGGCACGGGCGTCAAGGTCGCGGTCGTCGACACGGGCATTGACGCGACTCATCCCGATCTGGCCGGCAAGGTGATCGCCTCGGCCAACTTCACCACCGAGGCCGACGCGCGCGACTACCACGGCCACGGCACGCACGTCGCCTCCACGGTGGCGGGCACCGGCGCCGCCTCGAGCGGCGCCAACAAAGGTGTCGCACCGGGCGCGTCGCTGATCAACAGCAAGGTGTGCGTCGCCGCCAACAACGGGTCCTGCAGCGAGTCGGCCATCCTCGCGGGCATGCAGTGGGCGGCCCAGCAGGGCGCCGACGTCATCAACATGAGCCTGGGCGGCGGCGACCGGCCCGGCATCGACCCGCTGGAGCAGGCGGTCAACGACCTGACCGCAAGCCACGGCGTGCTGTTCGTCATCTCGTCGGGCAACAGCCAGGGGCTGGCCCAGCCGCGCTCGGTGAGCTCGCCGAGCACGGCCGACTCGGCCCTGTCGGTTGCCGCGATGGACCTGTCGGACAACATCGCGTTCTTCTCCAACCGTGGCCCGCGCGTCGGCGACGCCGCGCTCAAGCCCGACATCGCGGCGCCCGGCGTGGGCATCACGGCCGCGCGCAGCTCCACCAGCCCCGGCAGCGGGTCCTATGTGGACTTCAGCGGCACGTCCATGGCCGCACCGCATGTGGCCGGCGCCGCCGCGATCCTCGCGCAGCGCCGTCCAACCTGGACACCCGCGCAACTCAAGGCGGGCGTCATGAACTCGTCGGTGCCCAACCCGAGCCAGGGCGTGTTCACCCAGGGAGCGGGGCGGCTCAACGTGGCCCGCACCGCCAACCAGTTCATCACGTCGAGCCCGGCCAGCGTGAGCTTCGGCCGGCAGGCGTGGCCGCACAACGACGACCCGCTGCTGACCCAGACGATCACCTTCCGCAACGACGGCACGAGCGGTGTCGGTCTGTCGCTTTCGGTGGACGCCCGGGACCCCAACGGCAACGCGGCACCGGCGGGCATGTTCTCCTTGAGCACCAACTTCGTGAGCATCCTGCCGGGGTCGACGGCCTCGGTGACGCTCACCGCTGACACGACCGTGTCGTCGCCCGACGGCTTCTACGGCGGCTGGGTCCTCGGGGTCAGCTCGGGCGGTGTCACGGCCACGTCCACCGCGTTCGGCGTCGACAAGGGCGAGGAGGGCTACGAGCTCACGCTCAACCACCTCAACCGGTCCGGCGCGGAGACGCAGGCGTACGGCACCATCATTCTCAAGTCCGACCTGTCCTTCGGCATGGGTCTGGGTGGCACGGCCGGTCCGGTAACGACATTCCTCTCGCCGGGCACCTACCTGGTGTCGGCCATGGTGTTCGACGGCGCGGACACGTCCGTGCTGATGGTCCCGCGGCTGGAGATGACGCAGAACCGCAACATCACCATCGACGCCCGGACCGCGCAACCGGTCAACATCACGGTGCCCGACCCGGCGGCTACACACTGGTTCACCGACATCGGTGGCCAGCTGTCCATCAACAACATCAACGCGTCGGTGTTCAACATCGTGCGCGCCGGTGAAAACGCCTACACGGCACAGGTCTTCTCGACCTCGCCGGTGCCGAACTTCACCGGGAAGATCGTGCGGACCTTCGGCATCCCGGGCACGGCGGGCAACTTCCGCAACTCGCCGAAGGTGTGGCACATCGGCCGCTACTTCAACCAGCACTACCCGACCGGCCACACCCGCACGGTGGCAGCCAATGAGCTGCACACCGTGACGTCGCACCACACCCTGCACGTGGCCGGTTCCACGGGCAACAAGGGCGCGGTGTCCCAGCCGCAGAACGGCAGCTTCGACTCGTCGGCGCAGGCGCCGCTGGGCTCGGACATGCCGTACAGCTGGACCGAGTACTTCGACACCACGCAGGGGATCCGGTGGTCGTCCACCTTCGACGATCGGGTGGAGTCGATCGATGCCACGATCGTCGGCTACACGTCCGGGTTCACGAGTTACACCGGCGGCGCCAGCAGCACCCAACACTGGAACCGCCCGGCGTACGGCCCGTCGTTCAACGGTCCGCTGGGCACGGCGCTGTGGTCGGTGCGCAGTGGCAACATCATGCGGTTCATCCTGCCGCTGTTCAGCGACGGTGATGGGCACGCGGGCATGCAGGGCTCGGGTGTGCCGAGCACCGGGCAGATCACGCTGCGACAGGGCAGCACGGTCATCGCGACGGGCCCGTTCCACACCTCGCAGGCGCTACAGACCAACGTGCCCGCGGGCTGGCTGCCGTACACGCTGGAGGTCAGCGTGAGCCGGGGCGCCCCGGTCGAGCTCGGCACCCAGGTGAGCGCGACCTACAACTTCACCTCCGACACGGTCGCCGGCAACTCGGTCCTGCGGCTGCAGCTTTGGGCGGTCGGCTTCAAGCCCACGCTCAACGCGCAGAACCAGGCGCCGAAGAACACCTCGTTCCAGATCCCGGTGTTCCCGGCGGCTCAGCCGGACTCGGCGGCCAGCAGCGTGCGCACGCTGAACATCGACTGGTCCATCAACGACGGTGCAACCTGGACACCGGCGACGGTGACCACGGTGAGCGGCCAGCGGATCGTGACGATCCCGCACCCGAACACCACCGGGTTCATCTCGTTGCGCGCCTATGTGGATGACTGGGCCAACAACAGCGCGACCCAGACCATCATCCGCGCCTACAAGATCGCCTAACCGCGACAGCACCAGGTGGGCGTCCCCGGCATCGGGGGCGCCCACTTTCTTCGCGTCCGCCGCAACCCCGCCCCGGGCAAGCGCCGTCCGGCGAAGCGGGCATGGACGCGTGTGGGCTGCAGACCGAGACATCCCCGAAGGCGTGGGAGTGCGTGGCTCGGCCGGGTGCCGTCCCGCGCGGCGGCGGGCAGGCGACGCTCAAGTTCCGCGTCGTGGCCGAACTCGCGCCGCAGGCCAGCCGATCACATTGGACGGTGCCTGGATCGAGGTGCAAACCTTCAAGTCCGGCAGGGTGCCCGTGCAGGACGCGACGCTCGCCAATAACACGCACCCGTTCAAACTCGTGCTCGAACCGTGAGGCTCAGCTCTCGTCGAGATGGTCGGGCACGAGCGCGAGGTTTTGGATGGCAGCCAAGCCGTACTGCGCCGCGTCGTTGGTCCAGAGGTACGGGATCTCGTCCACCGGCGCGAGCACCGTGGGGCCCGCGACATGCGTGGTGTGCCAATGGGCTTGGCGCTGCAGCGCATTGGTGTTGAGCTGGTCACCGATGTCATGCCGGAAGGCGCGCCAGGCCAGGCGCGCGAGGTGGTCGTCGCCGGTGCGGGCGGCGGCGTAGGCGGCGAGCCGGCTGTGCGCCTGGATCAGCGAGATGCCCCGCAGCGCATGGCCGACCGCTCGCTCCTGCTCCTCGGGTGAGGCCAAATAAAGCGAGCAATAGTCGAGCCACGCCCGCTCGAACCCGGGATCGGGCACCAGCGAGATGAGCTCCG
Source organism: Allorhizocola rhizosphaerae (assembly GCF_003426775.1). Classification (GTDB taxonomy): domain Bacteria; phylum Actinomycetota; class Actinomycetes; order Mycobacteriales; family Micromonosporaceae; genus Allorhizocola; species Allorhizocola rhizosphaerae. The sequence continues at coordinate 7,115 of NZ_QJUG01000248.1, read as the reverse complement.
AGCATATCTCGACGAGCCCGAACACGGCCGACAGGTGCGAGACCGAGATGCGGTCGCGAGTGGTGTCGAAGCGTCCAGTGTCCAAATCGAACAGCGCCTCGCCGGTAAGGAACCCGTGCGGCAACCGGCCGATGTCGTGCATCGTGCCGACGAGCTTGGCACGCGCCCGCTCGTCGCCGGACCGCTCCCACTCGGTGAGCCACGCGGCGGCCAGCGCACCCCAGTCGGTGCCCAGCCCGATCGCGAGCGCGTTGCGGTTCGGACTGTACACATCGGACCGCACCTTGCGCGTGGGATCGAGCGCCAGGAACGCGGTTTCCGCCTCGGCCAGCTCGTGCAGCAGGTCACCCGTGCGCTCGTCGGCGGTCAGGTAATAGTAGATCCGGCGATAGATGGCGCTGGAGATGCGCAACTGCTTGGCACTGCATCCCCAATGCTGGACGTTGTGCCGCGTGCCCAAGCCCTTCCACTGCCCCGCGTGATAGACGTCGACCTCGCCGGTGTGCCGGGTCATCGCCTCGGCGAAGCGGAACACGTCGTGTCGGCCGGTGCGCAGGAACTGGTACCAGAAAAAGAGATCTGGAGAAAGCTCGGAATTGTCCCATGCATATCCGCCGACATCGTAGCGCCACTGGCTCCGATCCGGATCGTAGCCGTGCATGACGTCGCCGTAGTCCCAGAAGCCATACCAGCGGCGCTGTTCCCGTTGTCCCACATAGAAGTCGAACAGGAAGTCGAGCCGGTCCTCGATCTCGGCACGCGCCGGGCTCGATCTGTCCACAAGCGACCAGTCGCCGAACACGCCCGCCTTTTTGATGTGCGACGGCGACGCGACCAGCAACGCTGGATCGTTCAGCGCGGCGGCGTGCGCGGCCAGCTCATCGCCGGATGGTGTGGCCGGGTAGACCCGCAGCACGAGCTCGTGGGTGCGTGCGATCCCATATGCGTCACCGAATCCGGGCTCGTAGTCCTCATAGGTGATTTCCAGGCCCTCAAGCTGTTCGGCGTATGTGTCCTGGCCCAGCCCGTCATGGTAGAAGCGCAAGTCCATGGGCGGCGCCGAAGGAGACCACATCCACACCGTGGCGGTGGCCAAATCCGTTGCGGCGTTGCGGATGTCGAGGCGGGTCGGGTGCAGCTTCCAGAAGTCGCGCAGGCCGAACCCGAGCCCGCCGCTGATCCCGCCCACGTAGCCATAACCCGCCGACCGGGTCGACGACGGGATGGTCACCCACCCATGCTCGGTGCCCGTGCGCTTGCGCAGCGTGAAGCCGTCGGCACTGTTCTGGTCGAGCGTCCAGTCGTTCCACTGTGGAATGAGGTGCGTGCGGCGCGAAACCGACTCGTGCCATTGGGAAGCCGGCCCGCACGGGCGTCCCTGCACTTGAGCCGCGCGGAAGCGGGCGCCCGGATCGCGGCGCAGCCCGGTGATGCCGCGCACCGCCTCGGTCAGGAAGCCGGTCGGCCCGGCCAGGCGCACGTGCCGGTCGTGCGGCTCGTCGCGCATCGGCACGTCGGCCCGAATCCCGAGCCCCGCGAGCGGAGCCTCGTAGATGAACGTGTGCACGATCCGCACGTCCGATGCGCCCGCGTAGAAGTAAAGGCGCACGGTGAAGTCCCGCCCGGACAACCGCACCACTGCCCGGACCGGACCGTCCTGCTCCACGACGACCTCGTCGACCGGTGGCGTCTCCTGCCCGGCCCGCACGAGCCGCACCTCGCGCGCGAATTCGGAGGTCAGCAGCACGTCCCCACCTGGCACGACCCACCGCACGACTCCGGTGTCCACGGTCACCGGCGAATGTCCAACCCGGACAGACAGCTCCGAAGCAGCGGGCACGGCGCCTGGAGTGAGCACCAACGACTCGGCCGGCGTGGGCCCGATCGCATGCGCCGACCACTTCACCGACCCGTCGGGCCACGTCGCCGTGACCCAGCTCTGCACGGGCACATCACCCAGGCCGAACGACGAGTCGAAGGGCACCGCGCCGCGCGGCCAGGGCACGCCCCACGTGACACCGGTCGGCCGCGCCTGGCTCAACCACCGAAGAACCGCCTTCACCCGAGCACCGCCCTCACTCGAGAGCCTCCAAAACTGTTGGCGCCACGCACTCGGCGACATATTCGGCGAACACGCAGGCTCCCGTGAAGTTGAAGTGGGTGTTGTCCCGCTCGGTGAACAGCCGCGCCGACTCCACCGGGCCGAGCTCCTCGTACAGCGCGGTGCTCCACGTCGTCAGGTCGATCAGCGGGACGTTGGCCGCCTTGGCCGCCGCCCGCACCGCGTCGGGGTATTCACCGTGCGAGTTCTCCACCCGGTCGCCCACGAAGTGCCTGCGCGCGACGGGCGTGCACAACACCGGCCACGCCCCCGCTTCGCGCGCCTCCGCCACGAACCGCTCCAGGTTTTCCCGGAACGCGCCGTGCGCCGGCAGGTCCGCGTATTTCTGGTCGTTGTGTCCGAACTGGATGATCACCACGTCGTTGCGTTTGACGGACGCCATGAGCAGGTCCCACAGCCCTTCCGCGCGATGGCTGGCCGTGGTGGCCCCGCCCTTGGCCGTGTTGAGCACGTTGACCGTCGACGCGCACAGCGCCGCGATCCGCCGGTTGAGCGGGGCGCCCAGATGCGCGCCCCACCCCGACATCGGCGTCTCGTCGGCCGGGCAGACCGCGACCGTGGAATCCCCAGCGAGCAGGACGTTGGTCATCCCTTCACCGACCCGATGAGCATGCCCTTGGCGAAGTGCTTCTGCAGGAACGGATACAGCAAAAGGATCGGCACCGTGGCGATGACTATCACGGAGAACTTCAGCCCCTGTTCCGGTGGTTCGTAGTTCGGGTCGAGCTGCCCCAGCGTGTTGGCCATGTCGGAGGACACGGTCATCTGGCGCACGAACATCTGCAGCGTCCACTTGCTGGAGTCGTCGATGTACAGCAGCGGCGACATGAAGTCGTTCCAGATCGCGACCGCGTAGAACAACGCCATCGTGGCGAGGATCGGTTTGGACAACGGCAGCACGATCCGCCAGAACACCCCGAGCTCGCTGCACCCGTCGATCATCGCCGCCTCCTGCAGCTCCTCGGGCAGCTCCTGGAAGAAGTTCTTGACGATGATCAGGTAGAACGGATTGATCGCCATGGGGAGGACCAGAGCCCAGTACGTGTCGAGCATTCCCAGCTCGCGCACGATCAAATAGGTCGGGATCAGCCCGCCGCTGAACACCATGGTGAAGATGATCAGGCTCAGCAGCACGTTGCGCCCCGGAAGACTGCGGCGGCTCAACGGGTACCCCATGGTGAATGTCAGTAGAACCTGGATCAGCGTGCCGACGGCCGTCACCGCGATGGTCACGATGAGGCTGCGCATGAACGTGTCGGTGGAGAAGATGTAGCGATAGGTATCGGTCACGACCTCCCGCGGCCACAGGAAGAACGCGCGCTCGGCGAGCTCGGACTCCTTGGCGAACGATCCGGCCGTCACGTAGATGAACGGCAGCACGGTCACGACCGCCAAGCCGACCAGCACCACCGCGTTGAACGCGTCGAAGACCCGGCCCAATGGCGTGTTTTTCATCAGAACAGCCCCGTCTGGCCGAAGCGGCGGGCGACCCAGTTCACGCCGTAGATGAGCACGATGCCGACGACCGCCTTGAACAGGCCCACGGCGGTCGAATAGCTGTAGGCGCCCTGGGTGATGCCGAGGAAGTACACGTAGGTGTCGAAAACCTCCGCCACGGAACGGTTCAGCGAGTTTGTCAGCAGATAGATCTGTTCGAATCCGGTATCGAGCAGGTTGCCCGCCAGCAGGATGGTCATGATGACGATGGTGGAGCGGATGGCCGGCAGCGTGACATGCCACATCTGCTGCCACCGCCCGGCGCCGTCGATGCGGGCCGCCTCATACAGATTCGGGTCGACGCCGGCCAGCGCGGCGAGGTAAATGATCGTGCCCCAGCCGGTCGACTTCCACAGCGTTTGCAGGACGACCAGCGGGCGGAACCAGTCCGGGTCGGCCAGGAAGTCGAACCGCTCGCCGAACAGCGAGTTCATCGCCTGCGTGATCGGCCCGACGTCGAGCGCGAACAGCAGGTAGGTCAGCGCGGCCACGATCGTCCACGAGAGGAAGTGCGGGATATAGATGGCCGACTGGACCGCGCGCTTGAGCACGTTCAGGCGCACCTCGTTGAGCAGCAACGCGACCACGATCGGCGCCGGGAACACGAACACCGCGTTGAGCCCGGCGAGGATGAGGGTGTTCCCCAGCACCCGAGGGAAATCGGGGCTGGAGAACAGGTTTTCGAAGTGCTTGAGCCCGACCCAGGGACTGCCCGTGAAGCCGAGGAACGGCAGGTAGTCCTGGAACGCGATCGTCACCCCGTACATCGGGGCGTACTTGAAGATCGCGAAGTAGGCGAGCCCCGGCAGCAGCAGTACGAACAGCCACCGGTACCTAACGACCTGGGTCATCATTTCTTGATCTTGGCGTATTGCTCGTTCATCTCGTTCACGATGTCCTGACCGCCCTGGTCGTACCAGCGCTTGATCTCGGCCTTGAGCCCGGCCTCGTCGATCTGCCCGGCGAAGTACTTGATCCGGGCGTCGGAGACGATCAGGTCGAGCTGCGCGCCCTTGGCCACCTGGGTCTTAGAGATGATCATCTGGGCCGGGTTGTGCACCGCGGACGCCTCATCGGCCTTGTGGAACTTGAGGCGCTTCTCGTACATCGCGCGCTCCGCTTTGCCCGGGGGCAGCCCCACATAGGCCTGATAGCCGGCGGTCGCCGTGCCCAGCTGGCCGAAGTAGGACACATCGCTGGTCATCGTCTTGACCGCCGGGTCGTCCTGCGGCTTGCCGATGGCGAAGCCGTCCTGCACCGTGAAGTTGCGGCCCTCGATCCCGTTGTTGAGCAGGATCTGACCCTCCTTCGAGCTGAGCTTGTTGAGCACGTTAAGCACGTCGTCGAGCTCCGCCTCGGTGGGCACGCTCTGCTTCGAGATCGCCAGGAAGCCGTTGTAGCCCGTGGTGGGGAAGGCACGCAGCTTGCCGTCCGGGCCCTTCAGGTTGCCGGTCAGGTCCACATAGCTGTCGTAGTTGGCGGCATCCTTCTCCTTGAACAGCTTCAGCAGCGAGGGGCCGCGCGAGCTCACGTCGACGATGATGCCCCCCTTGCCCTGGAAGAACGGCTGCTCCCACTTGCCGCTGTCGAAGGTCGCGTAGTCGGGGTTGACCAGGCCCTCTGTGATCATTTTTTTCATGTACCGGTTGGCCGCGAGGAATTCCTCGGTGTCGAAGCCCGGCACGAGCTTGCCGTTGCGCTCGCCCCAGCCGTTGGGCGCGCCGAACCACGTCTCGACGACGTCGTACGGGCTCGCCGAGCCGTAGCCGGCCGGCCACTTCGGGATGATCAGCCCGTAGGTGTCCTTCTTGCCATTGCCGTCCGGGTCGTTCTCGGTGAACGCCTTCGCGACGTTGTAGAGGTCGTCCACGGTCTCCGGCATCTTGAGCCCGAGCTTGGTCAGCCAGTCCTCGCGGACGATCACCGCGGCACGCATCGGGTCGCGGCCACGGAAAACGCCGTACACCTTGCCGTTGATCGAGGAGTTGCGCTCGATCTGCTTGTTGGCCGCCTTGAGGTTGGGGTACGAGTCCAGCTTGTTGGTCAGGTCCCAGAACGCGCCCGCCTCGGCCGACTGCACGAACGCGGGCAGCTTGCCCTGCGAGACCATGACCTCGGGCAGATTGTCGGAGGCCAGCGTGACGTTCATGCGGTCGCCGTAGTTGGCGTTGGGTATCCAGGTGATCTCAAGCTTCTTGCCCGTAAAGGCCTCGACCGCCTTGTGAATCTCGCCGTCGGGGGCCGGAGCGGTGCCGGAGCCGCCGATCAGCGGGAGCATGATGGTGAGCGTGCCGAGGTCGGCCGGGTCGGCCTTCTCCTCGCTCTTGCCGCAGCTCGCCAGCGTCAGCGGCAGCGTGATGGCCACCGCGCCGAGCAAGGCGCCAATCTTGTTGAAAGGTTTCATATACGGTACCGGTCCTTTCGAAGCTTGATAGGAGAAGCGATCAGCGGATCCGCAGCGGCTCGACCGGAAGCACCCGTTGCGGCTGCTCAGCGGGTCGTGCCAGCCGATCCTCGTTTTCCTGGAAGAACCGCAAGCACAACCATGTGCTGGCGTGCCACCACGCCCCGATGGACACGACGGCCAGAAGCACCGGCACGGCGGCGGTGACGAACGCCAATGCGGCGAACACAAACAGCAGGATGATCGTTGACGCCGGCCGGGCGAGCGCGAACCGCAGCGACTTGGCGGCGACGGCCCGCAACGGCAGGTCATAGTGCGCATACATCGGGCCGACATAGCTCGCGGCGCCGATCGCGACGATCAGCGCGACAAGGGTAAGCAGGCGCGCCCCGCCCACGCCCGGGCCGAGCATGGAGAAGAACGCGTAGTTGGACAGCAGCACCACCACGACGATGGCGACCGGCAGCACCACGGCCGTGCCGCGAAGGAACTCGCGCCGCCACGTCGCGACGAAGTCCCGCAGGTGAATCGATTCACCGTTGATCCGGCGGCGGCTCAGGACGCAGGCCGCGACGGTCGCCGGCCCGACACCCAAGACCACGCCACCGAGCAGCGTAAAGGCGATCCACATCGCGTTGAGCGCGCAACACCAGGCAATCGTGGCGCAGAGCGCGTGGAGGCGGACGGCTGCCCGACCCATGGCCTGCACCTCCCCACGTCGCCTACGCTTCGGGCGTGTTTCGCTCCGGTGAAGCGACACTAGGACTGAAACGAATCAACGTCAACGCCCCCATCCCCCTTCCCACCCCTCTTCCGCCCCTTCGCGCGCTTTCGCGACGATCATGAACTTACGTCCATGTTCGACGGCATGTCGTCTCCGAAACTTCATGATCGATCTGACGGGCGGCGGCGGGGTTTTACCGGCAGCAGCGGCCGAAAACCCGGCGGCGGCCCACCACGGCGGGCGAGTTGACCATGAAGTTGATGCAACGACACGTCGTCCAGAATGGACTTAATTTCATGATCAACGCGGGAGGGGGAGGGGGTCAGGGGTGGATGGGGGGACTTCGGGGCGGCAGCGACGGATGCGGG
>NZ_QJUG01000247.1 GCF_003426775.1 Allorhizocola rhizosphaerae | reverse complement strand
GACGGCGAACTCGCGCGGCGGGTTGGTCGCACCTGCTTGCAGCGCTCCCGCCTGCAGCGCGCGGGCGAGGCCCACGGCGCGGCGCTCGGCGTCGGCGGCATTGACCTCTTCAAGCGAGTCGTCGTCGGCGAACCGCTCGGCGAAGTCGTCGGCCGTGCCGTCGTCGGTGAACGCGATGAACCTGCCCGAAGCGGCGAGCAGCGAGACGATCAGATGCTCATCGTCGTCGACCGCAACGGTGACCACCGTCGACCCACCGAAGCGCTCCGCGAGAAACGCGGTCAGCCCGGCGTATCCGGCGGGATCATCATTGATCTCGCATGCCTCCAACAGGCGACCAGAATCGTCGACAACGGCGACGGTCAGCCGCGCCACAGCGCCGATCTGACCGGCCTGTCCGGCCGATGAAATACCGCAATACACCCGCACGAGCGCCACGGACTCGTCCTCCTCCCGGGACCCACGTGTGCCAAGACTTGATACTTCCCGGAGAAAGTCAGTCGCGCCAGTCCACAGAGGCAGAGATTTTGCCAATTATGGAGCGCCAGCTGATCGACGCCTGCTCTGTCCCGATTTTCTTCAGTCTGCGGCGGGCGAAAAATCCGGTCGCCCGGAGCGCCTCGTCGAGATCGTCCAACGGCGACCCCGGCGCCAGCGAAATTATCACCTTCTTGAGCTGCAAGGCATAGGCCAGGTCGCGGGCGATCTCGCCGGCGGACAGCAGCAGCGGCGGCTCCCACGCGTCGGGCCCGCCCCGCAGGTTTTCCACGACGAGGTCGAGCTCGTAGGACTCGTCCTCGCTCACCTCGATGTCGGACGCCTTCAGCTTCGAAGCGAACTTTGACCAATCTTTCAGCTGCTTCATATCGTGCGGCGCCTTGGACTTCACAAACGACGCGAGGCCCTCGGCGGTCTTGAACAGCAGGAGCTTGCCCTTGTGCGACAGGAAGATCGGCACCTCCTGGTCGGCGGGCTTCTTCTCCTCGCCTTCGTCAGCAGCCGACTCCTCAGATGACGTGGACTCCTTCGACTCCACTGCCTCTTCCGCGAGCTGGTCCTCGGCGGGAGCCGCGGCGACCTCGTCGAGCGCTTCCTTGGTCCACTCGAACTCCGGTAGCTCTTCGTCATCGAGTGGCGCCCGTGCGTCGCGGCCGGAGAAGACGTCGTCCTCATCCTCGCGCTCGCTGATATCGGTCGGGGTCAGCTCGGACTCCATGCGATAACCGCGCAGGGTGAAGCCCACCTTGTTGCCCGGCAGGGCTACCTCGATCGGCGAGAGCTCGAACTCTTCCCAGATGGTGGCCATGGACGCCGTCCTCCTCGCGCGCGGGTTGTCGCGTACACGATAGTGGGTCCGCTCATCCGAGATGCGCCCGCATCCATCCTTCCGGGCCGCGCTCCACGATCCGGCCCTGATCCATGACGATGATCTCGTCCAGCCCGAGACTGTCCAATCCGGTCAGACGGTGGGTCACCAGCACCACTGTGCGGTCGCCCAGGTGGTCGAACACCGCCCGCAGCACGTCGTCGGCCTGTGCCGGGTCGAGCCCCTCGGTCGGCTCGTCGAGCAGCAGCACCTCCGGGTCGGCCAGCAGGGCCCGGGTCAGCCCCAGCCGCTGCCGCTCGCCCCCGGAAAGTTCCGCGCCGTCCTCCCCGACCAAGGTTTCCAGGGGGTACCGGTTGCCGAGCGCGATCCGCGCGACGTCTCCCGCGGCCACCAGCTCCGCGTCGGTCGCGTCGGGCCGCGCCAGTTTGAGGTTCTCCCGGATGCTGTTGTGAAACAGGTGCGCGTCGGCCATGAGCCCGGTGGCCACGCCGTCGCCCGAACGGATGACATGCCCGCGGTCGGGCATGATCGTCCCCGCGATCACGCTCAGGAGCGTGCTCTTGCCCGCGCCCGAGGGCCCGATGACCCCGATCTTGCGGCCGGGCGCGAGGTCGAGGTCGATGTCGTGAAGCCGGCCCGCCACGGCGACCCCGCAAAGCCGGACGGGCCGCCCGCTCGGTGTCTCCACGGGCGCCACGGGAGTGGTGAGCTCGCGCACGCGCGCCAGACTCCCGGAGATCTCGGCGTACTTGCGGGCCGCGCCGAGCAGGTTGAGCGTGAGCTCGCCGGTCGCCAGCGCGCCGATCGTGAGCACGGCCGTCCACACGCCACGATCGGGCGCGGCCAGGTACACGCCGACCGCGGTGAGCGCGGACAGGGTCCCACCCGCGGCGTCGAGCGCGAACGACCGCACGGCCAACCGCCGTTCCACAGCGGACAGCCGAGCCGCATGAAGCGAGGCGGCCGCCTGGAACCGCTGGGTCGCCCCGTAGGCCGCGAGATCGGCGGCCCCGTGCACGACGTCGAGCACAGCGATCGCGTGCGCCGCACGCAGCGGGGCGAGCTCAAGTGCGCCCCGCCGGATCAGCCGCGCGCCGAGCACGGGCAGGACCACCCCGCCCAGCGCGAGACCGAGGCCCAGCACGAGCCCGGCCAGCGGGTCGATGAGCGCGGCGGTCACCACGGCGGCCACGCACACCAGACCGCTGGCGAACATGGGCAGGGCCACCCGTACCACCAGATCCTGCACGCCGTCCACATCGGACACCATCCGGCTGAGCGCGTCGGCGTGCCGGGCCAGCGGCCGGTCGATGAGGTGGGCGAAGATGCGGGCTCGCACCTCGGTCACGATCCGCAGCACGGCGTCGTGCCCGGCCAGGCGTTCCAGATAACGGAAGCCACCGCGCGAGATGGCCAGCGCACGGACGCTCACGATCGCGATGGTGAGCGCCGTGATCGGGGGCTGTTCGGCTGCGGTGATGAGCAGCCACACGGCCGTGCCCATGAGCGCGACCCCTGCCGCCTCAGCGAGCGCGCCAAGCAACCCCGCCCCAACCAACCGCCAGATCACGCGGGCTCCATTTCCACAACACGCCCGTGCTCGACGCGCACGATCCGGGTCGCGACGCTGAGCAGGGCCGGCCGGTGCGCGACGAGCAGGGCCGTGCGACCGGAGGCCAGGCGCAGGGTCGCGTCCACCACCGCCTTCTCGCTGGCCATGTCGAGCCGTGCCGTGGGCTCGTCAAGCAGGAGCAGGGGAGCGTCGCGCAGGAACGCCCGCGCCAGCGCCACGCGCTGCCGCTCGCCGCTGGACATGCCGTGGCCCCGCTCACCGAGCATGATGTCAAGCGAGTGGGGCAGGGCCGCCGCCCGCGCGGCCGCCTCCACCGAGGCCCGCGAGGCATCGGGGTTGCTCAGTGCGATGTTTTCGGCGAGAGTCGCCGCGAAGAGGTGGGGCTTTTGCGGTACCCAAGCGAGTGGAAAATCCACATCGGACGGTGAGACGCCGTTGATCAGCACCTCCCCGCGGGTCGGCGTCACGAATCCGAGCAGCAGCGACAGCAGGGTGCTCTTGCCGCCGCCGCTCGGCCCGACCAGCGCGACGCGGTCGCCGTCGGCGATGGTGAGGTCGACATCGTCCAGCGCGACCGTCCGCTCATAGACCACGCTCACCCCGCGGAACTCGATGTGCAGCGGCGGCTCGACGACCTGCGCGACCCGCTTGACGGGAGTCCCCAAGAGCCCGAAGGCGTGATCGAGCGCGGTGAGTCCCTCCATGCTGGCGTGGAAGCGGCTGCCCGCGTTCCGCAGCGGGATGAACGCCTCGGGCGTGAGCAGCAGCACGAGCAGCGCGGTGGACAGGGTCAGCCCACCGGAGAGCAGGCGCAGCCCGATCGGCACGGCCACGAGCGCCACCGACAGCGTGCTCACGAGCTCCAGCACCAGCGCCGAAAGGAACGCGATGCGCAACGTCTTCATCGTGGCCGATCGATGCTGATCGGCCATCTTGCGCACGGCCTCGACCTGAGCCCGCGCCCGCCCGAAGGCCTTGAGCGTGGGCAGGCCGGTCACCATGTCCAGGAAATGCCCGCCCAGCAAGGAGAGCCGGTGCCACTGGCGTTCGGTGGCGGCGCGGGTCTGCCAGCCGATGAGGATGCCGAAGATGGGAATCAGCGGCAGCGTCACGAGCACGATGACGGCGCTCGCCAAATCGTTGAGAGTAAGTGTGACCAGCACGGCTAACGGCACCGTCACGCTGAGCACGAGCTGCGGCAGATATCCGGTGAAGTATCCGTCGAGCGCGTCGAGCCCGCGCCCGGTCAGCGTGGCCAGCTCGCCCGCCCGCTGCCCGGCCAGCCACCCCGGCCCGCGCCTGCCCACGGCCTCCAGCAGATCGCGCCGCAGCTGCTCCTTGACCGTGGCCGCCATGCGCGCGGCGACGACCCCGCACGCACTGGTCAACCCAGCCCGGACGGCGAACGCGCACGCGAAGAGCGGCAGGTTGAAGCGCGACAGCCCGAACGCCGCGACCACCACGGCCAGCGCCACACCGACCCCGAGCAGCCCGAGCAACGCCACGTCACGGCGTAACGCGGGGACATGCCGCAGCAGTCTCGGATCAAACGGGCGCACAACCCTCATGGTGCACGATGACCCACATCACGTTACTTGGGGTCGATGAGCACCCCTCCGACAAGTGAATCGCTCGTCATCGGTGAGGACCGGGCCGCCCTGCCGCGGTGGTGCGAGCGTGACCGTGTAGCCCACCGGCTCGGCCCGCGGGCCCTCGGCGGCCCGCGCTCCAGCACGTACTGGTCGAAGATCAGGTGTCACGATAGAAGGACGCTATCGGACCGGCCGGGTGTTTACCGGCGCCACAGCGGCTTGCGCAGCCGCCCCCTGCGCAAGACGCCGGTCGCCTCGATCGGCTGACCGGGCCGGATCACGTGCTCGGTGACCTTCCACGCCAGCGTGTCGAACGCGTTTGCCTTGCGCGCCAACTCATCCGGCGGCACATGCCCGAGCGCCGCCAGCCGGTGCAGCATGGGCGCCTCCTGCGGCGAAGGCTGTTTCAAAACCCGCACCTCTTCGAGGACGGTCAGCTCCGGCTGGACAAGGTCGACGCTCACCTCCACCTCGCCGACCCTCAGGGATCCCCGCTGCAGCCCGACGACCTGGCGCCAATGATGGGCGTCACCGTGCACCTGCCACGATTCCGCCCCGATCCGGTACCAGACACACTCGGTCTGACTGAGCGGCGCGAGGAGAATCGGACCATCGGCCGGGCCGCTCACACGCCCTTGGGATGCCATACCGTCTTGGTCTCAAGGAACGCCGTCATGCGTTGCATTCCAGTCACCGGCAGCGGCCGCAGCACGCGCTTGAGCGTGTCGGATGCCGCCTCCTCCAACGACTTCGCCAGCTCAGCATCGTCCAATCCGGACAGGTCGAGCGCGTTGACGTCGTCGTGCGAGGCCAGCCAGGGCCCGACCTCTTTCGGGTAGCCGGTCAGGATGTTCACCACGCCGCCCGGCAGATCCGAGGTGGCGAACACCTCGGCGAGAAACACGGCCTCGACCGCGCGCGGCGTCACCACCACACACGTGTTGCCCGTGACAATCACCGACGCGATCGCCTCCACCAAATCGGACGGTCCAATCACACCGACGACACCGGTCGGCTCCGGCGAGGACAGGTTGAAGTATGGCCCCGCAACGGGATTGGCGTTTCCGATCACCTGTGCGATCTTGTCGGCCCAGCCCGCGTACCACACCAGACGGTCCACGTCGGACGCGCCCACGCCGCGGCTCTCACCCATCTCCGCCGCGCGATAGAGAATCTGCCCGCGGTTGTATGCGGTCGCGCCGGTCCACTTGCCAAACGCCGCCCGCGCGGCGAGCACGGCATCGCGTGCGTCCTTGCGTGAGGCCAGCGCCGCGTTGTGCCCATCCACCTCGAACGTCCGTCCTGACTCGCTGCGCGGGAAAGCGCCACCGATATACAACTTCAGGGTTTTGCGGACCTCAATGCGAGACGTCAAGGTATGCCTCCAACCCGTGCCTGCCACCCTCGCGGCCGTAGCCCGATTCCTTGTAGCCGCCGAACGGCGACGTCGGGTCGAACTTGTTGAACGTGTTGGCCCACACCACACCCGCACGCAGCTTGTCCGCAATGGACAGGATGCGCGAGCCCTTCTCGGTCCAGATGCCCGCCGACAGACCATAGGGCGTGTTGTTGGCCTTCTCCACCGCTTCGGCCGGCGTCCGGAAAGTCAGCACCGACAGCACCGGCCCGAAAATCTCCTCGCGCGCGATCCGGTGCGCCTGCGTGACGCCGGTGAAAATCGTCGGCGCGAACCAGAATCCGTGCTCGGGCAGCTCGCACGGCGGCGACCAGCGCTGCGCGCCCTCCTCCTCGCCGATGTCCGACAGCGTCCGGATCCGCTGCAGTTGCTCGGCCGAATTAATGGCCCCAATGTCGGTGTTCTTGTCCAGTGGATCGCCCACGCGCAGGGTTGCCATGCGCCGCTTCAGCTTTTCCAGCACCGCGTCGTAAACCGATTCCTGCACAAGCAGTCTCGACCCGGCACAGCAGACATGCCCCTGATTGAAGAAGATCCCGTTGACGACGCCTTCCACGGCCTGGTCGAGCGGCGCGTCGTCAAAGATGAGATTCGCCGCCTTGCCGCCCAGTTCCAAAGTGACTTTTTTCTTGGTACCGGCGACAGCGCGCGCGATCCGCCGACCCACCTCGGTCGATCCCGTGAACGCGACCTTGTTCACGCCGGGATGCTCCACCAGCGCCGCACCCGTCGCCCCAGCACCGGTCACGATGTTGACCACACCCGCCGGCAGGTCGGCCTGCTGGCAGATCTCCGCGAACAGCAGCGCGGTCAGCGGCGTCGTCTCCGCCGGCTTGAGCACCACCGTGTTGCCGCACGCCAGCGCGGGCGCGATCTTCCACGCCAGCATCAGCAGCGGGAAGTTCCACGGGATCACCTGTGCCGCAACGCCCAGCGGCCGCGGGTTGGGCCCGAAGCCCGCATATTCCAGCTTGTCGGCCCAACCCGCGTAGTAGAAGAAATGCGCGGCCACCAGCGGCACGTCCACGTCGCGCGATTCCTTGATGGGCTTGCCGTTGTCGAGCGACTCCAGCACGGCCAGCTCCCTGGACCGCTCCTGGATGATGCGCGCGATGCGGAACAGATATTTGGCCCGCTCACTGCCCGGCAGCTTGGACCACTTCGCGAAGGCCGCCCGCGCCGCCTCGACCGCCCGGTCAACGTCCTCTTTGGACGCCTCGGAAACCTCGGCCAGCACCTCTTCACTGGCCGGGTTGATGGTTTTGAACGCCGATGCGCCCTCCACAAACTCGCCACCGATGAACAACCCATAGGAGGGTTTGATGCTCACAATGGCCGTGGACTCCGGCGCCGGTGCATATTCAAACTTCATGTCTCTCAGTCCAAAGTGAAGTAGTCGGGCCCGGCGTAATGCCCGGTCTTGAGCCTCGTGCGCTGCATCAGCAGATCATTGAGCAAAGTGGACGCACCGAAGCGGAACCAGTCGGGGTCGAGCCACCCCTCGCCCGCGACCTCGTTGACCGTCACCAGGTACTTTATGGCATCCTTGGTCGTCCGGATCCCACCCGCGGGCTTGACGCCCACCTTGCGCCCGGTCTCCTGCTCGAAGTCGCGCACCGCCTCCAGCATGATCAGCGTCACGGGCAGGGTGGCGGCCGGGCTCACCTTGCCGGTGGAGGTCTTGATGAAGTCGGCCCCCGCGAGCATCGCCAGCCACGAGGCGCGCCGCACGTTGTCGTAGGTCACCAGCTCACCGGTCTCGAGGATCACCTTCAGGTGCGCCTCGCCGCATGCCTCCTTCACCGCCTTGATCTCGTCGAACACCGCGAGATAGCGGCCGGACAGGAACTCGCCCCGGCTGATCACCATGTCGACCTCGTCGGCCCCCGCCGCCACGGCCGCCCGGGTGTCCTCCAGCTTCACCGCCAGCGGGGCCTGCCCGCTCGGGAAGGCTGTCGCCACGCTCGCCAGGTGCACGCCCGACCCCCGCAGCGCCTCGGCCGCGACCGGCACCAGCGACGGATACACACACACGGCGGCCACCGGCGGGCAGCTCCGATCGGCCGGATCGGGCCGCTTCGCCTTGGCGCACAACGCCTTCACCTTGCCCGGCGTGTCGGCCCCCTCCAGCGTGGTCAAATCGACCATGCGGATAGCAAGATCAATCGCCCAGGCCTTGGCCGTGGTCTTTATCGATCTGGTACCCAGTTGTGCCGCGCGGGCATCCGCCCCCACCTGATCAACCCCGGGCAGGCCGTGCAGGAATCGCCGCAACTCCTCGTTCGACCCCGTCACATCCAGATCCACAACCGCCGTCACACGGTCCATCCTACTAATCTGTCTGCGTGGACGTACTCGTCGTAGATCACCCGCTGGCCCAGACCCGCCTCACCGCCATGCGCGACGCGCGCACCGATTCGGCCAGCTTCCGTGCGGCGCTGCACGAGCTGTCGACCATGCTCACCTACGAGGCCAGCCGTGCCTTTGCCGCGAGCACGTTCCCCGTGGAGACGCCCGTGGCCACGGCGCTGGGCACGCGCCTGGCCAACCCGCCGCTGATCGTGCCCGTGCTGCGGGCAGGGCTCGGCATGGCCGACGCCGCGCTCGCGCTGCTGCCCGAGTCGTCGATGGGGTTCGTGGGGCTGGCGCGCGACGAGCACACGTTCGAGCCTCGCGCCTACATGGAGTCTTTGCCCGCTTCGCTTGACGGCATCCCGGTGCTGGTGCTCGATCCCATGGTGGCCACGGGCGGTTCGCTGGAGCACTGCTGCCGCCTGCTCACCGATCGCGGCTGCACCGACATCACGGTGCTGTGCGCGCTCACCACGCCCGAGGCGATCGCCCGACTGGAGTCCTCCGCCCTCCCGCTACGCTTGATCACCGCATCCATCGACCAGGGCCTCAACGAAAAAATGTTCATAGTCCCCGGCCTAGGCGATGCCGGCGACCGCCAATTCGGCGGCATGCCCCGCTTCTGACCCCTTCCGATCGATCATGAACTTACGTCCATGTTCGACGGCGTGTCGTGACACCAACTTCGTGATCAACCCGGGTTGTCCACAGCTGGTTATCCACAGCGTTGTGCTCTCGCGCCAAGGGTTTGACGCTCGTTCCTCGTGAACTTCGTAGAAATCAGGCGCGAGCAACACGGGTTGATCACGGCCGCGCAGTGCAGGCGGCTGGGCATCAAGGCCAATCGGGTCCGACCCAAGCTGAGCAGCGGTGAATGGAGCCTCATCACCCGGGGCGTCTACTTCACCCGCATCGGCCGACCCGACCCCCCGACGTTGATCAGGGCGGCATGCCTGTCGGCCGGACCGCACGCGGTTGCCGTCATGTGCAGCCCTCCTGCATGGCGTGGGCGGCCTGCGTACCGACAAATAAAATCCACGTCAATCTGCCGGGACCCAAGGCGATCCCGCCACGGCTCGGGGACCCCATTCTGGTACCTCATCAGCTGCCGCTGGGTGATTCGGAAACCACCATGGTCGATGACGTCCCGTCCGGCACGATGTGCCGGACGCTGGCCGATCTGTTGCTGATGGCGGACCGGTTCGAAGCGGTCTCCACGATCGGCGCGGCGCTGAACGGGAAAATGATTACGGTCGATGACCTGCCGGGCCTCGTCGAGTCGATAGCGGGGCGCAGGGGTGTCATCCGCGCCCGCGAATGGATCAACCAGGACGGGCCGTCGAACACGGAAGCAAGTTAGTGATCGGCGCAATATGGTCGAAACGTAGGGCTTGGGGGGTTTGTGCCTTTCGTAGGGCTGCTTGTCCCGGCTGTGGCGCGACCTCAACGCGCCCGACGGTGTGAACCTGATGGCCAACACGTCCGCGCGGGGCCTGACCATTCCGATGGTGCCCGTGACGATGGCGTTCGGAGCGGAGGTTGGCTTCGCGCTGCTGACCGCGCTCGGGCGGGACGCCAACAGGCGAGCACGATTGGGCGCCAAACCGCGTCCGACGGCCACGCTGATGCGCGACGTCCATCGCACGGGCAAGGCACCGCTCGTGACACCCGTTATGCGCCAACAGTTTCGCGAGGATGTTGCGTACTGGCGCGCGCTGCAGTTCTGTTGCTGTCGGACAACACGCCCGGCCAGCACCGTCCAGCTTCGCTTGGTATTGAACGACCTCGCGGGCGAGGCCGTTCACCCGCACGACGTCTGGCTCTGGCGGGTCACGGGCTGACAGACCAGATGCCAAGCGCCGCAGCGGTTTCCGTGCGCAGCGCCACGATCGTGGCCGCAGCCCGCTCGCGCGCCGACACCAGATCGCCGTCGGCCACGGGCTCCACGACCTCCAGATAGGCCTTCAGTTTCGGCTCCGTCCCGGACGGCCGGACCACGACGCGGGCCGAAGCGGTGCGCAAGATGACGACGTCGGCCTCGGGCAGCATGTCCTCCACCGTCGTCACGGGCTCGTCCAGCAGCGATGTCGGGATTTTCGCGCGCAGCCGGGCCATCGCGTCGGAGATCTCAGTGAGATCGTCGACGCGCACCGAGAGCTGGTCGGTGACGTAGAGCCCATGCTGCAGGTACAGCTCGTCGAGACGGTCGGCGAGTGTTCGCAGGTCCGCCTTGAGCCCGGCGGCCAGCTCGGCGACGAGCAACGCGGCGGTGATCCCGTCCTTGTCGCGCACCATGCTCGGGGCCACGCAGTAGCCGAGTGCCTCCTCGTAGCCGAACACGAGGTCCGTCCCCGCGCGCACGATCCACTTGAACCCGGTCAGGGTTTCCGCGTAGCCCATGCCATGCGCCTCGCATAGCTTGCGCAGCATGGATGATGACACGATCGTCGTGGCATATGTGCCCGAAACGCCTTTGCGCATAAGGTGATCGGCGAGCAGGATGCCCACCTCGTCGCCGCGCAGGACCTTTCCCGCTCCCCAGCCCTCCGTGCCCGCCCCCCTTGGCCGGAAGCCGGGCAGGGCGACGGCGCACCGGTCGGCGTCAGGGTCGTTGGCGATGACGATGTCCGCGCCCTTCTCGCGGGCGAGCGCCATCACCATGTCCATGGCGCCGCGTTCCTCGGGATTGGGAAACTTCACGGTCGGGAACATGCCATCGGGCTCGGCCTGTGCGGCCACAGCCGACGGCGGCGCGAAGCCGGACTTGACGAACGCCTCGCGCAGCACGTGCAGACCAACCCCGTGCAGCGGCGTGTAGGCGATCGAAAGCTCTTTGGGCCCATCGGGGTCGACCACACGAGCGGCAGCATCCACATAGGACGCGACGATCCCGTCGTCGAGCGTGTCCCAGCCTTTGCCTTCGCCTTCGCTTTCGCCCAGTGGCACTTCCTTGACGCGCACCGAGCGGATGAGCGCCTCGATCTCCGCGTCCACGGGCGGCACGATCTGCGCGCCCGCGCCGAGATCGCCGCCCAGCGAGGCGCCGAGATACACCTTGTATCCGTTGTCCTGCGGCGGATTGTGCGATGCCGTCACCATCACGCCCGCGGCCGCGTCCAGATGCCGCACGGCGAACGCCAGGACGGGCGTCGGCAGTGGCCGCGGCAGCACGGCGGCGCGCAAGCCCGCGCCCGTGGCGACCCGTGCCGTTTCGAGCGCGAACTCGTGCGACCCGCGCCGGGCGTCGTACCCGATGACGATCAGCCCGTCCGGCTGGCGCGCCGCGACCCAGCGCGACAGGCCGGCCGCGGCCTGACGGACCACGGCGAGGTTCA
>NZ_QJUG01000246.1 GCF_003426775.1 Allorhizocola rhizosphaerae | reverse complement strand
CGGGAGGAGATCACCGCGACGCTGCTCCGCGCGGCCGCCGCGACGTGCGACTTCTACCTGGAAAACACGCCGGTCGACGGCATACCGTACTGGGACACGGGCGCACCGGGTCTGGTCCGGCTCGGCGAGGACTATTTGGACCGCCCCGCCGACCCGTTCAATGCGCACGAGCCGGTCGACTCGTCGGCCGCCGCGATCGGCGCGCAGGGGCTGCTGCGGCTCGGCCGTTACTTGACCGCCACGGGTCAGCAGGAGCAGGGACAGCGCTATTGGCAGGCCGGGCTGACCGTGGCCAACACGCTGTTCGCCGAGCCCTATCTGAGCACCGACGCGTCGCACCAGGGCCTGATCCTGCACTCGGTTTACCACCGCCCCAACGGTTGGGACCACGTCGCAGCCGGGCAGAGCGTGCCCAACGGCGAGTCCAGCATGTGGGGCGACTATCACGCCCGCGAGCTCGCCCTCTACCTGCAGCGGATCGCACGGGACGAGCCCTACTACACGTTCTTCGGAGGTGCCGCATGACGCGCAGGGTCGCGATCGTCACCGGCGGGTCGCGTGGCATCGGGCGGGGGATCGTTGTCGCGCTTGCCGACGCGGGCTACGACATCGCCGTCAACTACGCGAGCAATGCCACGGCCGCGCAGGAGGTGTGCGACAAGGTCAAAGAGCTTGGCGGGCGCGGTGTCGCCGTGCAGGCCGACATCGCGCGAACGGCAGACCGGCAGCGCCTGGTCGACGAGACGCTCGCCGCGTTCGGCCGGATCGACCTGCTGGTCAACAACGCCGGTGTCGCCCCCAGCGTGCGGGCCGACATCCTTGAGGCCGGCGAGGAATCGTTCGACCGGCTCATCGGGATCAACCTCAAGGGACCGTACTTCCTGACCCAGCTGGTCGCCCGATCCATGATCGAGCAGATCGCCGCGGGCACCGTCACCGAGCCGAAAATCGTCGTCGTGTCTTCGATAAGTGCCTACACGGCAAGCATCAACCGCGGCGACTATTGCGTCTCGAAGGCGGGGCTCGCGATGCTCGTCAAGCTGTTCGCCGCCCGCCTGGCCGAGCACGGCATCAACGTGTACGAGATACGCCCCGGCGTCATCGAGACCGATATGACCAGCGCGGTCAAAGAGCGCTACGACAACCTCATCATCGATCAGGGCCTCACACCGATCCGTCGCTGGGGCCAACCGGACGATGTGGGAAGGGCGGTGGTCGCCGTGGCCACGGATCTGTTGCCGTTCAGCACGGGGCAGGTGCTCGACGTGGATGGCGGCTTCCACCTGCGCACGTTGTAAGACCTCCGTCGGCTGGCCTCACGGCCGCCGGCGATCCGTGTCGCGGACACGCTTTTCGACCTGTCGCAGCATGCGGCGCGTCATGATGCGGTGTGCGCCCGACGTGATGACGGCCGCGCGGTAGAGCTTGCCATGCGGACCGGGGAAGGCCGCATGCGTCTGCGCCCGCAGACGATCGTCATCGAGGAGGAACGTCAGGCGGTAGCGCGAGAAGCGGTGGCGTCCCTGCAAAGTCAGTTGACGGCCCGGTTCGGCATGCACGACGCGGAACCCCGGCACGGTCTCGCCGGGGCGTCCCCCGAAGGTCGGCGTGGCGGATGCGGGTTCGGTGCCGAGCAGGCGTGCCAGCCGCACGCTGCCGGTCATCGTGCGGTGCAGGACGTGGGTCAGCGCCGACCACACCGCGTCCCGGGACGCGCTGACAGGGACGGCGTGTTCGTCGACATAGGGCAGGCGTTCCATGGGGTTGGTCCTCTCAAACTCGCCGGGGCGGCAGACCGAGCACGCCGCGGGCCGCCCGCTCGGCGAGCTCGGTGTCATGGGGGGCCTGCCCGGCAAGTGCGATCACCACAGCCTCGATGACAGAGAGATAGGCGCCTGCCGTCTTGCGGGGCGGCGGCCCGGCCGGGATGGCCCCGCTTCGGCGAGCCGCACTGATCCATGCCGCGCAGTCGGCGGTGAGCCGGTTGACGATTTCGGTGATCGCCCGCCCGACCGGATGGTCCTGGCCGGCGAACTCGACTCGCAGGGTCAACATGACGCGGGCTATGTCGCGGCGGCAGTAGACGGCGTGCCCCCGCGCGAGCGTGATGAGCGCATCGGCCGGGTCGGCCTTGGCCGCGGCAGGATCTCGCACCTGCGCGTTCCAGGTCTCCTCGACCCACTTCACCACCGCCAGGGTCAGGTCCTCCTTGTTCGCAAACAGGTGATACAGGGCGCCGCGGGTGTAGCCGGCGTCGCCGGCCACACGCTCCAGCACCAGGTTGGCGTAGCCGTACTTGGACAGCCCTCGTGCTGCGGCCTCCAACAGGGCGCCGCGCGAACGGGCGCGCCGGTCCGCCTGCGTCAGTCGGGAACCGTTCGTCTTCGCTGTGGCCACCACCACTCTCCTAACATACGTACACGAATGTAGGTTAGTTTAGCGGCGGACCGTTCGACCACTCGTGGCCGCAGATGAGGAGAACCCGGCATGACCACTGCGAAGACCAACCCGCAGCAGGGCCGCTTCCGCCGTATCCAGAACGCCGTCAACGCACGCATCCGCCATCCCCGTGCGTCCGCAGTTTCCAAGGGAAAAGGGGTCGACTGGGATCCGCGGATGCTGCGTGGGCGGCATTGCGTGCTCGTCAGCTACCGCCGGGACGGCACCCCCGTTCCGACGCCCATCTGGGTCGCGGTTGAGGGCGACCGGGTGTTCGTGCGCACCGGCGCCGATGCCTACAAGGTCAAGCGGATCCGCCGCAATCCGGCCGTCCTGCTGGCGCCCAGCACGGGCCGCGGCCGGCCGACGGGACCGGCGATGCTGGGCTATGCCCGGGTGCTCGACCAAGACGAGGAGCCGGTCGCGGAGCGCGCCCTCGCGGCCCGCCACGGCTTGCTGCGGCGCTTGTACTCGAAAACCGTGGACAGCCGCCTGCCCACGGTCTACATCGAGATCGGACCAGCCGAGCCGCGATCTGCTCCGACGCCAACGGCCGCACCTCCTTCCGGTTCGAGAAGGTAGCCCCTGACGAGACATCAGGGACTCCACAGCGGATCGCCGACCGTTGAAATGGCGACACCCACGCCGGTTCTGCGTGGGTGTGCACGATGGGCGGTTTCCGCTAAGGCAGATAGCGGAACAGGTTGGTGTCGTTGTAGTAGTAGATGTCGCCGAGCTGGTCGACCGTGATGCCGTGCGCGCCGGCGGCCAGGTGGGTGACCGCGAGCGTGCTCTTGTTGATCCGATACAGAGCGCCGGCGATGGTGACATACACCGAGGTTGTGTCCTTCGGTGTGGTCGTCATGGCGGCGTCGCGCCAGGTGCCGTTGGGGCGGTAGTCGACGGCGCCGAACTTCTGCACCGGCGCCGTGCTGAAGCTGCTGGTCGCCGGGTTGAACACGAACAGGAATCCCTCGGCGAGACCCCAGATCCTTCCGTCCACAACGGACAGTGCGGTGATCGCGGTCGGCTTGCGCCCGCCCGGCAGGGTCAGCGAATACTCGACTTTGGCTGCCGTGGCCAGATCATAGGAGAAGAACTTGGCCTCGATGGCGCGCGGTGCCGTGTCAACGCCGAGCCCGCCCCGGATGGTCGTGCCGCCGTAGACTTTGCCGCCGTGGTAGGCCAGCGAGACCACGCCCTGGTCGGCCACGAGGTCGCGCTTGACGGTCAGCTCGCCCGTGACCAGATCGAAGATGCTCAGCGCGCCGTCGTAGGCGCCGTATTTGGGCACGGTTCCGACGAACAGTTTGCCCTCGCCGGCCGCCAGCGTGAATGGACGGTCCTGCCCGTGCCCGCTCAACGCCGCCATCAGTCTGGGGTTGCTGTTGCCCCAGGGTGCGGCGGGGTCGTACTCGTACACCCGGGCTCCCGGGTAGACGCCGAAGTACACCTTGCCGCCGTAGCCCAGGATGCTGTCGGTCTGGCTCATGCCACGGTGCAGCAGATCCGGGGTCGCGTCGTTGGCGTCGCCGTGCAGCGGTTGGTAGACACCCGTACCGCCGGTCAAATATCCGCCCGTATAGATCTTGCCGTCGGGCCCCGCGCCCACCGAATGAAGGTCGGTCGGCGTGACCGGCGCACCGGCCACCGGCGCGGTGCGCGCCATGCCACTCAAAGGGTTGTACTTGAACAGATGGGTCTGGCCTAGGATGTGGCCGACCGCGACGAGGGTCTCGCCGGGGAACGCGGCCTGGTCGGCCAGGCGCACCCAGCCGAGTTCGGTCGGCGCGACGTTGACGCCGACGCCGACCGGGGTGAATGTGCGCGCGGCGATGTCGTAAACGTGCAACGCGCCACCGGAGATGAGATACACCTTGCCGTCGCGCGCCGGGGACACGTGCAGGCCGGTCCTGCCCGTCGCCTCCTCGGTGGAGGTCACCGTGCCGTCCGCGTTTTCCACGATGTTGAGCACCGACAGCGTTCCGGACGCCATCGTGGCGAACAGTCTGCCGCCGGTGAACGTCAAGCCGCCGACCATCGATTCCCCCGCGTACTTCGCGGGCAGCACGTTGTGCTTGGCTCCGGTGACGCGATCGAAGCGGATCAGTGCGGCGTTGGTGCCGACGCCGAGATAAGTGGCGCCCTCGCTCGGGTCGAACGCGATGCTGCGCACGTATTGCCTGCCCGGCCAGATCGGCACGGAACCGATGGTGGCAAAGCCGTTGGCGGGCTGGTACTTGAAGTAGCCGGCGCTCTTGTACGTCCCGCCGTAGACCCGGCCGTCCGCGCCGGCGGTCAGGCACCACACGAACGACTGGCCCGTGATCGGCGTGCCGAGGCTGGTGACCGTGCCGCTGCCGGGCACGTGCCGGTACACGCCGGCGTTGCTGTAGGTGCCGACGTAGACGGTGCCGTCGGTGGCGGTCGTGGCGGCCCATGCGCCCGTGGCGCCGTTGGCCAGCGGGATGGTCGCGCCGACCACGCGTTCGGTGTCGGCGTCGATGGTCGCGAAACGCGGCGGGTTGCCGGCGTTCGAACCGGTGAACACGCCGAAGATCTTGTTTTGGTTCGCGCCGATGCCGAACGTGGTCCCGTTGATCATTGAGTGGGTGATCTGCACGCCCAGGTTGGTCACGCCCTTGCTGAGCGAGACATCGTCGAAATAGGACGTGCCGATGTTTCCCACGGCCGAGTAGATCAGGGCCGAAAACGTGGTGGTGCCCGTGGGGGCGGTGCCGCTGACGCTGAGCGTCTCCCAGGCGCCGCCGGTTGTCCCGAGGCTGCTGTAGTGGTTGCCGACCAGGGTGCCGGCCGAGTTGTAGAAGCGCAGATACAGTTGAGCGCTGCCGGAGGCGACCAGCACCCGCGCAACCACCGCGTGCCTGCCCGGCCCGGTGGCAAGCCGGCCGCTCTCCAGTCCCGTGGACGTTTCCGCACTGGTGTCAACGAGTTTGGCGCTCTTGACACCCTCGTAGGCCTGCTCGGTCGTCGCGGTCACCGTGCCGGCCGCGCTGAATCGAGTCCAGCCAGACAGTTCATTTTCAAACCCTCGATTAGGGGGTACCACGTCAGCCGCGCGCGCCGCGTCCGGACGCACCGGTGCGCCGACCGCCACCACGGCCATCAGCAGCACGATCAGTCCGCGCCGCACCACTTGAAGTCGCATGGGTGTGGACCATACAGCGCGGACATAGCATGCCGTCAATGCCACTAAGCGCCAAACCGCGCTTTGCTTAGCGATTGCTTAGCGGTGCTGGCGATGCTCGTCCCATACGCCGATACGCGTCGATACCTGAGGAGGCGCACCCACACCTCGTTCCGGTTGGTCATGAACTATGCCTATGTCCGGCGGCGTGTCGTGACACCAACTCCATGGTCAACAAGCCGGGGCCTTGCCGCGAATTGCTTTGCGGCCGGTGACGGTCGCGACGTAGGGTCTCGACCTTATGGGCAGGTTGATCGAGGCGCTCGTCCCGGCGCGCCTGGGCGCCGGCTTCCGCTGGCTGCTGGCGTCGTCATGGACCACGAACCTGGGCGATGGCGTGGCCGTGGCGGCCGGGCCGTTGCTTGTGGCCTCGCTCACCAACGACGCGTTCCTGGTGGCACTCGCCGCCCTGCTGCGGTGGGCACCATCGCTCGTGTTCGGGCTTTACGCCGGAGTGCTTTCGGACCGGCTCAACAGGCGGGTCATCGTCGTCGTGGCGAACGCCTTCCGGACCGTGGTGCTCGCGGCGCTGGTCGTCACGATGCTCACCGGGCAGGTCACGGTCGTCTGGGCGCTTGTCGCGCTTGGCCTGCTGGCCACGGCCGAGGTCTTCGCCGACATCACCTCGACCACGCTTGCCCCCATGCTGGTGCACCGCAACGACCTCGCGCTCGCCAACGCGCGCCTGCAGACCGGGCTCATCACGCTCAACCAGCTGGCCGGGCCGACCGTCGGCGCGGCCCTGTTCGCGGCAGGCACCGCATGGCCGTTCATCGCCGAGACGATCCTCGTCGCCGCAGGGGTGATTTTGGTCTCGCGGGTGGCGCTGCCCACACACGGCCGCGGCCTGGCAAGCGAATCCCGCAGCCTCCGCCGCGACATCGCGGAGGGCTTCCGGTGGACCATCCGGCATGCCGCGGTACGGACGCTCCTCCTCATCATCCTGGTCTTCAACATCACGTTCGGTGCGGCGTGGGCCATTCTCGTGCTTTACGCGCAGCAGCGGCTCGGGCTCGGTGCCATCGGTTTCGGCGTCTTCACCATGGTCGGAGCGGCCGGAGGGCTGCTCGGCACGGCACTCTACGGCGCGATCACGCGACGGGTGAGCCTGGGCAACGTCATGCGCATCGGACTCGTCATCGAAACCCTCACCCATCTGTGCTTCGCGCTCACAACGTCACCGTGGGTGGCCTCCGCCATCAACTTCCTGTTCGGCGCGCACGCCTTCATCTGGGGCACGACGTCGATCACCGTGCGGCAGCGGGCCGTCCCCACCCACCTGCAGGGCCGGGTCAACAGCCTGAACACCATCTGCTCCTACGGCGGGCTGGTCGCCGGCAGTGTGATCGGCGGCGTGCTCGCCACCCGGGCCGGTGTCACGGCACCGTTCTGGTTCGGCTTCGCCGGTTCGGCGGTCTTCGTCGTGCTGCTTTGGCGCGAGATGACCCGCATCGCTCACGCCGACGAAACCTCCGAGCCCGAGCAGGCGCTATCGAAATGACCCGCGTGGTTTCGCGGTGAGCACATCGAGCACCAACACGTCGTGCCCGTTGCGCAGCACGGCGATGGGGCCGTCGCCAGGCCAGCCCACCGCGCAGCGCACCGGCCCGGCCGGGGGTGGCCCCGCGAGCCGGACCGTCACCGTCGAGTCCGGATAGCGCAGGTGGATCAGCGCGGCCTCGATGTCGCCGTTGTCGCCGACACCAACCACAACGAGTTCCCTGTCGTCCGGCGAGAACGCCAGCCCGCACACCGTCCGGGTGAACGGGGTTGGATAGAGCCCATCCGGCTCGCGGACCTCAATCCACCAACGCTTGCCCAGCCGGACCGCCGCCGCCCGCCGGCACAGGCGCACCGCGTCAAGCACGGACATGGTCGCTGGCCCGGTGGCGCCAGGCGGACGCCCGCGCGTCATCACCAGAGTCGAGGATCCGCGGCGCGTGGCTCATCGCTCGAATCTGCGTGGTGGCCCTAAGGATTCGCTAAGCGCGGCGGCTTAGCGTTTGGTTGGCCCGATCGGGCACGCTCGCGGCAAGCAATGCTCAACGATTTGGGGAGGTACGATGCGGCGCGGTTTTCGGTTGGGCGCCCTTGCCTGTGCGGCCATGCTGGGCGCCGTGGGTGCGCTGGCGGTGGCGCAGCCGGCTTCGGCGGACTCCGCCACGTGCAGCAAGCGGGTGCTCAACGCCGATGGCACGACCAGGTTTCAGGGCTGTGCGGGCATGGCCTTCTTCATGTCCTACGGCGATCACCTGATGGTCGACGACCGCCTGGGCGACGGCTACGCCGCGGTCGTGCAGTGGTGGCGCAGTGACGGCACCGGCCCGTACGAGGTGTGGAACCGGCTGGGCGCGGACGGCGGCGACGTGGTCGCGGAGACCGGCGACATCCCCGAGGGCGACTGGATTTTCTACAAGGTCTGCATCGGGTCCGGCGGTGTCATTCAACGGGCCACGTGCAGCGACGGCGTCACCGACTACGCCTGAGGGGAGCGCACACGGATGAGCAGACTTGATCGGCGCAGTTTCGTCCTCGGCGGCGCTGCCGCGGCATTGCTTACGGCGGGCGGCGGTGTGGGTGCGCAGGTGACCCCGCAACTTCCGCACGATCCGTTTCAGCTCGGCGTCGCGTCGGGTGACCCGACCACCGACGGTTTCGTGCTGTGGACCCGCCTCGCACCCGCACCCCTGAACCCGGACGGCCTCGGCGGCATGCCGGCGACCAATGTGGACGTCGAATGGCAGGTGGCCACCGACGGCAACTTCGCCAACGTCGTCGCGTCCGGGATCGTCACGGCGGTCCCGTCGTCCGCGCACAGTGTCCACGTTGAAGTGTCCGGATTGGACCACAGCCGGTTCTACTACTACCGCTTCCGCACGGTGAGCACCCCCGCGCACATCTCGCCGCGCGGCCGGACCCGCACCGCGCCAGGGCCGGGCGTCATGCCCGCGAAGATGACGATCGCCGTCGCCTCGTGCGCCCACTTCGAGGAGGCATGGTTCCACGCCTTCCGGCAGATCGCGAACGACAGCCCCGACCTTGTGCTGTTTCTCGGTGATTACACCTATGAGTTCTCCACCGACAAGGACACCAACGTCCGCGAGTATGTCGACTGGGGAACGGATGTCGTCGACACCCTCGCCGAATATCGCCTGCGCTATGCGCAACACCGGACGGACCCGGCGCTGCGCGCCGCCCACGCCGCCGCGCCGTGGGCGGTCGTGTTCGACGACCACGAGGTGAAAAACGGCTACCACGCCGGCACCCCATCGGCGGCGCAGAAGGCGCAGGCGCTCCAAGCCTGGTACGAGAACATGCCGGTCCGCGCGGCGCAGCGGCCCAACGGCTCGGCGATCACGCTTTATCGCCGGCTCGAATGGGGCGCGCTGGGCCGCTTCCACATGCTGGACACGCGGACCACCCGATCGCCCATGGCCACCGACATGCCCAGCTGCGCCACGATCGGCTCGCCCAACCACCGCATGATCAGCGGCACGCAGGAGCAGTGGTTGCTCGACGGCCTGGCCACACACCCCGCGACGTGGGATCTGATCGGGCAGCAGGTGTTCTTCGCCAACCGCGACCCCGATCGCGACCCGACGACCTGTGACGGCGGGTCCGAGTCGTGGGACGGCTATCGGCAGCAGCGGGACCGCATCGCCGCCGGCTGGGTGACGCGGGGTGTGCCAAACCCCGTGATGCTGACCGGTGACGTGCACCGCCACTGGGCTGTTGACCTGTTGCAGAATCCGTACAACAGCAACAGCGCGCACATCGGCGTCGAACTCGTGACCACCTCCGTTTCCAGCGGGGGCCCGCGAGCCTCCACGGAACCCGACATCCTGCAGCCGCATCCCGTCATGCCATATATCAAGTACCGCCGCGACCGGCGCGGTTACGTCCGCTGCACGCTCACCGCCGCCGACCTGACCGCGGAGTTCATGACGGTGTCGAGCACCACCGAGCCGGACTTTTCCCGGGTGACCGTGACGCCCGACCGGCGTTTCGTCGTGCCGGCCGGGCAGCGCAGGCTCATGCCGGGCTGACCTCCTGCCACGCCTCCGGTGGCCGATGTGGGCGCGCACTAGTAGCCTGCATGTCGAGCCAATGGGGGGAGTTTGGGCACGGCAAGGCGTTCGGTGCGAGTCCTCGGCCCGGTGCAGGTGCAAGTCGATGGCACCGTCGTCGCCGTCCGGCCGCCGCAGGCCCGCGCGCTTCTGGCGCTGCTCGTCCTGCGGCGCAGCGATGTCGTGCCGACCTCCCGTCTCATCGACGAGCTGTGGGAGGCGGATCCACCGGCGTCCGCGCGCGTGCAGTTGCAGGGCCTCGTGTCGGCACTGCGTCGCCTGCTGGACACCGGTGACGGGCAAGACTCGCCGATCATCACGCGGCCCACTGGATACCAGATAAAGATTGAAGTTGATCTGGATCTGTTCCAGCAGGAGGTCGCGGCCGGGCGGGAGATGCTGAAGTCCGGCCGGGCCGACGAGGCGGCCAGGCAGCTGCGGTCGGCCCTGGACCGATGGTGCGGCGAGGCGTTCGCCGGCATCTCGCTGCCGTCGGTGCGGCAGATGGCCGCGCACCTCGACGACCTGCGCATGGCGGTGCTTGAGGATCGGATCGCGGCCGACCTCGCGACCGGCGGCGGCCGGGAGCTTATCACCGAGCTGCGCGAGCTGGTGGCGGATTATCCGTTCCGGGAGCGGCTGCGCGGCCAGCTGATGACCGCGCTGGCGCGGGCGGGCCGCGTGCCCGACGCGTTGCGGGTCTATCGCGAGGGCAGGGCGCAGCTGGTCGAGGCGCTGGGCATCGAACCGTCGGAGTCGTTGCGGGACATGTACATTGGCATCCTGCGCGGTGAGGCGGGCCTGAGCCCGCGCAGCGATCTGCCGACGCTGCACGAGGTGGCCGTGCCGCACCTGTTGCCCAGCGACCTGAGCGACTTCACCGGCCGGCGGGCGCTCGTCGACGACCTGACCGCAATGCTCGCGGCCGAGGGCGAGCGGCCCGCGCCGCTGGTGATCGCCGTGACCGGGCCCGGCGGGGTGGGCAAGTCCACCCTCGCGATCCATGCGGCGCATCGCGTTCGGCAGTCCTATCCGGACGGACAGCTCTTTGTGCGGCTCAACGGCTCGCATCCCGATCCGGTGCCGGCCGCGGACGCGCTGGCCCGGTTCCTTCGCGCGCTTGGCGTGGCCGCGGGCGCGATCCCCAAGGGTGTCGAGGAGCGGGCGGAGCTCTACCGCCACCTGGTCACCGGCCGGCGCATCCTGGTCGTGCTCGATGACGTGTGCAACGAGGAGCAGATGCGCCCCCTGCTGCCGGGCGAGCCGGGCTGTGCCGTGCTCGCGGCCAGCCGCAGGCGACTGTCCGCTGTGGACGGCGTGCACCCGGCCGCCCTGTCTGTGCTCAGCGATGCCGACAGCACCGCACTGCTGCGCCGCATCATCGGTGACGACCGCCTGTCCGCGGAGCCGCGCGCCGCGGCCGAGCTGGTCGTGCTGTGCGGCGGGCTGCCGCTGGCGTTGCGGGTGGTCGGGGCGCGCCTGGCCCACCGTCCACACTGGACGCTGGCCGATTTCGTTGCGCGGCTGGCCGACCAGCGACGTCGGCTCGATTGGCTGCAGGCGGGCGATGTCGCCGTGCGAGCGAGCATCGTGCTGAGCTACGAGCAGCTGCGCCCCGATCAGCAACGCCTGTTCCGCAGGCTCGGCCTGCTCGACGCGCCCGACTTCGCCGCGTGGGTGGCCGCGGCCGTGCTGGACGCCGGCGAGGACAAGGCCGAGCGGCTGCTCGACGACCTGCTCGACTGCCACCTGGTGGAAAGCGCCGGGCGAGCCTCGATCGGCCCGCGCTATCGGCTGCACGACCTGGTCCGGCTGGTCGCGCGGGAGCTGGCCGAGCAGTGCGAGCCGCCTGACCAGGTCGCCGCCACGCTCGATCGGGCCCTCGGCGGCTGGCACGCCGTCGCGGCCGCCGCCGATGACGGGCTGCGCCGGCACGCCGCCGACCCGGAGCCCG
>NZ_QJUG01000245.1 GCF_003426775.1 Allorhizocola rhizosphaerae | reverse complement strand
AGGCGTTCGAGGCCGCGAGCCGGGTCCGGCGGGTGCGCTTCGCGTGCCAGGCCGCGCAGCGTGAGCAGGCCCGCCGCACGTCCGCCCCGGTCCTGCTGCGCCGCCTGCGCTGGAGCAGCTGACGGCGTCGCGTCCGAAATGCCGAACACCACCTGACTCGTCACCACTTGCCGTCGTTGTGACACCTGACCTAGGGTATTCATGAACCTCGATCAAGGGAGATCTCATGAACACCCGATCGTTGTTGTCACTCATCGCGGCCGCCACGCTTACCCTCACCATGGGCGCGGCGGCGAACCCGGCCCAGTCGGCCGGTCCGTCCATCCAGGTCGCCGGCTTCGATCTGACCCGCCCGGAGGTCGTCGCCACCGGCCTGCAGATCCCTTGGGGGCTGGCGTTCCTGCCCGACGGCAGTGCGCTGGTCTCGGAGCGCAACAGCGCCCGCGTCCTGCGGCTGCGGCCGGGCCAGGCGCCGGCGGTCGTCGGCACGATCCCGGGCGTGGTGCCGGCCGGAGAGGCGGGTCTGCTGGGCCTGGCCGTCTCGCCAACCTACGCCAGCGACGGCTGGATCTACGCCTACCACACCGCCAGCGCGGACAACCGCATTGTGCGGTTCCAGCTGGCCACGCCGGGCACCGTGCAGGTCGTCCGCTCCGGCATCCCCAAGGCCAACATCCACGACGGCGGCCGCATCGCGTTCGGTCCCGACGGCATGCTCTACGCCGGCACGGGCGACGCCAACAACACCTCCAACGCGCAAAACCTCAACACCCTGGCCGGCAAGATCCTGCGGATGACGCCGACGGGCGGGGTGCCGGCGTCGGGCAATCCGTTCGCCAACTCGGTCGTGTACAGCTACGGCCACCGCAACGTGCAGGGCCTGGCGTGGGATGGGCAGGGGCGCATGTTCGCCACCGAGTTCGGCCAGAACACCACCGACGAGGTGAACCAGATCGTGGCCGGAGGCAACTACGGTTGGCCCACCTGCGAGGGCACGTGCAGCAACCCGTCGTTGCGCAACCCGATGGTCACGTGGCCGACCTCGCAGGCCTCGCCCAGCGGGCTCGCCTACGCCAACAACACCCTGTTCGCCGCGGCGCTGCGGGGGACGAGGCTGTGGCTGGTGCCGGTGGGCGGCGGGACGCCCACCTCGCAACTGCAGGGGACCTACGGTCGCATCCGCACCGTCGCGGTTGGACCGGACGGGTACCTGTGGATCGCCACCAGCAACCGCGACGGCCGGGGCACCCCGATCGCGACCGATGACCGGGTCGTGCGGTTCCCGCCGGAGTCCGGTGGCACGGTCGTGTTCGAGGACACGTTCGAGACCAACCTGGGCTGGGTCGCCAACCCGAGCGGGACCGACACGGCGACGGCCGGCCGGTTCGAGCGCGGTGACCCGGAGGCCGCGACCTCCGGCACCACGACCACTCAGCTCGGCACGACGACGAGCGGGGTCAACTGCCTGGTCACCGGGCGACTGCTGAACGGATCGGCGAGCGCCAACGACCTCGACGGCGGGGTCACGTCCATCCGGTCCCCGTCGATCGCCCTGCCCAGCGGGCGCACGCTGACCCTGTCGTTGCGCTACTATCTCGCCCACCTCAACAACGCGAGCAACGCAGACTATCTGCGGGTGCGGGTCAACGGCACCCTCGTGTTCGAGCGGCTGGGCGCGGCCAGCAACGTGAGCGCGGCCTGGCAAACGGCCAACATCAACCTCACGTCGTTCGGCGGGCAGACGGTCACGATCCTCGTCGAGGCCGCCGACGCCGCGACCGGCAGCGTGCTCGAGGCCGCCGTCGACGACGTCCGGATCAGCTGACGACCCGGTCACAGCCCACTACACCCAGGGCTCCGACCTGTGTCATCGCGCGCTACGTCTCTGCTCCAAGATGCCGGAGCAGAGACGTAGCGCCGCACAAGCACCACCGGCAACCTCTGCTCCAAGACACCAGAGCAGAGACGTAGCGCCGCGCAGTGGCTAACCTTGGGGCACCTCGACCGTCTGGTTGCGCGTTGTGGCCAGGCCGCCCAGAGCCGCGCCGAGCGCGATGGTCATGACGAGGGTGCCGGTCCACAGCTCCGGCGGCCACGCGATGCCGGCCGCCACGTGCAGGCCGAGCAGGTGGCCCGACCACACGCACAGAGCGAACATCCCGCCCGCGATCGGCAGCCGCAGCGGCGCGTACGGGCCGCGCACGGTGTCCAATCGCAGCAGTGTCGCGTCGACGAGAGCCGCACCCAGCGTGGCGCCGAGCAGGGCCGTCCACTGTGGAGCGGGGAACTGGTACATCGCGAGCGTGAACAGTGATAGCGTGCCGACCATGGCCGTGGCCACTCCGGGAGTCGCCCGCCGCCGGTGGCACAGCAGCAGCGGTATGACGAACAGGACGGTCGCGAACAGGTAGCCCTGCACCCCCGCGAGCGCCGTGAGGTGCTCCGGCGACCCGCTGCCCGCGCGATAGGCCTTGGTCGCGGCCGCCTGGGTCAGCGGCATGTACGACATCAGCAGCACCGAGGCCATGGTCAGGGCCAGCGCCAACGACGCCACGCCGGAGAAAGCGCGCGCACGCTCGGATCCCGCCGCCCACCACGACCGCAGTGGGCTCGTCAGCACCAGCACCCCACCGAGATCGAGGAGCAGGTGCGACGGGCTCAGCGACACCTCCAGCCCGGACTCGATCCCGAAAATGGTGTGCCACGCCATGTCGCCGGCCCCGCCCACGGCGAACAATATGACCCCGACCGCGCCGAGCTTGTACCCGGCCGGCCACGCGTCGCGCCACCAGACCGCGACGTCGTGGCGTCGCCGGTACCCCATGAAAATCGTCCAAGCGGCGAGCAGGGCGAAGCCGCTGTAAAGCAGGGCGTGCCACGGGGTGAAGAAGCTCTCCAAAGTGGACCGCCGGTTGACGTGCGCCCATGCGTCGGTCAGCACGCCGACGACGAGCATGGTCCCGAAAAGAACAGTGATCGTGTCCTCGACCGGGCGGGTCCTCGCGAATACCCGCGAGGCAGGTACCTGAACATCGATAGCCATGCACATGAGCCTCGCAGGCGGAATGCTCACGGGCAAGTCATCACCCGATTGGCGGCAACACGACGTTGACCGCGCTCGCGCCAGGGACGATCATCAAGGGTACCCGCCGCCCGGGACGCCGGGCGCGATCGGTTCATCTTAGGCATCACCGCACGCTGATGGCATTCGTCCTGAACAACAACCCATCCACTAGGAACTAGGTGTACCCGTGGTGACGAAACGCAGCTACGACGACAGATGCGCCTCGGCCCACGCGCTCGACTTGATCGGCGAGCGCTGGGCGCTGCTCGTGGTGCGGGAGCTCCTGCTTGGCCCCAAGCGATTCACCGACCTCCGCGCCGACCTGCCCGGGGTGAGCCCCAACGTGCTCTCGCAACGGCTCGACGAGCTGGAGCGCGTCGCGGTCATCCGCCGGCGCAGGCTCTCCCCGCCCGCCGCCGCATGGGTTTACGAGCTCACCGACTGGGGAGCGGAGCTCGAGCCCATCATTCTCCAACTTGGACGGTGGGGCGCCCGCTCGCCGTTCCTGAACGCCGAACTCCCGCTCAGCGTCGACGCCATGGCGCTGGAGATGCGCACGTTCTTCGACCCGTCCACGGCGCGGGGGCTCAAGGCCAGCTACGAGCTCCGGTTCGGGGAGCACCGCTACCACGCCTGCGTCAACGGTTCCCGCTTCGAGATCGGCCGGGGCCCCGCCGCCGCACCGGACGCGGTCATCGACTCGGACCCCAACACGCTTGCGGCCGTCATCTACGACGGCGCCGACGTCGGCATGCTGCGCTT
This sequence comes from Allorhizocola rhizosphaerae, assembly GCF_003426775.1. Classification (GTDB taxonomy): domain Bacteria; phylum Actinomycetota; class Actinomycetes; order Mycobacteriales; family Micromonosporaceae; genus Allorhizocola; species Allorhizocola rhizosphaerae. The sequence goes on along the minus strand of NZ_QJUG01000245.1, from coordinate 7,904 downwards.
CGCCGGCGACCGGTTCTTCGTGGAGCGGTTCGTGAAGCTGTTCACCCTGCCCGACAAGGCGCTGGTGGCGGCGACAACCTGAGGCCGGACGCTACGCCAGGCGCGCCGCGCGGTCGAGCAGGTAGCGCTGCTCGGGCAGGCTCGTGGTGCGCTTGGCGGCCAGTTCGTACGCCTCCCGGGCGGCGGCCGGTTCACCGGACATTTCGAGCAGGTGCGCACGCACGGCCGCCAGCCGGTGGTGTTTCGCCATGCGCGGGTCCTCATCCAATGTGGACAGCAGGTCCAGCCCGGCCTGTGGGCCCTTCACCATCGCAAGTGCCACGGCATGGTTGAGCGTCACCATCGGGTTGGGCGCCATGCGCGCCAGGAGTCCATACAGCGCAAGGATCTGCGTCCAGTCCGTCTCGTCGGCCGATGGCGCCTCGGCGTGCACCCCGGCGATCGCCGCCTGCAGCTGATACGGCCCGATGGTGTGGTTGGCCAGCGCGTCGGTCAGCAACGCCTGCGCCTCGGCGATGGACGCGCGATCCCACAGGGTCCGATCCTGTTCGGCCAGCGGGACGAGCGCGCCGTCGGGACTCGTGCGGGCCGGGCGGCGCGCGTCGGTGAACAGCATGAGCGCGAGCAGCCCGGCCACCTCGCCGTCCCCGGGCAGCATGCGGGTGAGCCGGATCGCCTCGGCCGAGAGCGTCACGTCGTGCAGCGCCTCGCCTGAGCTCGCCGTGTAACCCTCGTTGAAGATGAGGTACAGCACGTGCAGCACCGGCGCCAGGTTGGCGTGCATGCGAAACGGCTCACCCTTGATGGTCGCCTTGGCACGGCTGATCCGCTGCGCCATCGTGGCCTCGGGCACGAAGAACGCCCGCGCGATCTGCGCCGTGGTCAGACCGCCGACCGCACGCAGCGTGAGCGCGATCTGCGAGGCCGGCGAAAGCGAATCGTGGCAACACAGGAACAGGAGCTTGAGCGTGTCGTCCTCATCCGTTACCGAAGCCAGTGGCGGTTCCTGCAGCGTGACCTGAAGCTCCCGCCGCTTACGGGCCTCGTCGCTGCGCCACAGGTCGATCAGCCGCCGCGAGGCGACCGTGTGCAACCAAGCCCTTGGATTATCCGGTACCCCTTCGGCCGGCCACTTGACCGCCGCCTCCAGCAACGCCTCCTGGACCGCGTCCTCGCACTCGTCGAAATAGCCGTAGCGCCGCACGAGCCCACCGAGCACCCGCGGCGCGAGGTCGCGCAGCAGACCTTCCCACTCGTTACCGGGCACGGGTCTCCTCGGTCACCCACGCCAGGTAGGCGGGATTGCCACCCGTGACCGGCGTGCACAGGATCTCGGGCACGTCGTAGCCGTGCCGCGTCCGGATGTGGGCCTCAAGTTCCGCGTATCGCCCGGTGGTCGTCTTGAACACGATCTGCCACTCCTGTGCGGACTCCATCGCGCCCTGCCACCAGTACGTGCTCGTGATCGGGCCGATCACCTGGGCGCACGCGGCGACCCGGGCACGCACCGCGCCGGACGCGAGCGAGTCGGCGGCCTCGCGGGAGTCCGTGGTCGTCACCACCTGGCAGTGTTCACTCGCGGTCGTCATCGTGGATCACCTCGCGGACCTCCATCGCGCAGTAGCAGGCGTCCGGCCACTTCGCCGCGATCTCGATGGCCCGCTCCATGCCGGCGCAGTCGACCGCGACGTATCCGGCCAGGTGCTCCTTTGCCTCAAGGAACGGGCCATCGGTGACGATGGTCTCGCCATTGCGCACCTTCACCGTGCGGCTGCGCGGCGGCTCGGTCAGGGCGCGCCCGCCGATCAGCTCACCCGTCTCGGCCAGCTCCTTCATGATCGCATCGACCGAGGCGAAGACCGCTTCCTGGTCCGCCTCGATGGCCTTGCGGGACTCCTCGTTCTGATAGATGAGCAGCATGTACTTCACCGGCAGATCATACTTAATCCACAACTTTGACAATCGGCGCATTTGAATAGAGCCTCGGAGGCGTGAGACGACCCGGCCCACGCGATGCTTCAGCCGGCCTACGATGAGGCGATCCGGCCCGGGTTGGACGGCGCGATCGACGACACCGTCGCCTTGTTCAGGCCCCTTCACTTCGCGAGGGTCGATCCGGCGAGTCGCGGGCAGTAGGACTCCTTCGATACGGACAGGAATCCCTTAAGGGTGGGTGCGGACAGGCGTTGTCCGCATCCACACTCATTCCTGTGAGGATCGCTATCCGGTGCGAGCGACGCCTCTTCCGGGATGCGCTCGCCACGAGCCTGGCCGCGCACCCCGACTTCGCCGTGGTGGGGCACGTTTCCCGGCCCGACGACCTGTTCGAGCTGTGCGCGCTGCGCCGGCCCGATGTGGTGCTGTTCGACACGGCCGCGCAGGTGTCCGACGGTCTGGAAGCCCTGCGCGCCTTGCGTTCGCAGTTCCCCGAGACCGCCGTCGTGCTGGCGTACGACCGGCTCGACCCCGAAGAGGTGACCAGCGCGATACTGTCCGGAGTGGACACTCTCGTGCCGTGCTCGCACGGGTTGGACGCGCTTATGACCGTGCTGCGGCAGTGCGGCAGTCAGGCGTGCGTGCGGGCCGGGCTGACCAGCAAGCGCCGTATCCATCACCACATGCACGGGGCGCAGCACGGCACCGAAGTGGCGCATGGGGTCTTGCTGGTGTTGCTGCGCGGGGCGCACCAGGCGGCGTGCGACTACGTCATGCCCGCGTTGCTCGCGCACGGCATACCCTTCGTCATCGACAATACGTTCGGCGACAGCGAAATCAAGATGTGGGACCAGCTGCACGCCGGACCGGTACTGCTTGTGCTCGTCGATCCCACCCGGGAGTCGTGGCTCGGGCTGGCAAGCCTCACCGTGCCGATCGCGTTGGCGCGCACCGGGCCCGTACTGCGGGCCGAGGTGATGCACGCGCTCGACCGGGGCGTGCGGGCGGTGGTCAGCCCGGCCCAGATGCAGTGCGACGAACTGGTTTCGGTGCTCACACTCGCCGCGCACGGCCACGTCGTGCTCGCCGTGCCCGACGCCGGCTCGGTCATCGGCGGCCGGCCGCGCGGGATGCCGCAATTGACCGCGCGCGAGGGCGACATCCTGCGGTCGATCGCATGTGGACATACGGTACGGCAAACGGCGCACAGCCTCGGGATAGCCGAGAAGACGGTGGAAAACACGCAGGCGCGCCTGTTCCGCAAGCTCGGCGCGCACAACCGCGTCACCGCGCTCGTGGCGGCCGAGACGCTGGGCCTGATCGAGCTGCTGGCGGGCGAATCCTAACGAACCCGCATTTACCGCCCGGTTTTGTGGTTACGTTGACCACGTGAGGACACAAGCGGCGGTGTTGGTGGCGGCAAACGGTGGGCCTGGGGCGTCCGTCATGCAGGCGCGGCTCACGGAACTGGCCGAACGGTTCGCGGGGCACGGTTTCCAGGTGCTGCAGGCCGCGACGGCGGAGGAGGCGGTCGCGCACGTGAGCGCGCGGGCCGACCTCGCCTCGGCCCTGGTGGACTGGAACCTCGACGGCAACGAGGCGGCGAGCGCGGATGGAGACGGCGCATCTGCGGCCGAAGAGGTGCTGCGGGCGCTCGCGACCCGGTACAACCGGCTGCCTTCGTTCCTCGTGACGCGCGGCGAGTCGGTCGACAACCTTCCGTTGTGGGTGTCCGAAGTGGTCCGCGGTTACGTGTGGCTGCTGGAGGATACGCCCGACTTCGTCGCCGGGCGGATCGCCCACGCGGCCCGGGCATACCTTGAAGATTCTCTGCCGCCGTTCTTCACGGCGCTTCGCCAGTTCGAGGACGCGCACGAATACTCGTGGCACACGCCGGCGCACGCGGGCGGCATCGCGTTTCTCAAATCGCCCGTGGGGCGGGCGTTCCACGATTACTATGGGGAACGGCTGCTGCGCACGGATCTGTCGATTTCGGTGGCCGAGCTGGGTTCGCTGTTCGAGCACACCGGGCCGATCGGCGACGCCGAGCGCAACGCGGCCCGAGTCTTCCAGGCCGACCAGACCTATTTCGTGCTGCACGGCGACTCCACTTGCGACCGGATGGTCATCCACGCCAGCGTCGCCCAGGACGACTTCGTGCTCGTGGATCGCAACTGCCACAAGGCGGTGTACCACGGGCTCACGATGACCGGTGCGCGCCCGGTGTATCTCGTGCCCACACGCAACGGGTACGGTCTGATGGGTCCGATCCCGCCCACGGAGCTGGAGGCCGCCGCCGTGGTCGCGAAGCTTGCGGCAACCCCGTTCGCCGAAGGCGCCAACACCGATGGGCCAAGCTACGCAGTGATCACGAACTCGACGTACGACGGCCTGTGCTACAACACCGTCGAGGTGGCCCGGCTGTTGGGCCAGACCGTGCCCCGGTTGCATCTGGACGAGGCGTGGTTCGCCTACGCGGCGTTCCACCCGCTCTACGCGCGCCGGTACGGCATGGCCGTCGGCCCGGAGACCGTGCCCGAGGACGTCCGGCCCACGGTGTTTGCCACCCAGTCCACGCACAAGCTGCTGGCCGCGCTGTCGCAGAGCGCGATGGTGCACGTCAAGTCCGCGCCGCGCTGCCCCGTCGAGCCGAAGCTGTTCAACGAAACCTTCATGATGCATGGCACGACATCGCCGTTGTACCCGATGATCGCGAGCCTGGACGTGGCGGCCGGCATGATGGACGGCGCGGGCGGGCGGTGGATGCTCGACGAGGCGATCACCGAGGCGATCCGCTTCCGGCAGGCGGTGTCGCGCATCGCCCGGCGGATCACCGACGCGGCCGACCGCCCGTCGTGGTTCTTCGGCACGTGGCAACCCGACACGGTCACCGACCCGGAAACGGGGGTCCAGTACCCGTTCGCCGACGCGCCTTTGGACCTGCTGCGCACCGAGCCCAGCTGCTGGACGCTCGCGCCCGGCGCCGACTGGCACGGCTTTGAGGAACTCACCGAGGGCTACTGCATGCTCGACCCGGTGAAGGTCGCCATCACCTGCCCCGGCGTCGACGCCCGCGGCACGGTCACGCCGGTCGGCGTGCCCGCGCGCATCCTGACGTCCTATTTGGAGCATCGCGGAATCGTGGTGGAGAAGACCGACGCCTACACGTGTCTGGTGCTGTTCTCCATGGGTATCACCAAAGGCAAATGGGGTACCCTGCTGGACGCCCTCATCGATTTCAAGAACCTCTACGACGCGGGGACCGAGCTGCGCCACGTCCTGCCCGACCTGATCGAGCGCTTCCCCGAGCGTTACGCCAAGCTCACGCTGCCCGAGCTGTGCGAGCAGATGCACGACCACCTGAGCAGCCTCAAGCTGACCACGCTGCTCGATGACGCGTTCACCCATCCGCCCCGGCCACAGCTCACGCCGGCGCAGACCTACCAGCGGCTCATCCGCGGCGGCACGCAACCGGTACGCCTGGCCGAGCTCGCCGGGCGCACGGTGGCCACCATGGTCGTCACCACACCGCCGGGCATCCCGGTGCTCATGCCCGGCGAACACGCCGGTGAGCACGGCGGCCCGATCCTGACCTACCTGCGCACACTGGAAGACTTCGACCGGCACTTCCCGGGCTTCGAGGCCGAAACCCACGGCGTCACCATCGACCGCGACGGCAACTACTGGATCAACTGCGTGACCTCGCCGTGAACCAACCGGCCCGCCCAAGTAGCGTTCGCTCAACCCTAGTGATCCGAGGGGCGATATTCAGATCAGCCCGGTGAACTGGCTCTCGGCATACGCCCGCTTTGCCGCCTGGTCCCGGGCCGAGCGCAAATACGCCGTCCACGCCAAATGTTCGTGCGCCACAGCGCCGAACTCCCATACACAGATCGCACCCCGGTGCGAATCGGCCGGCCCCGCCCGGAACAGCGCGCCGTCACGGACATCCTTGTAGAAGACCGACTCCCACATCTCGTTGTTGCCCCGCCACGTGAACACGAGCAGCAGGTAGATATGCTCGCCCGACAGGTGGTTGATGACGAACCCGAGATCACCGGCGATCGGCAGCAGGCCGGATGCGACCTCCGCATCGATGAACGCCCGCGCCTCCGCGTCAACCGCCGGGTCGATCGTCTGATCCGGGCGGCACAGTTCGTACCACTTCAGATAGGTTCGTCGAGTGCCAGCGGCGCGCCATGGCTGATCTGCTTGGTAACGTGGCGGTAATCCGGATCCACGACGTTGCCGACCCCCGTGAGGTCGTCGATGGTCACCGTCATGATCCGACGTTAACACGGAGCTCACCCACCACCGAGCGCACAATCCCCTCGATCGTCCAAACCAGCCTCCGCCACGGGCCGCAAAACACCCAGCCCTGCGCTCGAAACGCACCAATCCCCAAGTCCGCCTGCCACGACACCCTCACCGAAACCGCTTTCGCCTCACCCACCGGCACAAACAACCACGACAAAACCACGAAACTCACCGACCCCCTGTCACAAACGGCGCCCAACCGCACGTGAAGCCGGCTCTAACCCAAGCAGGAGCAGCGATTCCCAAGACCCGCCGGAAACACCATTACCGAACCCGAACCCCCAGACCCAACCAGGCGACGCCTAGTGCGCTGGCCATGAACGTTCACCGGGTTGGTGACACGCCGGGTGGGTCCCCCGGGTTCGGTGAGTCCGGCCGCACGCCCGATAGCGATCTGGATCGGTGTCGAAAGTGGGGTGCGTGGATGGCTGAGCCGGTACGAGCGCGGAGGTTGACCGATGAGGGAGGCCGTCGGCTGCAACAGCTTGTGCGGCGGGGCAAGCACGAGTCGATCCGGGTCCGCCGGGCGTTGATCATCATGGCGTCGGCGTCCGGGACACCGGTGCCGGCGATCGCCCGTTTACCCACTGGAGTCTTCGTAAGCTGGCCGACTACCTGACCACCAACCCGACCCGGCAGGTGGTAATCGGCCGGGAACGGCTGCGGCAGCTGCTGCGCCACAACGACATCCTTTCCAACGCACCCGTACCTGGAAGGAGTCGGCCGACCCGGACAAGGACGCCAAACTCGACCGGATCGAGGAGGTCACCACCAGGTACCCGGATCGGTGTTTCGCCTTCGACCAGTTCGGGCCGCTGTCGATCCGCCCGCACCACGGCAGCGGCTGGGCGCCGGCCACCCGACCGGACCGGCTACCGGCCACCTACCGGCGTACCCACGGCATCCGCTACTTCCACGGCTGCTACAGCCTCGGCCAGGATCAGCTGTGGGGTGTGACCCGCCGCCGCAAGGGTGGCGACCACACCCTGGCCGCGTTCAAGTCGATCCGCGCAGCCCTGCCCGGCGGCGCGCCGATCTACATCATCTGTGACAACCTGTCGGCCAACACCACCCCGGCGATCCGGTTCTGGGCCGCACGTAACAACGTGGAGCTGTGCCTGACCCCGACGAATGCCTCGTGGGCCAACCCGATCGAGGCCCAGTTCGGGCCGCTGCGAAGCTTCACCATGGCCAACTCCAACCACCCCAACCACACCGTCCTGGCCGAAGAACTCCAGAAATACCTCAGATGGCGCAACGCCAACGCCCGCCACACCGATGTCCTGGCCGCCCAACGCCGCGAACGCGACCGTTTCCGCAGCCAACGCCAGCAACGCTGGGGCCGACCAGCCCTCGCCCTGGCCGCCTGACCCGAGCCACCAACCCGGTGAACCTTCATGGCCGGCGCACTAGATGGTGTGTTGGCGCGCTACATCTTTGCTCCGCCTTCTCGGAGCAAAGACGTAGCGTCCGCAAACACCGTTCCCTGCGAGGCTGCCCCACCCTCTCGGAGAGACTGTGTAACGAACGGTGTTTCCGGCACCGACACGCTGAGTGAGGACTCGGCGGGAAAGGTGCCGTGATGACCACCACCACGACGCTGCGTGAAGCCACACTGGATGTTGTGGCATCGAAGAAGCGACCTGTGTCCA
>NZ_QJUG01000244.1 GCF_003426775.1 Allorhizocola rhizosphaerae | reverse complement strand
GTGCGGGTTCAACCCCGGTGTCGTGGCCCGCCTGCTGCAGGCGATGGAGCAGGGCGACGCCGCCCGCCGCATCCCGGCCGACGCCGAGGCGGGCACCCCGGAGCGGTGGCAGCCCGGCCCCGGCAAGGCCAGCGAGGTGGACCCGAACCCGGCCCCGCCCCGCTGCCCGACCTGCCACCAGGTGATCCGCACCGGCACGCCCAAGGCGGCCACCGTCACCCCGCGCAGCGGCGGCGGCAGCGGCACGGTCAACTCCGACGGCAACGAGCCGCTGGGCCGCGGCGTGCTGCGCGCCTGGACGCTGGAGTTCATCAACGCCCACCCCGGCCACGAGTTCACCCCGGGCACCATCGCCGAGTCCCTCGGTGCCCAGCACGGCCGCACGATCAGCTCCGGCGCGGTGCTCAACAACTGCCGCACCCTGGCCATGAACGAGCAGATCCGGGTGGTCCGGCAGGAGCCGTTCACCGTCACCGCCAACCCGCCCGCCGCCGAGTCCACCAGCGACGGCGAGCAGCAGTAACACCCCTCCAACGCGCTGGGGCCGAGCACACCGCTCGGCCCCAGCGCTGTCTTCCCTACCAACAAAGGAGAAACCGTGGCACACGAACTCGAAACCTTCGCTGACGGCACGACCAGCTTCGTGTCCGCCCGCCAGTCAGCGTGGCACCTGCTCGGGACGGTGACCGACCGCAGCCAGTCCGCCGAAGAGATGATGACCAAGGCCAAGCTCGGCGGCTGGGGCGTGCGCAAGATCCGGCTCGTCGGGATTGACACCCTGCCCGATGGCACCGAGGTCCAGATCCCCTGCGACGACCAGATGATGACCGTGCGCCGCAACCCGGTCACCGCCGGAACCGACTATCTCGGGATCGTCGGCAACGACTACGGCGTCGTGCAGAACGAGCAGGCCGCCGAAGTCCTCGACCGCCTCGTCGACCAAATCGGCGGCGCCCACTACGAGACCGCCGGATCGCTGCGCCGGGGCAAGAGCGTGTTCCTGACGATGAAGCTGCCCACCGCGATGGAAATCGCCGGGGTGGACCGCATGGACCTGTATCTGATCGCCACCACCAGCCACGACGGCACCTCGGCGCTGCGCATCGACGCCAGCCCGATCCGGGTGGTGTGCGCCAACACGCAACGCGCCGCGTTCGCCCACTCGGTCGGCCACTACGTGTTCCGGCACACCAGCAACGTCGCCTCCCAGATCAGCCAGGCCCGCGAAGCCCTCGGGCTGATGTGGAAGTACATGGACACCTTCCAGACCGCCGCCGAGAAGATGATCAACGAGGCGCTGACCATGGGCGAGTTCGAGAAGATCGTCGCCCAGCTGTGGCCGGTCGCCGACGACGCCCCTGACAAGACCAAGAACAATGCCAAGGAACGCCTCGGGACGCTGAAGTACCTGCTGCGCGACGCCGACACCCAGGCCGCGATCAAGGGCACCCGGTGGGCCGGCTACCAGGCCATCACCGAGTACCTTGACCACGTCCAGCCCGCCAAGAACCCGCTCGTGCGGGCCAACCGGGTCGTGACCGGCAAGGTCCCCGAGATCAAGATCCGTGCGTTCGACCTGCTCAAGGTCGGAGCCAGCCGATGACCGGACAGCGACCCGCGCAGTGGTTCTACTTCGGACCGTGGGCGTTCTCGATCGACGAGGCCCAAGCGCTGATCGCCGACCATCCCCGTGAACCGGCCAGCCTCAACGTCGCCGCCTGGGCCAACGCCTACGGCCTGACCCACATCGACGACCCGGACCCGCGCACGGTGAGCCTTATCGGCCCCACCCGCGACAGCCTGGACCGCGAGTACGCCATGGGCACCGACCTGACCAAGCCGGTGCTCGTCGCGACCCTGGAGGCGGACGGCGAGCTGACCCCGCTGTTCATCGACGGCGTACACCGGCTCTACCGGGCCTGGCGCGAAGGCGTCACCCATCTGCCCGCGTACGTGCTCACCGTCGCCGAGACCCAGCAGATCAAGCGCAACCGCATCGTCGGCGGCGGCATCACCCCGCGTCGGCGCACCAGGCAGCGTCACGACCGGTAACCCCCGCCGAGCATCACCTCCAGTCGATGGCCGCCCTCGTGGCGGCCATCGGCATTTCCATGCCCACCAACAGAAACGAGCCATCATGACCTACACGCCCGCGTGGCTGCGCCGGTGTGACTGCCGCTGCCCTGTGCACCACGGGTATGAGCGCACCACCTACGCCGACGACGGCTGCGCCTGCACCATCACCTGCACCACCCAGCCGATGACCCTGCTCGCCGAGCAGTGGAACTGCGCCTTGTTCCTCGACATCGGCGGCGACCTCTGGTTCGTCAACCGGCTTCCCGGCGGCCAGTGGGACTGGGCGACCTGCGACCACATCCACGAACACCACGACTTCTACGACGCCAGCATCATCATCACCCGCCAGCTGCGCCAGACCGCCGCCGTCCTGGCCAACCCGACGCAACTGCGCCGCGAGCCGTAAACCCACCCACCCAGCACACCAAGGGCCTGGTCGGGCCGCCCGAGAGGGCGGCCCACCGGCCTTTTTTGTGTTTCACCCCCAAGGAGAACGCACATGACCCGCCTGCCACCGAGCCCGTTCGAGCGCACCTGCGACTGCCGCTGCCCAACGCACCACGGCCGTCATCGCTTCACCTACAACGACTCCGGCTGCCAATGCCGGATCACCTGTGCCACCCAGCCCACCACGCTGCTAGCCCCACGCGGGGCCTTGTTCCTCAACTACCACGGCGACCTGTGGACAGTGCCGATCCTCGCGCCGGACCGCTTCGACTGGCGGCACGCCGCACCGGTCACCACCGACCGCGACCCGGCAGACAGCGCCATCGCGCGCCTCCTGCGCACCGCCACAGCCGAACTGCGCCAACACCTTTCCTGAACCGCCCCAGTCCTTCTGGGCCGCCGCGCCGGCCACGCCGAGCGCGCATGCGGCCCTTTTTTGTTGCCCAGAAAGGCCATCACGCCATGACCACGAAAGCCATCACCGGCCTCATCATCGCTGTCCTTCTCGGCTGTATCGGCGTGCCGATGCTGCTCATCTCCGCCGTCCTGGGCGGCTCCGGCGGCTGCACACCCGCCTACCCCAACGGCTCCGCCCAGCCCGGCATCGGCCGCTGGGACCGCGAGCAGGTCTCCATCGCCGCCACCATCGTCCACGTTGGTCTCGCCAAAGGCGTGCCACGGTGGGGCTGGGTCGTCGCCCTGGCCACCGCCATGCAGGAGTCCCAGCTACGCAACCTTCCCCACCTCGGCGAGAACAACGACCACGACTCCATCGGCGTGTTCCAGCAACGCCCAAGCCAGGGCTGGGGCACATCCGAACAGCTCGCCGACCCCGCCTACCAAGCGGGCAAGTTCTACGACAAGCTGCTGACCATCCCTGGCTGGCAGCAGATGCCCCTCACTGAAGCAGCGCAACGGGTTCAGGTCAGCGCCTATCCCGATGCGTACGCGAAGTGGACCAGTGATGCGATCCAGCTCGCCGACGCGCTCGCCTCTGGCAGCGCAAGCGTCAGCCCTGAAGCGATCGGCTACTGCGGCGCCACCGGCACCTGGACCCAACCCGTGATGGCGTTCGTGGTTTCCGGATTCCGTTCCGAATCCAGGCCCGGCCACGATGGCGTGGACCTCGGAGCGGCGCGCGGAACACCGATCCGGGCCGCCTCAGCAGGCGTCGTAGTGCGGGTGCGCTGCGACATCGAACCGGCCAGCTGGGGCTGCGACCGCGACGGGACGCCGAGCACCCCCGGATGCGGCTACTACGTGGACATCGAGCACCCCGGCAAGATCTACACAAGGTACTGCCACATGCTCACCCCTCCGTACGTCGCCGAAGGGGACCAGGTGGTCGCCGGGCAGGTCATCGGCCTGGTCGGCTCCAGCGGCCACAGCAGCGGACCACACCTGCACTTCGAGGTGCACCTGGGCGACCAATCTGAAGCCACAGCAACAGATCCGGTGTCCTTCATGGCTGCCCAAGGGGCACCACTCGACACACCGGTCGGGTGACGACCGGCTACTCGGGTGGCGGCAACCCTGCAGGGCTGGTGTTGCCCAACCCGAGCTGTCGGATCGCGTCGTCGCCGAGGATGTCGCGCAGATGCCCGCGTGCGGTCAGGTAGAGACGGCGCAGTTCGGCGATCTCGTTGGTAAGGGCAGGAATGTCGGCCAACGCCAGCGGCGTGTAAACAAGTCCAAGCTGCTGCACAGTATCGGCGGTCAGCTCGGCGACGGCCGCCTCATGGCGCTGCCGGACATCGGGCAGCTTGTTGTGTCCCATACCGTCCCTTCCCGCGCCGACACTGGATGCGTTGCCCACGTTCGGCACCGATCGTCTCACGGCATCGGCGACTGCCACTACGGCGTGGGCGTCGTCGCTAATGGCACGGCGTGCCGCGCTGCCTCCAGCCACCTTCTGGGCTTGGCCTAGACGGACGGCGCACCGAAACCCGCGGCGATGTCCTCCCGCTTGGCCCGCCAGGTGCTGCCCGCCCGGCGCACGTAGAACTCCGGCTTCTTGGGGTAAAGGACGAACCACTGCGGCCGGCCTTCGACCTCCAGCAGAAGGACATGCTTGTGCTCGTGCTCGACCCACCGCAGCTGATACTGCGGCTCCGGTTCGATGTTGTCCCGAATGACGGAGACGACCTGTCGCTGCAACGCGTCTCGCTCGGCGGAGGGCACGCCGACGATCGTGCCGTCGTCGTCAACGCCAATCACGATCGTGCCTGAGTTGTACGAGGCGAACGCCGCGACCGTCTTCAGGAACGACCGCTTGTCATCCTGTGCGGTCAGGATGCGCTTGAACTCGATGTACTGACCTTCACCGCTGGAGATCAGCAGTTCCAGGTCGGTTCCGGGTTGGTCGAACTCGATGGAGGTGTCCCTAGTGCCGCCCGGGATCAGCGTGTCGAAGTAGCGGAAGTCCAGCCAGTCATCGTCTGTTCGCAGGACAAGCAGGGTATGTGCCGCCAGGCCAGCCGGAGTCCTGAACGTGACCCGTCCGGTCGCGCCGACGGGCCGGGACACGCTCGTTGTCGGTGTGGTCAACTCAAGCCGGGCACCGGAAAGGTCGCTGCCACGCACGTCGACCACCACCGACAGTGGGCCGATCTTGATCCGGTGCAGCCAGGCGCGCCGCTCGTGGCGGATCACCCGCCAGAGCCTGCCGTGATCCTGGTGATCCGGCGGAGCGGCGTCGAAGAATGCACTCGACGCGGCGGCGTAGCCCAGAAACGACGGCCCGTCTCCGATGAAGAGGCCGTCCTGCCTGCTCGGCAGCTGCCGGCCACTGACCTGCCACTCGGTGCGCGGCCACGGAGTGATCAGCCTGCCAGTGCGGCGCTGCCCGGCAATGCGCTCCCAGTTCGCGTTCGACGCGGCCGGTTCAGGCACCGTGACCTTGAACCCGGCGACCTCCTGCGGCTGCCCGCCTAGCAGAGCGCTGGCCAGTGTTGCCGGGACCTGCTCCTCCAAGAACACATCCTGGTGATAGGCCCACCGCCGCGAGATCAAGGGAGCTGGGGCGTCGATGATGACCTCGCCCCGGCGCAGCTGCCATTGGTCGGCTTCCCGGCTGACCGCCAACCGTACCGCCACCGTCTCGGCACGCGCGACGGTCACGGCTAGGTCGGCGATTTCGATTGATCCGCGGTCGGTCACTATGGGTCCTCGTTCCTGCCCTTGGCGCTGCCGGTCAGGGTGTCGGCCGACGCTCAACTTTATGGCGGGCCGACTGGGGTTGTCGCACGGTTTCCTCCGGCCAAGGGCGTCCTGCGCGCGACAATCAACTGACAGGCAGACCAGAATGACCTTTGCTTTCACCCGCGTCCCGTAGAGCACGAACAGGCGATGCTGTGCGGTGAGGACGGCCCGCTACTTCGACTACCGGAACTGCGCATCTGCTCGAGGCCACGGAGAGGCGTAGGAATAGCCTGTCATGATCTCGTGAAAACCCGCGTGGAGTGCAACAAGCCTTCGCATTGGGTCACGGTAGTACCGGACTTCGCCAGCGGGTATGGACATCGGGTCGCGGCGCTGGATGACGGCGGTGGGATTCTCCCGTCGCAAACGAAAGGCCCTCGTGTTCGCCTCCTGCACGTAGTCATACGGGTGCGGCTCGTGGCCTGGAAACCATAGATGGGAGGCCAGCTGCCATGCGCGTTCGCACAGCTCCGCCGTCGCGGTCCAGTTTGCGATCCCCACAGTGGGGCGCCGCTGAGCCATCTCACGGAAGTGCCGTAGCTCCTCGACGGCGATGACGATGGCGTAGAGAAAGATCAATTCGCTGCTGTAGTGGTCGTATGACGGGATGTTGAAGTTGTTGCGGCCGTAGACGACTTCGGTGACGTCGGCGAGTGGATGGACGAAGGCGCTGAGGAAGCGGTAGTGCACTTCAAGCTTGGTGATCGTCGCTTCGTCGGCGAAGCCGTTCGACATCAGGTTCTTCTTGATACTCGACCAGCTCAGATAGGTCCGGTAGATGTGATCATTCTCCTGGGCGAACTTTCGATCATCCTCGATGTCGCCGATGCCGTCGTCGAACTCGGCTTGCGCGCTGGCGGGGCCAAGGTACGGCTGATACTGCCTGAGCAGAAAGTAGTGGGGGCTGATGACGTAGGTCTGCCCCTGCTCGTCCGGAGTTGAGCGTAGGCCCTCGTACGTAACCTCGACGAGGTTCTTCTTGCGGGCCCAGTCGATGATCTCCGTAAAGGCATCGCCGGCCGCGCGCTTTCGCTGCCAATCGGCCCAAGTGGCGTCGTCAACGCCGGAGTAGATGCGGATGTAGCGCGCGCCCGAGAACACCAGGTGGTCCACCAGCATGTGTTCCAGTGCCGTGCGTAACGTGGCGAAGGCCGACAGGTAGGCATCGTTGGCCGCCTGCTGCAGTGCGGCTTCTAGATACTGGGCAACGTTTCTTACCCTGTCCGCGCATTCGGTGTGCTGCATGTGCTGGGTGTCATTTTGGTGCTGTAGCCGGTCTCGGAGACTGCGTAGTTCCTCGACGAGCCGGTCGGCCGCAGCGATTAGCGTTGGGTGTTCAAGCGAGCCGGGCCATGTCACAGCCTCAACCTTTCGGTGGTCTACCCGCTTGGCGCGGGTCGGAGGACGGCACGATTATGCCAGTAAAGTCATCTGGTCGAACGCTTGGGCGCGTTCGGCGATACGTACCCGGTCTCGTCCAGGATGCCGGGCTGTCAAGATCGCCTCACGGCGGATTGAGGAGCGGGCCACCTACCTAATCCGGCCGCTGCCTTGAAGTGCTCCGGCAGTTCGGTTTCCCATTCGCGTCGCTTGCGGCGGCCGAGTCCGGTGGTGGGTGGTACGCCTGCTGCTCGGGACAATTCCGCGCCGGTGGGCACCCGGCCTCCAGCGACCTCGCTTTCCCAGAATCGGCGCATAGCTTCTACGGCGGTGAGGTCGGCCTCGTCGTCGGGCCGGTCGTCCAGCTCGTCGTCTGGCTCCGGCTCGTGAGTGCCGTCCACCTGGGTTGCGGGCGGGCCCGTCGTCTGGAACGGCTCGCCGCCGAGGTCGACGCGGCTGAGCGTGTCGGTGTCGAGGTAGTGGCGGCGGCGAGAGGTTTCGGCATCGCGTTCCTGGGCGATGGACTCCGGTTCTGCGGTCCCCGCCAAGGTAGACCGGCCGTTGGCAAGGCCGCCCTGGAGTGGGTGTGTTGTGCGCCAGGCGTCCTCGGGGACCGTCAGGCCGCCGAGTAGACCGGCGAACACCTCGGTGCCGTTGACGCCGTTGGCGAAACCAGCCGTGATGCTGTCCTCGGTCTCATCGGTGTCCCGGAGCCCGGCAGCCGGGACCGCGACCGCAGCCGTGTGTCGCGGTGGCAGTGCGGCCTGCCACGCGTTGAGGTGCGCTACGGCTTGCGGTGATGTGGCGTCGACGAATCCGTAGAGGGTGGCCATGTACATCTGCATGGCTTCACGCTCGTTGGTGGCGTCGGGGAAGTCGGCCAGGCCGATGTGCTCGGCGGCGGCCATCGCCTGGCGGATCACCGTGCGATGGGCGCGGCGTACCCGCCAGGCGAACGACTTCTTGGTTTGCAGTAGGTGGAGGTGCAGACGTGCCTGGCCGAGCTTGGCACGGCGGCGTGCCCGGTCAACCTCGGACACGTCCCGGTCACCGGCTTCGGCAAGCCGCAGCCAGACGAAGATGCGTTCCGGCGTGAGGGTCCAGTTGATCCGGCGGACGGTCTTGCCGAGCCGCACGTTGCGTTCGGCGGCGAGGGCTCTTTCCCACATCCACGCGGCAACCAGCGGCGCGACCAGGCGCAGGCAGACCTCTCGGAAGCTGTCGCTGTCCAGCGCGGACAGGGTGGCGGTCAGCCCGGCGAGCACCCACACGGCGATGCCGTCGACGCCGGTCGTGCCTTTCTCCGGGTCGCGCAGCAGTCGCGACCGGGCCAGCAGCGCGGAGGCGAACAAGGCGATTTCGATGAACCAGAAGAAGGCGTACCGCAGCGGGGATTCGCCGAGGATGTCAGTGAAGAACTTCCACATACCCGACGCGCTCACCGCAGTGGCGAGGGCGGCGGCGACGATGGTCAGGATGTTGGCGACAAGGAGAGTCGCCCGGTGCTCTTTCATCTTCCGGAGCCGGTTCGCCGCCAGCAGCAGCACCGCTACGCCCGCCAGCGCGCCGAGGCCGATGACCACTGGCTGGTTGGCGGCATAGAAGGCGCTGAGGTCGTCGAATGTCACGCAGGCGTTCCTTTCTCGTCGTGCCGGGGGGCGGCGTGAGACCGGCTTCGGTGGTGCCACGCGGTCAGGCTGGTGCTCGGTATGGACGCTCGGTCGGCAGGCAGTAGCAGTGGACTTGGGCCCGGCGCGCCTGTAGCGCCTGGTGTACGGCGTCGATCTCGGTGTGGCTGGTGGCGACGCCGGACCAGGCGACGGCGACCGCTCCGGGCTCGATGCTGGGTGTGGGCTCGCCGGGTGGCGTGATGGCGATCCAGATGTCGGTGACCAGCAGCACGGAGGCTTCGCGTAGCCGCAGGACGGTCGGATCGTGGTGCAGGCTGTGGGTTGCCGGGAGGTCGTCGAGGTCGGCTCCGTAGGCG
This sequence comes from Allorhizocola rhizosphaerae, assembly GCF_003426775.1. GTDB lineage: Bacteria > Actinomycetota > Actinomycetes > Mycobacteriales > Micromonosporaceae > Allorhizocola > Allorhizocola rhizosphaerae. The sequence goes on along the minus strand of NZ_QJUG01000244.1, from coordinate 2,647 downwards.
GGGTCGAACTCGTGGATGACGTCCGCGCCGGCGCACAGCTTCATCGCGAGGTCGGGGCGTTGGTCGGCGGGAGACGCTATGCCGAGCCGTTCTGCCGTGCCGCGGCACAGCTCCCAGACGTCTTGCGGGTGCATGTTGAGGTGGTCGGCGACCTGCCACCAGTCGAGTCCTGCCTGCAGGGCATCGTGCACCACGGCCTGGTGCAGCATCTCGGCGCGTTCGCGTAGCAGCCGGATGGGTTCGAGGGTGCGCCGCCAACGTCGCTGGGTGACGGCTTGCGCCGCCAGGCCGAAGGTGTCGGCGTGGGTGGCGCGGCATGCGTCGCGAAGCGTCGCGGTGTGGGTGGCCTCTCGCGGTTCGACCATAGTTACGTCCTTGGTTGGGAAGCGGGACGGGGTTGGTGGTGCGGTTTCATTGCCACGCCAGGGCGGCTGCCGCCCCGGCGATCAGGAACGGACCCAGCGGCAGGTGACCCCCGGCTCGGAGCGTTCCGGTCTTGCGCATGGTGAGGGCGGTGACGGCGGCGGTGCCGAGGCCAAGCAGGCACCCGGCGTACACGGCGGTCCAGCTGTGCCAGCCGAGGGCGGCGGCCACGGGTACCGCCAGGGCGACATCGCCCCAGCCGAGCTGCCCACACGATGCCACGGCCAGAACGGCGAACAACCCGGACAGCACGGCACCGGCGGCCATAGCCCGCCACCACGCGGTGCCGTCACCTTCGGCGGCCAGCAGGACGAGGAACCCGATGGTGGTGGCGGCGGTGAGCCGGTGCGGCAGGCGCATTACGGCGAGGTCGACGAAGGCCAGCACGATCATGCCGGTGGCCCACCAGGCGTACGCGGCCAGCTGCCACCCGGTCCACCCGGATACCAGCAGCACGGCAACGGCCACGAGGGCGGCGGCTTCCAGCCGGTACGGTCGCGGCCCGACCGGAGCGGTGCACGAGCGGCAGCATCCGGCGGGACCGCACGCGCCCGGCCACAACGGTGCTCCGCAACCGCATCGTGTGCGCCACGGCTGGTCGGGCTCGGTGCTGTGATGGACGACCAGCCAGCGCAGCAGCAGCGTGATCGCCGTCGCGTACGACACGGGTGGCGCGGCGGGCCGGGTTGAGGTGGTGGTGCTCATCGGCGTTCCAGGCTGTTGCGTAGTTTCGTGGCCAGGGCGGTGGTTTCCTCTTCGGGTTCGGCGTCCAGGTCCGCCAGTGCCTTGGTGAGGGCGCGAAGCAGGGTGCGGATGCCGTCGGCGTCGTGCAGGGCGTGCCGGGCGTGCATGGCCTTGCGGTAGAGGGATTCGTTGTAGCGGTCCAGGCCAATGGCCTTGTCGAGGAGGTGGGATGCGGCCTGCGGGTCGGTGTCGAGCAGGTCGTCGGCCAGCAGCAGGTGCGCTTCGGTGCCCCAACGGCGGACCGCCTCGCGGTGCGGGGTGATCCATTCGTAGTCCGTGCCCTCGGCCAGCGGCGCGGCATACAGGTCGCAGGCTTGGGTCAGCAGGGCACGGCGCTGTTCGCCGGTGGCGATCGTTCCGGTGCGCAGCAGGTCGCGTAGCTGCCAGATGTCGACCTCGACGGTGGCCGGGTCGAGCCGGTACCGGCCTGCGCTCTTGATGACGTAGGCGGCCTTGGCGTCGGCGCTGCCGGCGCGGGCGAGCACGTGCCGCAGGTTGGAGGCGTTGGTGTGCACCCGCTGGTCGGCCTGGGACAGGCGGGCGTCGGGCTCAAGGTATTCGCCGATCTCGCGGGTGGACGCGCCGTCTGGGTGGCAGGCCAGGAACACCGCCAGCTCGCGCGCCTTGCTGCGCAGATCCCGACCCGGTTCGGTGATGTCTTCGATGCGCGGTGGGCCGAGCACGCGCAGCCGCGCCTTCCGGCGTCCGGCGGTGGCCGAGACGTCAACGCTGCCCGGTATTGGCTGCTCGGGCGGGGATGCCGGTGCCGGGTCGGCGGCGCGGCTAGCGACCAGCGGAATGGTCGGCGTGAGCGAGGGCGCGGCGGGTGGCTGGCCGGTGTGGGCTTCGTGCAACGTGTTCAGGACGTGCACGGCGGCGTCGGCCTGCAGGACCGGCAGGCGCGGCGGGATGGGCTCGGCGGGTTGTCCGGCGAGCAGTTTGGTGTGCCCGTCTGGGGAGACTTCGACGGTGGCGCCGTGAGCCCATTCGCCGAGAAGGAGCGCCGACACGTGCAGTCCGGAGCCGAGGGCGAGGCTGACCTTGGCGCGCATCCGGGCGCCGGGCTGTGGGCTGTCGGCCACGAGCAGGATCGGCGGCAGCGCCTCCTCGTAGGGTGCTTGTGCTCGCAGGGTGTCCAGGTCGTCCACGGAGTGTTCGTCCAGGATGCGGGAGCGATGCAGCAGCGCCGCTTCGATGGTGGTCAGGGCGTCGTCGATGTCATCGGCAATGTGCAGGCGGGGCCACGGTCCGAGGGTGGCCGCGTCGGAGCCGATCAACGTTGCGAGGGTGGCGGCGTCGATGACGACCTCGCCGCGCCGGTCGGGGTGGTGCGGACCACCGGAGGCGAGAGTGGCGACGAGGGCGGCGCGGGCGGCGGCGTGGGCGCCGTCACCGAGTAGGCCGATGCCGCCGGGCGGCAGGGCGGCCAGCTCGGGGACGGCGGCGGCCTGCTCGGCTTCGTCGGCGGGCAGGGTCAGCT
>NZ_QJUG01000243.1 GCF_003426775.1 Allorhizocola rhizosphaerae | reverse complement strand
GCGCGGCGTTCACGGTGGCGCTGCTGCCACTCGTGCCGATTCCCCTTCTCACGCGCGATCGCGAGCCCGTGCCGCATTTCTTCTCCGCGGGGGTGTGGGAGTCCTATGTGGAGGGTGAGGGGGTGGTGGCGCCCGTGCCGCTGCCCAACGACCTCGTACCGGACGGGCAGCGATGGCAGGCAACGGCGCTGGCTCGCGGGGGGCGCGTGTTCCGGCTCCCAGCGGGGTTCTTTCTGGGGCCTGGTGGCCCGGACGGCGCCGGCCGGATCGGTCCGATCCCGCGGCCAACGGCGGAGCTGCTGGAAAAGGTGGCTCGCACGGGCCAGATCCCGCCGATCGGCGATGCGCAGCGGGAGCGGGCCCGCGAGGACCTGCGCTACTGGAACGCGCAGATCGTCGTGCTGGCCGACACGGTGTCGGGCGCACACTGGGAACCAAACCAGCCGGCCCTGCTGCGCGCGACCACCCTCCTGCTGGGCCCACCCGAACGCATCGCCGACGTCTGGGTCTGGCGGGTCACCTCTCGTTGATCATGAACTTGAGTTCATGATCAACGAGAAGGGGTGAGGCGGTAGAGGCCTGAGGCGTGGGGTGGGAGCGTACGGGTGAAGGTGCCGTTGGCCGTGCCGAGGTCGGCGCCCGACCACAGGTCGGTCACCAACGCCTGTTTCTCAGGGAGCGTGCAGGACACGTTGGCCATCGACGAGCCCCGGTTGAACAGGGCTACGTACTTGTCGTTGGTGCCCGGCACGTCGGCCGTCCACACGCAACTCGGCCCGCCGTGCAGCTCGCGGTTGTTGGTACTGCGCTGATTGACGGCAAGGACCGCGGCGTTGGTCATCAGGGCGAGCTCGGAAGCGCGATTTTCCACCAGATCGCCGCCCCACATGAGCGGCGACCTCGTGATGCACCACAGGGTCATCAGCGTGCGCTGCTCGTCGGGCGTGAGGTTGGAGTATCGCGGCGGGCCGACGGGGCCCTGCTGCGACAGCCGCCCGATGGGGATCATGTCTGGGTCGGGCCAGGAATTCATTGTGCGGTACGGAGTCCAGTCGCGCAGCTTGTCGAAGAGTGCATCGACATCGGCCCAGTTGTCCCACAGGTCGTTGACGACGCGCCACATGTTGGCGTTGGCGGCCACGTGCTCGCCGCTGGCCAGCGGGGTCGGGCCAGGCGACAGGCTGAGCACCATCGGCCGCCCGCTGCGCCGGATCGCGAGCCGGTACCCGTCCACTTCGGACTCCCGGTAGGTCGGGGCGGCGATGTCGTCCACCTTCACGAAGTCCACCCCCCAGCTCGCGTAGAGCTCGAACAGCGAGTCCAGGTAGGCCTGCGCGCCCGGGTGCGCCATGTCGAGGCCCCACATGAGATTGAGCCACGCGGCGGTGGTGTCGTTGGCGATTTCGGCGGCGCGATAGCTCGTGCCCAGGATGGGCACGTTGTCGGTGACGGCCTGGCGCGGGATGCCGCGCATCAGGTGGATGCCGAACCTCAGCCCGAGCGAGTGCACGTAATCGGCCAAGGGCTTGAGTCCGTTGGTACCAGATGAGCAAGGAAAGCGGATCGGGTCGGGCAGCATCCGGCCGTTGGCGTCCAGGTGCAGCCGCGGATTGAGGGCGGCGTCCTGGTTGGGGCTTTCCGTGCCGCTGCCAGGGTAATACCAGGCCCAGTCGACGACGATGTATTGCCAGCCATAGTGTTTGAGGTGGGCGGCCATGTGGTCGGCGTTCGCCTTGACGTGCGCCTCGGTCACGTTCCAGCTGAATGAGTCGTAGCTGTTCCAGCCCATGGGCGGGGTCGGCGCGACGTCGGCGGTATCCATGGAATCGTGATGTTAACGAGCACATAGGGTCTTGTGCAAGCGGGAGAAGGCAGTCAGTATGTCGATGTGAGCGCTAACAGGCAGGCATTTAAAGCGATAGTTGTCTCCTTGGCCGTGGTGGTCGCGTGCCTGCCTGCAGCACCGGCGTATGCTGCCACGATGCCGACCGGAGCGCGATCGTTTGAGTCCGTGAACTACCCTGGCCGATACGTCAGGCACGCAGACCACCTCGGGCGGATCGACCCGGTGACGGCCGGCAGCACGGCGCAGACCAAGCAGGACGCCACGTTCACGGTGGTCAACGGGCTGGCCTCGCCCTCGTGCTATTCGTTCCAGGCGGCCAACGGGATGTTCCTGCGGCATCGCGACTGGCGCCTGCGGCTGGAGGCCAACACGGGCACGGCCACGTTCCGCAGCGACGCCACCTTCTGCGTCGTGGACGGGTCGGTGAGCGGGTCCGTCTCGTTCGTGTCGTTCAACTATCCGCAGCGGCGCATCCGGCACCGCGACCTCGCGCTCTGGCTCGACACGTATCAGGACACGGCCACCTTCCGCGCCGACAGCTCGTTTCGGGTCGCGGCCCCGTGGACCCCGAAAGCCAATAAAGGCCCCGTGATTCCGGGTCTCTTCGCCGACCCGCACATCGTCAACTTCAACGGGCGCTACTATCTCTATCCGACCACGGATGGGTATGAGGGCTGGGGTTCGCCCTACTACAAGGCGTTCTCGTCGGCCGATCTGGTCAACTGGACCGACCACGGCGTGATCCTCGACCACGGGCCGGATGTTTCGTGGGCCGACAACAGCGCTTGGGCGCCGGCGGTCGCGGCGAAGAACGGGCAGTACTACCTGTACTTCAGTGGTGGGCTGGCCAGTGGCAACACGGCGAAGCAGTTGGGGGTCGCGGTGTCGGGCTCGCCGACCGGGCCGTTTCGGGATGCGCTCGGGCGGCCGCTGGTGCGGTCGGGCCAATACCCGGGGCAGATGATCGATCCGATGGTGTTCACGGACGACGACGGGCAGTCCTATCTGTACTGGGGGCAGGGCAGCGCGCATGCGGTGCGGCTCAACGCCGACATGGTGTCGTTTGACACGGCCGCCGTGCGCACGAACACTCCCGCCGGATACAACGAGGCGCCGTTCGTGTTCAAGCGCAATGCGGTCTACTACTTCATGTGGTCGGAGAACGACACGCGTAGCGAGAACTATCAGGTGGCGTATGCGACGGGCACGTCTCCGTTCGGGCCTTGGACGAAGCGGGGTGTCGTGCTCGCGAAGCGGCTGGAGCTCGGCATCAAGGGCACCGGGCATCACTCGGTGGTGCGGGCACCCGGCACGGACACGTGGTACATCGCCTATCACCGCTTCGCCGTGCCGGCCGGCAACGGCACCAACCGCGAGAGCGCGATCGACCGGATGGAGTTCAACGCCGACGGCACGATCCGCCCGGTCATCCCGACCCTGTGACCACCCCGGCGGCAAAGGCCAGGCCCACCAACGCGAACATGAGCACGGCCACCGTCCTGAACCGACGTTGCAGGGCGGGTAGCTCGGCGGGCAGCGCGAACACCCGGCGCGGCCAGGCCCGCCATGACACCCACCAGAACAGCGCGGTGGCCACGGCCAGCGCGCCCGCCTTCACGCCCAACAGCGGTGTCACGTCTCGCACGAGCGCGATGCCGGTCACCCACAGCGTGGCAATAAGCCCGACGACCGGCCGGCGATTGCCCTGCGCCAGCTCGCGATGCAACTCCTCGACGCGCACCGCGTCGCCGCCCGCCAGCCGGGAAAGCCTGGGCTGCACCACAAACAGGCTGTAGCCCATCGACCCCAGCCACATCGCCGCCACCACGGTGTGCACAAGCAACAGCGCCAATCTCATGCGGTTCCTCCTCTCCATCCAAACTGTCGCACGCCTGAGGCAGGATCTGTGGCGTGTGGGAGTGGGAAACCAGCGTGATGCTGATCAGGGACAGCAGCGGGCGCGTGCTGCTGGTCCGCCAAGCATATGGGCTGCGATTGTTCGGCCTGCCGGGCGGGCAGGTGGAACCTGGTGAAACACCTGAGCAGGCGGCCGTTCGTGAGGTTCGCGAGGAGACCGGTCTCATGGTGTCGGCGGCGGAGCTGCTCAGCGTCGAAGACCTCGTCTATCCGGGGACCGGGCGGCGTTATCGAGCCTATGTCTTCGCGTGTGACCGGGCCGAAGGCGAGCCGGCCGTTGGGGTCCCGGGGGAGATCTCGTCGATCGGCTGGTACGACCTGGACAACCTGCCCTCGCCGTTGACCCCGTCAGCAGCCGCGGCCCTCGCCCAGGTGCGAGAGCGGAGGTGATGTCTGTCTCATGTGGATAACCGCGTAACCCTGTTGACTAAGCGATACAGTGCGCGGCGTGAACCAACTGGCCGTCGGGGACGAGTCGATGCGGCATCGAGGCGGCGGCCCCGGCATCTACGTCATGGCAGCACCGTTTTTCGACCAGGCATACGCGCCTGATCTGCGTGCGGCCATGAACGATCTGAGGCACGGCAAACGCCCGTTCCACTGGTATGAGGCAGATCCCCGGGATCGTCGGCGGGCTGTCGAAATGCTGTGCGGACTCGATTCGCTGCACATCGTTGTGGTCGGTGGCGGGCTTGATACCGCGCGGCAAGAAAGAGGTCGCCGCCTCGGCTTCGGCAGTTGCTGTGGGCGTTACAGGAAGTGGGCGTAAGCGAGGTCTGGCTGGACGCACGTCGTCCGCGTCAAAACAAGGCCGATAACGCCGCGATCGCCGCGTGGCGTGCGCAACGAGTTCTTGCGCCGGATCTGCGCGTGGAGTTTGTGCACGCCGAGGATGAGCCGCTGCTCTGGATGGCAGACATCGTTGCCGGGGCTGCGGGCGCGGCACACTGGGACAACGATGATAGGTATATCCGGCCGCTGGACGGCATCGTGGAGACGATCCCGCTGCGTCTTGAGTAAACGCGAAGCCGAGGGCCCGGGTCTCCCCCAGGTGCCTCGGCTTCACTTCCGATCAATCCGCGGAAGGATCGGCTACGCGATGGATTCTACTCCTACGGCGCGGTCTTGCGCAGCCGCCCCGGCCACCAGATGAACCGGCCGATGTCGACCGAGAGGGCCGGGACCAGCAGCGAGCGCACGACGAGCGTGTCGAGCAGCACGCCGAAGGCGACCGCGAAGGCGATCTGGGCCACGAAGACGATGGGCAGCACGGCCAGCGCGGCGAACGTGGCGGCGAGCACGATGCCCGCGGAGGTGATGACTCCGCCGGTCACCGAGAGGCCTTTCAGGGTACCGGAAAAATGTCCAAGCTTGCCCGCCTCTTCCCGCACCCGCGTCATCAAGAAGATGTTGTAGTCAACGCCGAGCGCCACCAGGAAGACAAAGGCGAAGAGGGGGTACGAGGAGTCAGCTCCGGGCATGCCGAGCAGATCGGTGAAAACGTAGCCCGAGATGCCCAGCGTCGCCAGATAGGAAAGCACAACGGTCGCAATGAGCACCAGCGGCGCGATGAGCGAGCGTAGCAGCACGGTGAGGATGAGGAAGATGACCGCGAGCACGAGCGGGATGATGACCGTACGGTCGCGCTGCGACGTGGACTGCACGTCGTGGTTGATCGCGGTGAACCCGCCAACTTTCGCGTCGAGCGGGTGCACGTTGGCGCGCAAGCGTTTCACGGTTTCGATGGCCGCGTCGCTGTCGGCCGGGTCGTTGAGCGTCGCGTCGATGCGCACGAGCCCGTCGACGACCTTGGGCGGCTGGTTGGGAATGAACGAACCGGTGTAGGGCACGGCGCTTGCCACGCCCTCGGTCTGGCCGACGATGCGGAGGGTTTCGTCGAGCTTGTCCTGCCCGACAACGACTTCGGCGGGCGAGCCGATGCCGCCCGGGAAGTGGGCGTTGATCAGCTCCTGCGCGGCGACGGAGTCGGTGCGGGTGGTGAACGACTCGATCTGCGGGATCCCGTCGGCGTCCAAACGCGACAGTCCCGCGACGCCCGCGAGCAGGAACAGCATCGTGGCGATCCAGACGATGCGGGCCCGTTTGCCTACGAGGCGCGCCACGCGGGCCCAGATGCCCGACTCCTCCTTGGTCGGCGATCCGTGCAGCGGGCGGAACGGCCAGAAGAGCACCCGGCCGCAGAGCGCGAGGACGGCGGGCAGGAGCGTGAGTGACACGGCAAGGCTGGCCGCGATGCCGATCGCGCCGACCGGGCCGAGGCCCTTGTTGGACGACAGGTCCGACACGAGCAGGCACATCAGACCCAGGATGACGGTGGCCCCGCTGGCGAGGATCGGCTCGAACGACGCGCGCAGGGCAACGCGGATCGCGTCGAACCGGCTGCGCGTGCCGCGCAGCTCCTCGCGGAACCGGGACACGAGCAGCATCGCGTAGTCGGTCGCGGCCCCGAGCACGAGCACGTTGAGGATCGCCTGGCTCTGGCCGGACACATCGATGACGCCCTCGCGGGCGAGCAGATAAACGACCCCGTTGGCCAGCGTGTAGGCCAGCCCGGCGCAGAACAGCACGACCAGCGGGAGCAGCGGGCTGCGGTACACGACGAGCAGGATGAGCAGGATGATGCCGACGGTGACGCCGAGCAGCAGCCCGTCGATGGACTCGAACACCTTCATCAGGTCCGTCATGATCCCGCCAACCCCGCCGACGTGGGCCTCCAGGCCGCCTCCGGGGCGGATGTGCTCCCGGAGCCAGTCGATGTGTACGGCGATTTTCTTCGAGTCGGTACCGTCGAAGAGCAGCAGGATCTGGGCGGCCTTCCCATCGTCGGAGATGTCGGGCGCTCCCGCGAGCACGAGCGTCTGTCCAAAGTGGGCGCTGATCTCTTCGACGTGACCGGCGATGGTCGCCTTGTCGGCGTCGGTCAGGCCCGACTCACGGCCGTAGATGAGCAGCGTCGGGGTGACCTCCCGATCCACGAACCGCTTGTTGAGCTCAAGCACCTCGGTGGCCTCGGCCGACTTGGGCAGGAACGCCGCGTTGTCGTTCTTCTGCACTTCGGCGGTTTTGCCGGCGGGCCCGCTCATCGCGCCTGCGAGCGCGAGCCACACCACCACCCCGAGGGCCGGTAAAGCCCAGCGCCACCAAGGGGTTTTGGCCTTCGGCTCGGTCACCCTGTCCGGTGTCCTGAGGTGCGTCATGGTCACGGCGGTGCCCCTCCTGTCATCCACTGCCACTATTTGTGAATGCTTTCACAAGGCTCCGCTCGACGCATACCCTAGCGGATCGTGAGCCGGGCCACATGCCCGCCTGGCGTACTGTTTGAGCGTGACTACGACAGTCCCGTTGACCGTGGTGCGCGCAGGTTTGGTCGACTATCTGACGGCCTGGGATGAGCAGCGGCGGCTGCACGCCGGTGTCGTCGAGGGCAGTTCGCCCGACACCGTGCTTCTGCTTGAGCACCCGCCCGTCTACACGGCGGGCAAACTCACCGAGCCATGGGAGCGGCCGATGGACGGCAGCACCCCCGTGGTCGAGACCGACCGGGGCGGGCGGATCACCTGGCACGGCCCCGGGCAGCTGGTCGGCTATCCGATCATCAAGCTGCCGGTCCGGCGCGGTGGGCTCGCCGACGTCGTGGCGCACGTGCGCCGTACCGAGAAGATGCTTATAGATGTTTGTGCGGAGCTGGGCCTGCAGACGCAGCGCATCAAGGGAAAGTCGGGGGTTTGGCTGCGCGATCCGGACCGCAAGGTCGCGGCCATCGGCATCCGGGTGGCGCGGGGCGTGAGCCTGCACGGCTTCTCGCTCAACTGCAACCCCGACATGAGCTACTTCGACCGCATCGTGCCCTGCGGCATCAAGGACGCGACCGCCACGTCACTCTCGCTGGAGCTTGGCCGGGAGGTGACGGTCGACGAGGTGCTACCGATCGTCGAGCGCCACCTCCCGGCGATCGTCACGGTGTAAGGCGGTGCAGGTCCCTCGGGAAGGCCGTGACCTCGCGGACGTTGGCCGCGCCGGTGAGGCGGGCCACGAAGCGTTCGAGCCCGATGGCGAAGCCGCCGTGCGGCGGGAAGCCGAGCTTGAACGACTCCACATAGGACCGCACGGGTTCGAGCGCCTCACCGCGCTCGGCCAGCGCCTTGACGTAGTCGTCGTAGCGATGCAGCCGCTGGCCACCGGTCACCAGTTCGACGCCCCGGAAGAGGAGGTCGAACCCGTTGGAGTAGCCCGGTTTTGACGGGTCGGGGTGGGTGTAGAACGGGCGCTTGGTCATCGGATATCCGGTCACGAACACGAAGTCGCTGCCGTGTTCCCGCTTGGCCCACTCCCCTATGGATCGCTCGTCGGCGGGCGACAGGTCGTCGCCTTGCGCCACCTCGGAGAATTCCACGGTCGGGATGTCTTGTGGCACTTCGATGTCCGACACGGCCGCGGCCATGTCGGCGACCACGTCGCGCAGGACGCGCATCACGTCGCGGTGGTCGGTGATGAAGCCCATCTCGGCGTCGAGTGAGGTGTACTGGGCCAGGTGGCGAGTCGTGTCGTGGGGCTCGGCCCGGAACACCGGGCCCACCTCGTAGACGCGCTCCAAGACCCCGACCATGAGCTGCTTGTAGAACTGGGGTGACTGGGCCAGGTACGCGGGACGGCCGAAGTAGTCGAGGGCGAACACGTTCGCACCCGACTCGGTCGCCGACTCGACGATCTTCGGGGTGAAGATCTCGGTGAAGTCCTTGCGACGCAAGGATTCGCGGAAGGCACGCGTCAGCTCCGCCGTCATCGTGAGCGCGTCTTTTCGGGTGGCGTGCCGCAGCGAGAGCGGGGCATGGTCCAGTTGGGTGGGCAGGGTGGGGCCCAGGCTGGGGCGGAAGATCTCGAAGGGAGTCTGGGCCGGGTCGGTCAGCTGCCGGATCTCCGGCTCGACCAGTTCGGCCCCGCCGGGGGCGATCTCGTTGGCCGTGACCAGTCCGCTGATCTCGACCACGGTTTCCTCGGGCGGCAGTTCGGCGCCCGGTGCCAAGACGACCTGGGCCAGGCCCGCGCGGTCGCGCAGGATCAGAAACGATACGGATTTGAGCTCACGGCGGCGGTGCAGCCAGCCGGCGATCGTCACCCGCTCGCCCACGTGCAGGGCGAGCTCACGGGACAGGATGCGTTGCATGGGTTTTCCTCCTCAGTCACTCGCAACGCCATCCCCAAGGGGGTGTGGGCGAGTTGGGAGGCTCGCGGTGCCACCACACCTTCGCCCGCCACCCGTTTCGCGGGGGCGGGCCTCTCCAGCCGCATTCAACAGGGTCGCTGTCATGGGCGTCACACCACGACTCGCCTGGTAGACGGGCTGTTGTGGGCATCATACCCGCCTGCGAAAGCCATTAAAGAGCGTCAGACGTACGCTGAGCCTTATGACCATCGCACCGGAGGGTCGGCGCCTGCTTCGCATCGAGGCACGCAACGCCGAGACGCCGATCGAGCGCAAGCCCGATTGGATCAAGGTGAAGGCCCGGATGGGTCCCGAATACACCGCGCTGCACGGGCTGGTGAAGCGCGAGGGCCTGCACACGGTCTGCCAGGAGGCGGGCTGCCCCAACATTTACGAGTGTTGGGAGGATCGCGAGGCCACCTTCCTCATCGGCGGAGACCAGTGCACGCGCCGGTGCGACTTCTGCCAGATCGACACGGGGCGCCCGGCCGAGTTCGACGCCGACGAGCCCCGGCGGGTGGCCGAGTCGGTCAAGACGATGGGCCTGCGCTATGCCACGGTGACCGGCGTGGCACGCGACGACCTGCCCGACGGCGGGGCCTGGCTCTACGCCGAGACTGTCCGCCAGATCCACGCGCTCGTGCCCGGGTGCGGGGTCGAGCTGCTGATTCCCGACTTCAACGCCGACCCGACGCAGTTGAGCGAGGTGTTCGGATCGCGGCCCGAGGTGCTGGCGCACAACGTCGAGACAGTGCCGCGCATCTTCAAGCGCATCCGGCCCGCGTTTCGATACGAGCGGTCGCTCAACGTGCTGACCCAGGCCCGCGAGGCCGGTCTGGTCACCAAGTCCAACCTGATCCTGGGGCTGGGCGAGGAGCGGCACGAGATCGAGCAGGCGCTGCGCGACCTGCACGCGGCAGGGTGCGAGCTGATCACCATCACGCAATACCTGCGGCCGAGCGCCAAGCACCACCCGGTCGAGCGCTGGGTCAAGCCGGAGGAGTTCGTGCAGCTGCGCGAGCTGGCCGAGCAGATCGGGTTCGCGGGCGTCATGTCCGGCCCACTGGTCCGCTCCTCTTACCGCGCCGGTCGCCTGTACAAGCAGGCCCTCGACGCGCGCGCCATCGCCGTCAGCTGATCCACCCTTTCTTTCGCGTCGATCATGAGCATAAGTCCATGTTCGGCGGCTTGTCGCGGCAATAGTCTCATGATCAACCAACGGCGATGCCGGGACGCCGATCATGAAGTTTCGGAAATGACACGCCGCCGAGCCGTGGACGTAAGTTAATGATCAACGCGGAAGGGGAGGCGGGGCGGCGGTTGGGGTGGGGGCGGCAATTAGACTCGCGTTATGGCAAAGTCCCAGGAGGAGAAGGTCAGCTTCATCACGCGGCTGAAGCAGATCGGCATGGTCTTCAAGTTCACCGCGAAGCAGGACCGGTGGTTCATGCCGCTGGCGGCGGGCGCGGTGCTCATCCCGCTGGCAGTGACCGTGGCGGTCTATCTGCTGACCGACTGGGGCCTGCTGACGATCCCGCTCGGCATCATGCTGGCGCTGCTCGCGCTATTGATTGTGCTCAATCTTCGCTCCAACGCGGCGATGATGAATTCGATGGAGGGCCAGCCCGGTGCGGCGGCCCATCTCGTGAGCCAGATGCGGGGTGACTGGCGGATCAACATCGAGAAGCCGCTGTCTGCCACCACGCAGATGGACGTCGTGCACCTCGTGATCGGCCGGCCCGGCGTCATCCTGCTGGCCGAGGGCAACCCCGCCCGCCTGCGCGGAATGCTCGGCGAGCAGAAGCGCCGCCTGGGCAAGGTGATCGGCGACGCCCCGCTCTACGACTACATCATCGGCAACGAGGAGGGCCAGGTCGGCATCCGCAAGCTGCGCATGACGCTGCTCAAGCTGCCGCGCAACCTGTCGGGCAAGGAGGTCAACCAGCTCGACCGCGCGCTGAAGGCCCTGACCGCCCGGCCCACGCTGCCGAAGGGCCAGCTGCCCAAGGAGTTCAGGCCGCCCAAAGGGGCGATGAGACAAATGCGTGGTCGCTGACGCATTGACGGAGGGCGCTGCCGCACTGTTGCTCCGCATTGCAGACGTGTGGGCGGTGGCCGCGAGAGCCGCTGGGGAGGGTTAGGCTGCGCGGCTTGGTCTTCTTCCCCGCTCGCCGCGGTTGCCGGGTCGGCGCTTCATGGCCGCGAACAGGTCGCGCAGGGCATCGGTGGCCGCGGTGACGACCTCGTCCGGGACGCCCGCGAAGACATCGGCGTGCGCCTGCGCGATGGCGCGCACGGCCTGCTCCGCTAGGGCGACCCCTTTGGGCGTGAGCCCGATGAGCGTGCTGCGGCGGTCATCGGGATCGGGCTCCCGTTCGACCAGGCCGAGCCGGACGAGCCGGTTGACGACGTTGCTCGTGCCGCCGGTCGAGAGCATGAGGCCGCTCGCGAGCTGGTTCGGCTTGAGTTTGTAGGGGTTTCCCGAGCGCCGCAGCGACACCAGGATGTCGAATTCGGCGGCGGTCAGCCCGAGCTCCGGCAGTTCGCGCCGGGTCGCCTCGTCGAGGCGCGCCGCCAGCAGCATGGTGCGCTTGGTCAGCTCCGAGGTCGGGTAGAGCACGTCGGGTAGCTCCGCGCGCCAGGCGGCGATCAGTGCATCGGCCGGGTCAATTGTCACCCTTGCAGGATAGTCGCTTCACTGATAGCTTTTTAAAAAGCTTTTATGGAGTACCTGACAGGCGGGCACAGCATCGACTGCTCGAGCCGGGCACGCTCCATGTCCACGGCAACTCGTTTTCCGACGCGGAGCTGCTGCAGATCGCGGGCTCCGGCGGCGCCGC
>NZ_QJUG01000242.1 GCF_003426775.1 Allorhizocola rhizosphaerae | reverse complement strand
GGCACGAGTACTGCGCTGATCGGGTCGTGTTGGGCGATTCCAAGCTGCGCCGAGGGCAAAAGTCATGAAGGGGAATTTCCAGAAGCGACGCGTGGCGGAAGTCGGCGGCTGGTCGTGGTGGAGCTTCCTCGCGGTCACCCTAGCCATCCGCCAGCGATCAGCCTTGACATCCACATACGACTATCGCGTTGTTTGGGCCTCCGTCTCCGACGGGCCCTCATCAGACAAGCTGGACCTCGTATCAGAACGGAACCCGTTCCGTACAAAGGATCTGGGCGACGGCGCACCATTGAACGCCCGGATCTGCCGATGTGCGCACACTGGTAGTGCGGGTGCAGACTACCGCGGTGGGCATGGGAGAAGTGGGTGCGCGGTTGGTGAGTCGGTTTGGTCCCGAGGTCGAAGGGTGGATTGCTGAGGTTCCGAACCTGGCTGCGCGGCTGGCCTGCCGGTGGGGGCTCGTGCTCGGTGAGCCGTTCGACAGCGGTGCCTCCTCTGTGGTCATGCGCTGTCGATGGCCTGACGGAACGCCGGCGGTTCTCAAGCTCAGTCCGGATAGGGCGCTGTTGACCAGGCAGGCGGAGATGCTGCGGGTGTTCGCGCCATCGGGTCGGGTGCCGGCCGTGTTGTCCACAGACGCGCAGGCTGGGGCGATGGTGTTGGAGGAGGTTCTACCCGGCACCGAGGCCGAGGAAGTGCCGGGGGAGTCGTTGCCGCGGTTGTGGGCAGAGTTGCTTGCCGCGCTTCATGCTGTTGCCCCGCCCGCGCGATGGCCGTGGGATCTGCGCGGTCGGTGTGAGGAGGCTTTCGTGCGGATCGGCCGTCGGCTGTCCGAGCCGACCATCGCCGCGCGGGTCGATCAGGTGGCCTGGCGACGGGCGATACGGCGCTGTGAGAGGTTGCTGGACACTCAGGAGACGCTGGTGTTGTTACACGGCGATCTGCACCTGGGCAACGTCTTGGACGGCGGCCCGTCACGGGGTCTGGTCGCGATCGATCCGAAGGCGTGCGTGGGCGATCCGTGTTTCGACGCCGTCGACTATGTGGTGTCCGGCGCCGGACACGAGGGTGTCGAGGCGCGCTGCCAGCAGGTGGCGGCCGCGTGCGGACTCGATGGGGACAGGCTGTACGCCTGGAGCCGAGTGATCGCACCAATGTTTGCCATCGCATACCTCACCTATGGCGGTCCGGAGCCGGCAATCGACGAACTCCTTGCCTTGACCCGTTGATCTCAAGCGAACGTCCGCTCATGCCGCGAAGCGGATGTCGCGCTGGGGTCCGAACCGCGACGCCTTCGATCCCACTTTCCGGCCTGCGCAGGTTGGTGCCCTTGCCGAGCCGCCCTTGACGAACCGAAACGCGCAGCAACGGCAAATCATCCGACCATCGAATAGCGCAAACGTGGTCGAGGCGCAGGTCGAACTCCGCGGGGGATACGTCCCAAAAACTGCTCCCATCAGGTCACCTGGCTATCGCAGCTGACCTGCCCATCGGGTAGATGATGAGCGCCGTATACAGCTATGGTTCATGGCACGAAGCTCGGCGAGGAATATTGGCGGTAACCTCGGCGTCAGCCACGCGGATCGAGACCGCCAGACGGCTTACGGAGCCGCGTATTTAGCGACTGTAGAGTCCGACTCGCCCTCCCATCAGCTCGGAGGTGGGAGGGCGTGTTCCAATTATCAAGATCCACTTGGTAGCTACAAGACTACGAAAAGGTTAGCCGTTGGGGTTTGGTTATTCATGCTGGCGTCCTCGCCAAGGACCATCGTCGCTGTTATCACGACGAGTGCGTCGCCGTCGTTCGCGCGCGGGTCATACCACCGACGGCTGTCGATCCCGAGCCGCACTACCCGGTCGTCGTCATCAAGCAGGCAGTACATCGGCCCGCCGCCGTGTGGCGGCTGAAACGCTCGCATCTGCTCCTTGTTCTGAGGACGAGTCAGACCATCGATCAGCGTCTTCAGGCGGTTGTCCATATCGCCACTTGCACGAACTCCCCGCCGAGTAAGGAGCAGTACATCGAGTTCAACCGCAGTACGCAGATACTTGTTGGCGATTGAAACAAATTCTTGCCCTTCAACCGTGCTTGTAATCCTAGGCAGGTTCTTCGGATTCACACGGTTGCGGACCTGTTCGACGAGCTGTGGATGGAACGCCGATCGCAGTGCCGCCTTTGCGGTTGAGATGCCGTTCCGCCGCGACGGCAGAACGCCCTCATAAGTCAGCGTTAGCTTCATGCAGTCCTCGCTTGCTGGCCAGATTCCGGCTCCCGGTGAGCGGACAGACAGTATCCGGCCTGTCGCTGCGGACCTGCACGTCGATCACGCACGCCAATCTCGCAAAAGGGAGTCCAAGGTCACGTGCGCGGATCTGCCGCCGACCGGGCGGCTGCTGCGATGCTCACTCGGTCGACCGTTGTTCGCTTCGCCACCAAACCACCACCTTCGCGGCGAAGCCGGCGATGTCGATGCTGGTCGAATCGAGACCGAAGTGGCCCTCTATGTCGTCGCGCAGGAGGCTGACGACCTGTTTGACGTCGGCTCCGGAGGCAAGGCTAGTCAGCAATGGCCCGAGGAGGCAGTCGTACTCGTCATCGTGGGCACTGAATTCCCTGACACCGATGAAGTCCCACTCATTGAGCATCTGGCGCAGGTCCACGATGCGGGCACGGATCGGGTGCTGCATGCCTTCATGATCTATGAAGCCATGCAGCGCTGTCACCGGATTTCTGGTAGGGCTGGCTACGCTTGCTCCCCTTGACCTCGTCATCCTCACGGTTCTGCCAGTTTCACGGATTTTGCCACCGATCGTGCATGAGTTTGAGCGAGGACGAGCGAGTCGTGACGTCCCGGCCGATCGTGGAGGTATGACGGTCGTGGTGGGCGGCCTGCCGGGTGGCGAGGGTCGGCTGCTGGAGGTGGCGGTGGTCGCGCATCGGTCTCGCTACCAGGGCGGGTCACGAGCTCATACCGAGCCCGACCTGCGGGTGTTTCTGGGCTGGTGCGCCGATCAGCAACTTGACCCGCTTCAGGCGGGCAGGGTCCACATCGAACTGTTCCTACGCTGGCTGCAGGAGACCCGCCGGTTCAAACCCTCCACCGTGTCTCGGCGCCTATCGGTGGACCTGCTTCTACCGCACCTGCGTCATCGACACCGTCCTGTCCACCTCACCAGCCGCTTACGTCCGTCGGCCTGCGGTCCCAGCAGAATCACCTACCTTGGGCTTGTCGCATCTGCAGTTCGAAGCGATGATCGTCGCGGGCCGGACCTCCAGCAACCACAACGACTGCGCGCTGGTGGCCATGCTCGGCCTGATCGGGCTACGAATCTTCGAAGCCTGCCGGGCCAACATCACCGATCTCGGTGAGGAACATGGTCATCGGGTCCTGCGAGTCTATGGCAAGGGCAACAAGACCGTCCTGGTGCCGCTGCCACCCGCGGTCGGGAGGGCCATTGAGCGCGTGGTCGGCGAGCGCGCCAGCGGGTCGATCCTGCTCAACCAGTGTGGCCGGCGTATGGATCGCCACGCCGCCACTCGCCGCCTGCGTCACCCGGCTGCGGTCTCCGGGGTGCGGATCGCGCGGATGCACCCGCACATGCTGCGCCACACCTATGTGACCACGATGCTCGACGCCGGGGTCAGCCTGCGCGACACCCAGATCGCCGCCCGCCGCGCCGACCCGCGTACCACGATGCGCTACGGTCGGGCACGCAAGAATCTTGATCGGCATGCCAACTACATCCTGGCCGCCTTCATGGCCTCAGGGACGTGATCCAACATTCAAGTTTCCGATTGCCTGCAGGCCCAGAGGTTCGCCGACCTGATCTGCCGATGTTCGGGTGGTTGATCGCGTCTGTCGACCGCCGGTGGCCGTCGGATATGATCGCCGGGTCAGCCGATTGTGGCGATCAGGCGTTGCATTGCGGCGTGGGCGGGTGGGCCCCAGGTGGGCTTGCCGCCGGGGCGGCCGTGCATGCCGGCATCGCCGATGAGGATACCGCCGACGACGCGCGCCATTGCCCAGCCGCGGGCACGGCGCACGGTGGCGGGGTCCACAGTCGACCGGTAGGCCGCTTGGAAGTGGCCGATGGTGTCCTCCGGCAGCAGGAGCCACACGGCGGCGAGGTCGTATGCCGGGTCCCCGGCGCAGAGGTCGCCGAAGTCGATTACGCCGCAGATGGTGCCGTCGGCGGTCAAGACGCTGGCCGGGTGCAGGTCGGCGTGCAGCCATAGCGGCGGACCCGCCCATTGAGGGGCGTAAGCGCGTGTGCCAGACGGCGAGGACTGCGTCCGGGTCCGGGATCAGCCCTCGCTCGGTAGCGGAGGCCAGGGCTTTGGCGAATCCCTCAGCCTGGTCGGCCAGTGGCCCGCCGCGGTCTCGGCCGGTGGGTGCGCCGTTGGGGGCGGGTTGATGAAGAGCCGACAGGAAGGCGGCCAGGGATTCGGCCGCGTGTGCGGCACGCGTGATCGGGGCCTGGTCGGCGGGTGTGCCCGGTACCCAGGTGGTGATGGGCTTTGGTCGCGGGAACCGTTCGCAGGGCTGGCCGAGTCGTTGCGGGACGGGGATTGGCAGCGGGAGCCGCGGGGCCATGGATCTACCATCAGGTTGTCCCTCGAAGAGGATCGCAAGCATAGCTGCCTCGTCACCACGTAACTGATCGGACGGGACTTGCTTGTAGCGCAATATCGCTATGTCGGAGGGCGGCACGGCACCCACGAAGACGTGCCCACGCCGAGCGAGGTCAAGGAACTGCGCCGCGACGATCCGGCCCAGCCGTAAATGAGGCTGCTCGGGCATGCTCTTGGCCGCAAGCAGACCTTGCTGGCGAATGCTGGTGCGCCTGCCCAGCGTATCCGCGTATGCCTTGGCGGTGGACAAGGAACCACCGGTGGCTTCCGGCGCTCACTGTGCACCTCGCGTTGCCCATCCCGGTACCGCTGGCCGGGGCGCGCCATCCGTCGTGATGGCGCGCCCCGATTCTGGACGGTGTGGTCAGGCGATGCGGTTGCTGGTCCAGCGCTGGGTCGGCTCGCTGGTGGAGCATGCGGCGAGCACGAGCTTCGTCCCGCCGCCGGTGCCGGTACCCTCGGCCTGGACGCACAGGTTGGCGGCAATGGAGCGAATCTGGTATGTCACGCCGGTGATGGTGCTGAATGCCCACTGCTGCGCGGTCGCGCCTGTGCACGGCGACTGCACACGTACGTGCCAGGGGCCGTGCCACCGTTCAGCGGTGTCAGGCACTTGAGGCTGTGGTGGCTGCGGATCGCGTAGCCGCTGCCCGACGTCGTGAGCCTCCACTGCTGGTTGTGCACGCCGTTGGCAAACCATTGCACGATGTTGGCGTTGTCGTTTTCGCTGTGATTGAACAGGTCCATCGCCAGCTTCGGACCGGATGGGTCGGTCACGTCGTTCGTGAGCATCAGCACGGCGCCGTTCTCCGCCTGTCCTGCCGGAGCCGTGCTGCTGTTGGTGGTAACGGTCAGCGGCTGCGACGCTGGTGAGGTCCGGACGATCCCGTTGACGGTGACGCGATGGCGGATCGTGTAGGTGGCCGAAGTGTTCATGGTGAGGCCGGTCAGGCGGACGGTCGTCTGCCAGCCGGGCACCGTCGCGACGACGGTGCCGTTGCGCAGCAACTCGTAGTCCATTGTGTACCCGCCGCCGATCGGCAGCATGCTCGGAACGAAACTGAACGCGATCGAGGTGCCCTCGACATCGGTAGCGCGCAGAACCTGCGGCGCGAGCGGCGGGATCGTCGTCAACGGCGACACGCTCGAACCGGCTTGCAGGTAGAGGCTGTGCAGTGCCGCATTGAAGTGGGTGGGCAGGTACGAACCCTGCGGGTTGACGGCGAAGTAGTCGTCGCGGCCGCAGTCGAGCATGCGCACCGCCAGCGGATCGGGACACACCACAGTGGACGTGTTCTGGCAGAGCGTCTCGTTGCCGTCGGTGCAGTGGGCACCGGGGCCGTCCCAGTGCGGCGCATTCGGCAGCACGCCACCGAGAGAGTGCGCGAGCTCGTGCGTCATCGTGTGCCCGGTGAAGCACGACGGCTGGAACGTGAGCCACCACGTCTTCGTGTTGTGCAGATTGGACGTGCTCGGTGTGCTGTCGTTACCGACCCCGTCGTTGCGGGTATCGGCACAGCTGAGGCGAAAGTTCTCCGACAGGATCACGTATGTGCGCGCGGGCAGGTTGTAGCCCATGGCCTTCAGCGGGTCGGGAAACGTTCCACCGTTGGTGGACCCGGCCGGCACCTCTACCGAGTTGATGACAAGCTGGCATCCGGTGGCAGTGGTCAGGTACCGCAGCCAGCGCTGCGCGCCGTCGCGCCGGGCGCTGTCGTTGATGTTCTGCTGTGCGACCCAGGCCGCCGCGCGCATCAACGGTTCCCGCTCAGCGAAACGGCTTGTGCCAGGTTCGTAGGTGTACACCAGCTGTACGCGGTTGCCGCTGGTTCCGTTGTCGACACACTGCACCGGCGGCGGGCTCGCCGTCCCCCCAGGCTTTGCCGTGGCCTGCATGGCCGGTACGCCCAGTAACGTCGCCGGGAACGCTGCAGCGATCGCGACGTGTGTGATACGCATTGATTCCTCCCCAGGTCAGGGGTGAACGGCGTCTGTCACCCCGCACGTCTCGGTCGTGCGTCCCCGCCACGTTGCGGGGACAGCACACCGAAGCCAGCATGGGTGAGCGCACTTCCGTCCGCCTGCCGTGCCGCTGCCGTGCCGCTTCCACCGTCATCGATCCACCCGGTAAGGCTCAAAGCCTGTTGGCAAAGGGGTCAGGTCGCAGCTGCCATTGATGGGCGTGGCTGCCCCCAACGTGGCTGGTATGTCTTGGGATCGGGTGGGTGGTGGATGCGTGCCAGTCGTCTGGTCATGATGATGGTGCTGGCCCACCAGATCATCGCTTCGTGGTTGGTGTTGCGGCGCTCGTAGTTGCGGCACAACCTGCGGTAGCGCATCAGCCAGCCGTTCGAGCGCTCGACCACCCACCGGCGTGGGACCACCTTGAACTCGTGGGCGTTCGGCCGGGCGATGATCTCCAGAGTGATCGCGGCGACGGTTTTGACCCAGGTGGCCAGCGGGTTGCCGCTGTAACCGGCATCGGCCCAGATCACCTTCAGCTTCGTGAAGGTGTCCAACAGCCTGATGACCAGCAGCTTCAACCCGAGTCGGTCGTCGACGCAGGCGGCGGATACCACCACGGCCAGCAGCCATCCTTCCACGTCGACGGCCAGGTGCCGCTTGATCCCGGTGATCTTCTTGTTGCCGTCGTAGCCGACCTCGAACGTGTGCGCCCACTCCGCAGACTTGACGCTTTGCGAGTCGACGATCGCCGCGGTCGGCTGGCTGTTGCGGCCACCATGTCGGCGTAGCCGCTCACGCAGCCGGTGCGAGAGTCGTTGGGGCAGGTCCCGGCGGCTCCACCGGTCGTGGAAGGCGTACACCGCCTCCCACGGCGGGAAGTCGACCGGCACTGCCCGCCACTCGATGCCGTTGCGCACCACATACCGGACCGCATCCAGCATCGGCCGCAGCGGATGGTCCATCGGCCGGCCCGGCGCCAGCCGGATCTGGTCCATCACCTCGGCCGCCTCCGGCTCCAGTACCTCCCACTCGGCGTCGGTCATGTCCGATGGGTACACCCGCGCTCGCGTGGCGCATCGACATCCCCGGCCCGCGCATCTGGCATCAGCAGCCACGGTAGGGTATACAGACACAGGCGGGATTCCTTGCGGCAGAAAAGCTTCGACAACTCTTCTATAGCCGGGATCCCGCCTTCTGTCCAATCCGGACCATCACGAAGCCGTCATTGATCATAAGTATCGACCGGATACTTAGATCAAACCCTTACGACATCCTTTGCCAACAGGCTTTCAGTGCAAGGTGTGGCCGTCGGTATTGATCGGTTCGGCGATGAAGCGCCAAAAGGCTTCCGCTCCCGGGGGCCCGCTTGTCGGTGTGCAGGTAGCTGTTCCGGTACCCGGGGATCGCCGCTTCGCGGAGATTCATGGCCGGCTTCGGCCGCAGGACGCGATCTTGGGCGTCGCATACGCCGTGCTATCCATCCGCGCCGCGTTCCCGCCGGATGCGCTCTATCGGCCCGCAGCCGGTAGGCAGGAGTACCCCGTGGCCCGAACCCTCAAGGCGCACTGCCATCGCTGTAAGCGCCGCCTCCGTCTTGATCGCCACCGCGACGCCCGCCGAACATCCCGTCGGCCGCCACCGCCGCCAGCCGGCTGGCGGACAGAGGGAGCTGTTCGAATTGCTCACAGTAGTCGGCAACCGACTGCTGCTGGGCGGCGCGAACCAAATGATCTACGACATGCTGCCCGGTCGCAGCGGTGTCGGTCCCCAGCGGCTCACGGCGGCGCTGGCCCGCCCCGGAGCCGAGCAGATCGACCTCCCACTCGACTCTCACCGCGATCCGACCATGCTATTGCCTACGATCGCCGAGGCTGTACGTCAGCGGAACTTCAACCATCCCGCTCTCGCGGAGGCAGCGGCCAATGGACGACTTTCGCATCGCGACGGGGCGACGAACATCCTGCCGTCGAGGCCGTACGCGAAGCGATTGACAACAGCCGCCAGCAGGCAATATGTTGCGAATCTTCCTGCATGGCATACCCGAGCCGGGCACCGGTGACGATCCGCGGCGTGAGCCTGCAGGGTTGGAAGGTTTCCTCGTACCGCAGGGCGTCGATGGCCGGAGCGTGTTCCACGGCGGCGCTGCAAACTTCGTCCTGTCCAGTCAGCGAATCGTCTGAAAGCCGCAGGATTTTCATGGGACCAATAGTTGAAGTGCCACCCGTTGACCGGACACCGGATCTTCATGCAACAAGGGTGAGGCTGTGACGATACCCGATCCGCGCCTCGTAGGGTGTACGGTAGCCGAGCGTCGAATGTAGACGATGCCGATTGTAGTAGATCAGATATTGCAGGACATCCTGGCGGGCAACGGTTCTGTCGGTCCAGACCTGAGTGCCGATCTCGGTTTTCAAGGTGGCGAACCAGCTTTCCGCCACGGCGTTGTCGTAACACGAACCGGTCCGCCCCGTCGAAGGCCGCAGCTGCGCCCGAGCCAGCGTGGCACGCAGCTGAGCCGACGTGTACTGCGATCCCTTGTCGGAGTGGAAGACCGCGCCAGGACCGGTCAGACCACGGGCCACAGCAACCTCGATCGTCTCGCACACCAGATCAGCACGCATATGCTCGGCCATCGCGTACCCCACGACCTCACGGGTACACAAGTCGATGACCGTGGCCAGATACAGCCAGCCCTGCGCCGTGGGCAAGTAGGTGATGTCCCCGACGAACACCTCGCCCGGCCTTTCGGCGCTAAAGTCGCGGCACAGCAGATCCGGCGCGGGCGCGGCGCCACGGTCTGCTCTGGTCAGCGACCGGCGGCGCCTGCGGGTCAACCCGACGATCCCGCGTTGCCGCATGATCCGCTCTACCTTCTTGCGGTTGACCCGTCGCCCGTCGCGACGCAGCTGCACCGCGACACGTCTGGCACCATACGCTTTCCGGTGCGCCACATGGATTCCGGCGATCTCAGCGGCAAGCTCATCGTCGGCTTGCGCCCGCCGCGCCCGTGCCGGCTCGCCGGCCAGATGCTCGTAGAAACCCTGCCGGCGCACGCCCAGCAGCCGGCACAACCGCTTGACGCCGTACACGGCGCGATGCTCGGAGATGAACCGGTAGCGGTAGGTCATCGACCCATCTCCTTGGCAAAATAGGCGGCCGCCTTACGCAGGATCTCCTTCTCCAACTCCAGCTCGGCAACCCGTTTACGCAGGTCCACCAGCTCCATATCACGATCGTCGGGAGTAGGCGACAACCCGCCAGGGCGCTGCCGCTCACGGTCCTTGACCACCCACGAGTGCAACGTCGCGTAGTGAATCCCCAGCTCACGGGCAACCTCACGGACAGCCCGACCGGAACGGACCAAGCCGACCGCATCCCGCCGGAACTGCTCCGGATACTTCGACTTACCTGCCACCAGGACATCCTTCCCCAGACCAATGTCTGGACTTCAGGGTGTCCGGATCACAGGTGGCAGCTCAAAGAGATCGCCGAGCGCAGCGACACCGGGCGCGGAACCGTCAGCCAAAGGTTCCGTTGTGGACATGATCATCGCGCGTCGCTTCGCTCGCGCTCGTCTCTTCTCGGCGCTGGGTTCGGTGTGTGAGACTTTTCGGTGCTTGGTCTCTGATCTTCGGCGATGTGTGCGCGGTGCGGTGGTTTATCGATGCCGAGTAGGCGGGCCATCAGAGCGGCTGTCTTTGAGGCACCTGCTCTGCCGAGCGCTCTGACGGTCGACTCGTCGGTCGCGCCGTTTAGCGATGCGACTGCTTTCTGGTGGGCGGCGAGCATCTGTGGTTGGAATTCGTCTACCAGTCGGCTGAGTAGTTGGTCGGGTGTGACCACGTCGATGCCGAAGGGGTCGGCGATGCTGGCTGGGAAGTCTTTGGTGTTTGATGTGCAGAGCACGGTCGCTTCGGCGGCCAGTGCTGCGGCTAGGACGTGGCGGTCGTTTTCGTCGGGAAGCGACACCTCGGCCAGCATCTGCAGGTGCTCGGGGCCGGGGTTGATTTCGGCGTACGGGAAGGCGTGGTTCATCGCGCGGACCAGCCGTTGGGCGGCGGCGTTGTCGAAGCCGGCCACGTTCCGTGTGAGGTGGTCGGTGGTCTCGGCGAGGATTTGAGGGCTCCAGGTAATGGCGATGATCTCTTGGTCGGCTGCGTAGAGCAGGTAGTCGCGCAGGACGCGAGAGTAGAGCACGTTTGCGTCGGCTAGTACGACGCGGATGAGGTCGGCCTTGCTGGCGTCATCGCCTGGGTTGGTCATTCAGTGAGGCCGAGTTCGTTTTGCAGGGCGGCCAGCTCGGCCAGCGCTTCGCGTCGTCGTGGGCGTTCGGCTTCCAGGAATCTGCTGATCGATGCGACACGGATGCGGTGGTGAGTGCCGACCTTGCGAAATTCCAGCTGTCCTTGGTCCATCAGTTTGCGGATTTGAGGACGTGACATGCCCAGTAGCACGGCTGCCTCGGTCGGGGTGACTTCGGCGTTGCCGGGGGAGACGAGGATTTGCTCGCCGCGTGCCCGGGCGTCGAGCAGCCGGGATATCAACTCGGCTGTCTCCCGCGATATGGCTACGTTTACCTCAGGGCCGGACTTGTTCAGGGCGCGGTGAAGGGCTTTGGCGTCCCGGATCAATAGATCGCTCAACGTGGACCTCCATCTGCTCCATCTGAATTAACTGCAACAAGTGTAACCGTCCGTACGCCTCACGCAACAGGCTTCGTTATTCACCTGCCCTTATCTACCGTCCAGTCAGCTCGCATGAGGGCTGCGCCACCGCGGGACGGTTGCTGGGTTTTCGATACCGCTACGCAAGCTGTAGACGACATGTCGTTTCGTGGACGACGCAGGGGGCTCGCCGTCCCGAATTCCACAGCACGGGGCAAAAGATCCTTGCATGCTCAACTGCGTCCGGGATAGCGATACTGGCGCGGCGCCAGTATCGCCACGCCTCCCCGCCGGATGTGCGAAAGCGGCAGGGGAGAGCGCCAAGTGCCGTAGGCCCTTGCCCGGTAGGAGGATTTGGAGAAGGCTCGCCTTGTCGTCGCTGCAGGCGCTGGCTGGCAAGGGGGCTCGAGAAACAGAGAAGGTGCACCTACGTGCACCTAAGAATCGGACAAATCAGTATAAAGTGGGCGATACTGGGATCGAATGAGAATCTTTTCCCAGCATATCAGGCCTATGGTCTCAAAACACCTGATAATTTCTCATCAATATTGCTCATGTTTCCGGCAAATCGATCGCCTTGTGCGCCGCGGTGCACCCAGGGTGCAC
>NZ_QJUG01000241.1 GCF_003426775.1 Allorhizocola rhizosphaerae | reverse complement strand
GCCGCGCGCCGCAAGGAACTCGCGGGCCGCCCGCGCGCCCGGCGTGAGCAGCTGCTCGGCATAGAACGCCT
The DNA here is from genome assembly GCF_003426775.1 of Allorhizocola rhizosphaerae. GTDB lineage: Bacteria > Actinomycetota > Actinomycetes > Mycobacteriales > Micromonosporaceae > Allorhizocola > Allorhizocola rhizosphaerae. The sequence continues at coordinate 11,824 of NZ_QJUG01000241.1, read as the reverse complement.
GGGCCGCCTTGTGCGCCTCGACCAGCCGCTGCCGCTGCCCGGCCGGCCTGACCGGCGCCGGCCCGGCCTCCATGCGCCGCAGCACGATGCCGGCCCGGTCGGCCAGCCGCTCCACCGCCTCGACGAACGTGAGATGGTCTATCTTTTGCACGAAGTTGATGACGTCGCCGCCCTCGCCGCAACCGTGGCAGAAATAGACATTGCGGCCCTGCGCGACCGTGAACGACGGCGTCTTCTCGTCGTGGAACGGGCACAACCCCTTGAGATTGCCCCCACCGGCCGGTTTCAGCGTCACCTGCTCGGACACGACGTCAACGATCGAGCTGCGCTCGCGCACGAGCGCAATGTCCTCATCACGAATCCGCCCACCGCCGGCCATGGCCCCGATCCTATTCCGTACCCCTGACACCCCCGGTACTGAGGCGGGCCGCCTGCGCGGTCAGGTAGTCGCGTTCGGCGAGGCTCGTGGTGCGGCCGGCGGCGCGAAGATAGGCGGCGATCGCACCCTCGGTGTCGCCGGACGTTTCGAGCAGGTGGGCGCGGACGGCGTCGAGCCGGTGCGACCCGGCCAGCCGGGCCTCCAGCGGACCGAGCAGCGCCAGCCCCGCGGCCGGGCCGTGCACCATCGCGACGGCGACGGCCCGGTTGAGCGACACGATCGGGTTGGGTGACACGCGCTCCAGCAACCCATACAGCGCAAGGATTTGCGGCCAGTCGGTCTCGCCCCCCGCGGGGGCTTCGTCGTGCACCGCCGCGATCGCGGCCTGCAATTGGTAGTAACCGACGGCCCCGCGCGGCAGCGCGGACTCCAGCAGCTTGACCCCCTCGGCGATGAGCGCACGGTCCCACAGGCTTCTGTCCTGCCGGTCCAGCGGCACGAGCTCCCCGCCCGCACCCGTTCGCGCGGGCCGCCGTGCGTCGGTGAGCAGCATCAGCGCGAGCAGCCCGGCCACCTCCGGGTCGTCGGGCAGGGCCGCGTGCAGCACCCGGGCCAGCCGGATCGCCTCGCCGGACAGATCGGGGCGTGCCACGTCGAAACCCGTGCTCGCCGCGTATCCCTCGTTGAAGATGAGGTACAGCACGTGCAGCACCGGCGCGAGGTTCGCGTGCATGCGAAACGGCTCGCCCGACGCCTTGATGGCCGCCTTGGCGCGGCTGATCCGCTTGGCCATCGTCGCCTCGGGCACCATGAAGGCGCGAGCGATCTCGGCCGTGCTCAGGCCCCCGAAAGCGCGTAGTGTCAAAGGAATTGCCGCGCTCGCCGCCAGTACCGGATGACAGCATAAAAATAAGATCTTCAAAGTGTCGTCCACTGAGGACACTTCCGGCGGCGAAGCGGGCTCGCGCGCCGCCGCCAGATCCTCGCGCCTGCGCCGCGCCTCGTCGCCCCGCCACAGGTCCACCAGACGCCGCGCGGCGACCGTGATGAGCCAGCCGCGGGGGTTGTCCGGCGTGCCCTCGACCGGCCAGCGCGCCGCCGCGGCGATCAGCGCCTCCTGCACCGCGTCCTCAGCGTCGGCGAAATCGCCGTATCGCCGCACAAGCACGCCGAGGACCTGCGGTGCAAGCTCACGGAGAAGATGGTTCACGTGGATTCCGACGCGCCCCGGCTCATCACCGGGCGCACCTCGACCGGCCGGCCGGTCGGCTTGCCACCCGGCCCAGGCGCCGCCGACGTCCGCGCCGCGATCTCGATGGCCCGCTCCTCGCTTTCGACATCTATCAGCCAGTATCCGGCCAGAAACTCCTTCGTCTCCGGAAACGGCCCATCCGTCACGACCGGCACACCGCCGTCACTGGTCACTATCTTCGCCGCGTCCGGTGCCGTCAGCCCTTCCGTGCCGACCAGCTCGCCCGCCTCGGACAGCTCCCGATGGATGCCCATCATGTGCTCCCCGCTCGCCCTGATCTCCTCGGGCGTCCAGGTGTGCACGGGCGGCAGATCCTCCGGCCGGGCGTAGTTCATGAGCAGCATGTATTTCATGTTCGCTCCCTTCTCTCACCCTATGGTCGAAGCTGGCCGCGCGACATGGACACACACCATGACGGTTGATTAATTGAGCGCAGGATCCCGGATAACGCGGCGGATTTCGCGCCCGCAGCGACATCATCCGGCATATTGCGGCCTCGTGGCGCCCGCTACGGCAATATCCCGGATAACGCGCCGCCCCGCGGACGGGCGACGGAAACGGTTTGCCCCAGCACATGATCCTCGACGATGCTCCCCACCGATGCATCCCGACGAAATCCACATCATCACCGGCATGGTCGCCCGACTGGTGAGCGAGCAGTTCCCGCAGTGGGCGGACCTTCCCCTTCTCCGCCCACGCCCTGCACACGGTCAACGAGGCGATCACCGACCTTTGATCCGGTCCAGGCGAGCTGTTCCTGTGGCGCGGCCGCGCGCTAGGCTCGGGCCGCCCGTCCATTGTGGACGAGCCTGCGGTGCCAGGCGACCGCCGCCGGGTCGGTCAGCGACGCAACCTGGTCGATGATCACGCGCAGCCGGGCCGCGTCGTCCGGGGCTTCCTTCCACAGTGGACCGAAGACCGGGTCGAGCCCCTCCGGCGCGATCTCGGACAGCACCCGCACCAGATCGGTCAGGATGAGCCGTTGCTGCTCATACCACGGCTCCATCCCGCGCCGCCGCATGACATAGCGCAGCGCGATCCCCTTCAGCAGCGCGCACGTCGCCCGCTCCGCATGCGGCACGACCAGGTCGGCGGCATACCGCCGCAGCTGCCGAGGCCCGTAAACCTCCCGCGTCGCGTCGACCGCCGCCGCCACGAACCGCCCGGTCAGCGCGCTGGTGAACGTCTTGAGCGCGATCTGCCCCCGATGCGACCCGTCATAGCTGGCCAGCGTCGCCAGCACCGGCTCGGCCAGCAGCCGGTCGAGGCACTCGGCCAGCTCATCAAAAGGCGCAGAGGAGTAGGTCGCCGCCACGTCCGCGATCAGCGCGGCCCGTTCGTCCGGATCGGACAGCAGGGGCCGCAGCGCGACGAATCCCGAGAAGATCCCGTCCTCGACGTCGTGCACCGAATACGCCACGTCGTCGGCCCAGTCCATGATCTGGGCTTCCAGGCACCGGTGCTCCCCCGCCCCGGCCGGCCGCAACCACTCGAACATCGCCATGTCGTCGGCATAGACCCCGAACTTGCGGCGCCCCTGCGCCCGTGGCCACGGATATTTGCACGTCGCGTCCAGCGAGGCGCGGGTCAGGTTGAGCCCCGCACCCTCCACTTTGGCCTCCAGCCGCGTGATCACCCGCAGCGTCTGCGCGTTGCCCTCGAACCCGCCGCACGCCTGCGCCACCTGGTTGAGCGCGTCTTCCCCGTTGTGCCCGAACGGCGGGTGCCCAAGATCGTGCGCGAGCCCGGCCACGTCGACCACGTCCGGGTCGCATCCCAGTCGCGAACCCATCTCGCGCGCGATCTGCGCCACCTCCAGCGAGTGGGTGAGCCGGGTGCGCAGGAAGTCATCCGTGCCCGCCGTGTGCACCTGTGTCTTGGCCGCCAGCCGCCGGAACCCCGCCGAGTGCAGCACGCGCGCCCGATCGCGCTCATAGGGACTCCGCCCGCCGGCTTTGAACGGCTCGGGGGCGTAGCGCTCGGTATCGAGATCCACCACTAGTAGCAGTCTAGCGAGGCGGGCGGACGCTTCCACATCGAACGCCCACCACCCCGCAACACGTGTCAGCGAGGCGGGCGGACCCGGAACTCGTTGCCTTCCGGATCCGCCAGCACCGCTTCCACCGAGGTCGACGAGACGTGCCGGGCGCCCATGTCGAGCAGCTTCTCGACGTCGGCGGCTATGTCGTCGGAGTCGAGTTCGAGATGAACCCGGCTCCGGCCCGGCACCACGTCGTCGTCGACCCGCACGAAGGTCAGCCCCGGCAGCACGACGACGTCGGGGCGTTCGTACAGGACGCCGACCCTGAGCACCTCGGCCCACCAGCGCCCCAAACGTGCCGGATCCATGGCGTTGACCGCCGTGCCATGCCAGCGCAATCCCATCGACAAATGCTATGCGGAGCTGTCACCTGAGGCCATGAGTGCGGCACGCCCGGCTTCCAGCCGCGCGATCGGCACCCGGAACGGCGAACACGAAACGTAGTCGAGCCCGGCGTCGTGGAAGAAGTGCACCGATTCCGGATCGCCGCCGTGCTCGCCGCAGACCCCGATCTTCAGGTCTGGCCTGACCGTGCGCCCCTCCTCGACCGCGATCCGCACCAGCCGCCCGATCCCATCGCGATCGAGTGTCTCGAATGGAGAGACGCCGAAGATGCCGAGCTCCAGGTATTTGCTGAAGAACGCACCTTCCACGTCGTCGCGTGAGAAGCCCCAGCCCATCTGCGTCAGGTCGTTGGTACCAAAGGAGAAGAAGTCGGCTGCCGAGGCGATCTGCCCCGCCGTCAACGCCGCCCGCGGCACCTCGATCATCGTGCCGACCGGCACGTCCGGGACGCCCTCCTCCTGCAGCACCTTGACCGCCTCCGCCCGCACGGTCTCCAGTTCCTGGACCGCGCCGACCAGCGGGACCATGATCTCGGGGAGCGCACCTTCCACCGCCGCGGCCGCCTGGGCGATCGCGCGCACCTGCATCTCGAACAGCCCCGGGATGACCAACCCGAGTCTGACTCCCCGCAGGCCCAGCATCGGGTTCTGCTCGTGCATCCGTCTCACGGCTGTCAAAAGTTCTTTTTCATGGGGGGTACCGTCGCCGGTCGCCACCTTGACGGCGAGTTCCTCCAGTGGGGGCAGGAACTCGTGCAGCGGCGGGTCGATCAGCCGGATGGTCACGGGCAGCCCGGCCATCGCGCGGAAGATCTCCTCGAAATCCTTGCGCTGCAACGGCAGCAATGCGTCGAGCGCCTCGCGCTGCTCCTGCGCGGTCTTGGCCAGGATCAGCCGCTCGACCAGCGCCCGCCGGTCGCCGAGGAACATGTGCTCGGTGCGCGTGAGCCCGATGCCTTGAGCGCCAAACCTTCTGGCGCGCGCCGCGTCTTCGCCCGTGTCGGCGTTGGTGCGCACCTTGAGCTCGCGCACGCTGTCGGCGTGCGTCAGCATCCGGTGCACCGATTCGACAAGAGCGTCGTCCTCGGGCTTGAGCGTGCCTTCGAAGTACTGCACCACGGGCGACGGCGACACCGGCACCTCGCCCAGATAGATCTTGCCGGTCGTGCCGTCGATGGAGATGACGTCGCCCTCCTTGACGACCACATCGTCCACGGTGAACTGCCGCGCCGCCGTGTCCACGTCCAGCGCGTCGGCCCCGCACACGCACGTCTTGCCCATCCCACGCGCCACCACGGCCGCATGCGAGGTCTTGCCGCCACGACTGGTCAAAATCCCCTGCGCCGCAATCATTCCCGGCAGGTCGTCGGGGTTGGTCTCGCGCCGCACCAGAATCGAATCGGTCGTGGCCCGATGCGAGTCGAACACGGCCTTGCCCACCGCCGCACCCGGCGACGCCGCGACTCCACGCGCGATCGGCGAAGGGTCGGCGGACAGGTCGAACGCCGGGAACATCAGCTGCGCCAACCGATCCCCGCTGACCCGGCTGAGCGCCTCGTCCATGTCGATGACACCCTCGTCGACCAGATGGCACGCGATGGTGAACGCGGCCGCGGCCGTGCGCTTGCCCACCCGCGTCTGCAGCATCCACAGCTTGCCCCGCTCGACGGTGAACTCGATGTCGCACAGGTCCTTGTAGTGGGCCTCCAAAGTGGACATGATCTGCATGAGCTCGTCGAAGCAGTGCTTGGGCATGTGGTCCAGCGGCACGGTGTTGCGGATGCCGGCCACGACGTCCTCACCCTGCGCGTTGGCGAGGTAGTCGCCATACACGCCCTTGGCGCCGGTCCCCGGGTCACGTGTGAAGGCCACACCGGTACCGGAATCGTCGCTGAGATTGCCGAAGACCATCGCCACGATGTTGACCGCCGTGCCCAGGTCGGCCGGGATGCGCTCCTGCCTCCGGTAGAGCGCGGCCCGTTCGGTGTTCCACGACTTGAAGACGGCCTCGATGGCCATGTCGAGCTGTTCTCGGGGGTCCTGCGGGAAGTCGCGACCGGTATGGTCGCGGAAGATCTGCTTGAACAACGGCACCTGCCGGCGCGGGTCCGCACCCTCGAACGACGGGAACTCGGGCACGTGACACACGGTCTTGCCGAACATCTGGATCAGGCGGCGGTAGGAGTCCCACGCGAACACCTCGTTGCCGCTCACGGCCGCGAGCCCCTGCACCGATCGGTCGGTGAGGCCCACGTTGAGGACGGTTTCCATCATGCCGGGCATCGAGAATTTCGCGCCGGAGCGCACCGACACCAGCAGCGGGTCTTCGGGGTCGCCGAGCCGGCGGCCCATGGCCTTTTCGAGGTCGCTCAGGTGCTGATCGACCTCCTCGCGCAGCGCGGCGGGGGTCTGGCCGTCGCGCAGGTATTCGCGGCACGCCTCGGTGGAGATGATGAACCCGGGCGGCACGGGCAAGCCGAGCCTGGTCATCTCGGCAAGGTTTGCCCCCTTGCCTCCCAGGAGATCCTTGAGCCCCATGTGGCCCTCTGAGAAGTCGTACACGTACTTCGTCACCGAGCACCTCCTTGCGAAACCAGTCTTTCGCGGGACGCTAAACGTTCGGTCAGGAATGGGGGGAGTCCTCGTGAGCTTTGGCACACTGATCTACAGATGTGCTGTTCAGACCGTTTTTCGGGAGCGTTTCCATGCACAGTTTCGTGCTTGACCACACTAAGTTGACTACGTTGACCTTCCTTTCGGCAATAAAGCTCCACCTCGCGGAGGAAGTGATACCCATCTGGGAGGACTCCGAACGCGACGCCCCACCGTTCTGGGCGTTCGCGTGGGCGGGCGGGCAGGCCCTCGCCCGCTATGTGATGGACCACCCGGAGCTCGTGCGAGGAAGACGAGTCCTCGATCTTGCGAGCGGATCCGGGCTGGTTGCCATAGCCGCGGCACTTTCTGACGCGGCCCTGGTCATTGCGAATGAGATCGACGGGTACGCCATTGAAGCCATCCATCTCAACGCAGCCGCCAACAACGTGGCGGTTGGGGTCCACGACGGTAACCTACTCTTCCCGGCCATCGCACCGATAGACGTCGATGTCATCCTTGCGGGTGACGTCTTCTACAGCCGTGACATGTCAGAACAGGTGCTGGCATTCCTGGCCCGCGAGCGCACGGCTGACATCTACGTCGGCGATCCGGGCCGCGCCTACGCCCCCAAAACCGGCTTCGAGGCGGTAGCCGAGTACGACGTCCCCGTCAACGAGGACGTCGAAAGCACCCCCACCAAACACACCCGCATCCTCCGCTTCTCCCACTCCCCCCGCCCCCTCCCTCGTCGATCATGAACTTAGGTCCATGTTCGACGCGAAAAGAAAGAGGGATGGCGGATTGGTGACATTGCCATCACCGAATGCACGTCGGTAACGTCGGAGCACGTGAGCCTCCCACCGACGCCATATACCCTGCGCGAGCTGGTCGCGGCGAACCTGCGCCGGCTACGCAGCGTCACCGCCGCCCAGCCGGACGACGTGGTGCGCGCCGCCGCCCAGTTCGGACTGGAGTGGACGACCTCGTGGTACCTGGCAGTGGAACGGGGCCAAAAGCCGCTCAGCGCCGAGCAGCTGCTCGCCCTCCCGCCCATCCTGACATCCGCCTTGGCCTATCGAGTGAGCCTGTCCGACCTGCTGCTCGGCGACGGCTCGATGCACTTCGGGCAGCCCATCGAAGGCACCACGATCAGCCTGCACTACCTTCGCGAACTGGTCACCGCCGCGCCCTTCCGGCGCTCCTTTTTGGACTTCGACGACATCGAGACCCAGCAGCGCACCGAGCTCGCGCTCGCCCAGGCGGCCGCGGAGAAGATGCGCATCATCGTGCGCGCCAACCTCGGCGATGTCGACGTGCGCGCGCTGGCCCGGGCCGAGCAGGGCGCGACCGAGCTCGAATCCAAGCTGGCCAAGAAGCTCGGCGTGCCCGACATCGTGGTCATCGCGGCGGCCGCGAGCCTGTGGGGTCACTCGATGGCCGAGGAACGCGACGCCATGCTCAACCCCGGGGAGGGTGAGCCGGTGCCGTCGAAGACGACCGTCAGCCGCAAGCTGACGACGGCCATCACCCAGAAGCTGGAGGAGGCGGAGCAGGCGGCCAACACCAAGGCCGAGGCGCTCGCGGCAGCCTCCAACACGGTGACCGCCGAGTTCCCGCTCGTGCAGCTGAACTCGCCGCCACGGCAGCCGGTCGAGATCGCCAGCGGGTCGTACCACATGCGCAGCGTGCTGCGCTCCCCCACACCCATGCAGGTGCCGGTTTTGCGCGACGCCGCGCCGCCGCCACAGCTCATGGTGCCCGCTCAGCGGGAGCCGGAGCCCGAGCCGGAACCCAGACCCGAGGCGCAACCCGAGCCGGTCCCCGTCACCGACTGACGGCCCATGGGCTTGCTCATGTGCTGGGCTATCCACGCCGATAGCCCAGCAGGCTAGCCCGATGCCGGGATGGCGTGAGGGTCGTCGTCGACCGCGGGCGACGCGACCACCTCGGCGATGCCTTCGCCGGACAGCACGCCGATCCAACCGTCCATCGTGGATGCTGCGGACGACCCCGGCTCCAGCCGGTGCCAGATCTCCCCGTCCGGCGAGCGCATCGGCTGCCCGTCCAGCAGCCACAGCGCCGCCGGCTGGCCGAACCTGGCGGGCCACTTGCCCTGCGCCACAAAGCCTCGCAGGCTCATGTCGTCCAGCCAGGTGGCCCCGCTCGGGGTGAGCACCCAGCCCGGTGCCCGCCGCAGCTCGACCACCAGCTGTGACACCCACTCGACGCGGCGCAGCGCCGGATGCTCGTGGTAGATGGTCAGCACAACCGCTCCCTCACCTGCGCCGGGGTGTCGCCCACCGCGACGCGCATCTGACCGTCCGCAATGGTGTATCCGCTGGAGCCGTGCAGCCGCTGCCCGATCGGCGTGGGCGGCAGGCCCAGCTGACCGAGCAGCGACTCGCGCCGCAGGTCCAGTCCGGCCAGCGCGAGCAGCAGTTCGACCGAGCCGTCGCCGCCGTGCCGGCACGCGATCTCGGCCAGCGTCGGCTCACCGTCGGGCGGCAACGCGAACTCGGCGTGGAACGCCTGCACGTGGTCGGGCGAGCCAAGGCCCGCAATGACTTTGGCGGTCGCCGCCAGCAGGGTGCCGCAGCGCCAGTCGTCCTCGTCCAGCGCGACCACGGTCTCGGCGCCGGTCTTGGCGACAACGGCCTCCGAGACGACCCCGATGTGCAGCGAGCTGTCGCACATCAGACCGTCCACATGCAACATCGGCGCGTCGAAGTGCCGCTCCACCATCACCTCGTAGGGTTTCACCCGTCCGGTCAGCGCCCGCATCAGCTCCGTCACGTCGGCGAAGTCGCTGACCACCCGGGCCGATGCCGTCGGCATCCAGCGTGCCCTGACCACCGCCGGAAGGCCGATCTCCCCGAGCCGGTGCGGCAGCGTCCCTACCGCTTCTACAAGCATTTTTGTCGGTACCGCGACGCCCGCGTCGGACGCGAGGTCCTTCATGGTCCAGCGGTCCCGGTAGCGCAGCGCACCGGCGAAGCCCTGCCCGCCCAGGCCGCCGATGTCGCGCAGCCGTCCCGCGCGCAGCAGGTCGGCGTCGCCGAGCGCGGCCAGGCGGGCGATCGGGAAATCGAGCACGATCTCGGTGGCGAGCAGCTCGGTGATGGTGTCGCGGTAGTCCGGTGTCGTGACCCAGCCCGCGAACACGCCCCGCGGCGCCCGCTGGACCGGCTGCGGCGCGAGCACCACGGTCTCGGCGGCGGCAGCCTCGCCCAGCCACTCGTGAATCGGCTGACTCACCAGGTCGGTCTCGGTCAGCACGAGGTTCATGCGGCCAACGATCCGCGCGCCTGCTCGAACCGGGCTGGAGCCCGGAGCTACCCAATCTTGACCGCCTGGGTTAGGTTGGCGCGGTCAACTGGGGGTGACATGAAAGAACAGCAGACTTTTCCCGTGCCCGCTCCCGTGCCTTCCTTGGTGCGATGGGGTTTGTCGCCAGATGCCGACCTGTTGTATCGCGCGCTGGTGAGCCTGGGGCCCCGCACCTGCACGTGGTTGGCCCGAGATCTGGGCATGTCGGCGCGCCGCATCGAAGCGGCCACCGAAGAGCTCCTGGCGGCCGGTGCGATCGACCGGCCGACGCCGTCCGCCAAGCGCGACCAACCGGCCCTGCTCGCGTTGCCGGTCGGCGCGGTTGTCAGCACACTTCGCCAACGGCGCCGCCCGCATGTCATGGATCCCGAGGAGCGGTCCCGCCGGCACCATGCGGTGGTCGATGGGACGGGCCTGCCGCACGGCCCGCATCCGGCGGGCCTCAAAGGCGCGCACCTGCAGGGCGTTGCGGCGGTCCGGGAGCGGATCGCCCAGCTGGTCGCGGCCGAGCGGCACGAACACCTCGCGCTCAACCCGGAACCGGCCTTCACCGAGGCGGCCGTGTCCGCCGCGCTTCCGCTCGAACGGCAGCTGTCGGCACGCGGCGTGCGGCTGCGCAACTGTGGTGTGCCGCCGTCGGACACCTTCGACGAGGCGGTCCACCTGCAACACGGCATCCCCGGCGAGTACCGGGAACGGCCGCACATCCCGACCAAGCTCATGGTGTTCGACCGGCGGGTGGCGCTGCTGCCCGTCGATCCGTCCGATCTGGCCGCCGGGGCTTTGGAGATCGACCAGCCCGCGATTGTCACCGCCATGGTGGCTTTGTTCGAGGAAATCTGGGCCGGCGCAACCTTGCCACGGCGGACGAGCGTGTCATCCCTTGTGATGACTCCACGAGAACGAGCGATCGTCACGCTGCTGGCGGAGGGATACACCGACACTGCGGTCGCCCAGCAGCTGGGGCTCGGCCAGCGCACCATCGCCTATTCGCTGCGCGCGCTGATGGACCGGCTCGGTGTTGAGAACAGATTCCAGCTGGGGCTGGTGCTCGGGGCCGCGAAGGCCGCCGCGCCGCCCGCCAAATCCGCGTCCACAAAGGAGCTCCAATGATCAAAGCGCTGCTGTCGATGGTCCTGCTCGCGCTGGCGCAGCCGATCCCACAGTCCGGTTCCTCCGATTGGCCCACCTACCCGTGCGGTTCCGGCACGCTGCAGGGCAGCGCCGGCGTGTTCCAGGAGATAGAGCCGGGTGCCTACCGGGTCGAGATGCCGGGCTCGCTGGAGTGCGCGGCCGACCCCAAGCTGAAGTTCGCCGTGGCCACGTTCGCCCCCGATGACACGCAGGCCTATGTCTACGACGGGATGCTCGCCTCATACGCATCGGCGGGGACCACCTCGTTCCACGTCTCGGTCGCCTTGACCAAGGGGCAGGAGCTGGGCCTGTGCCTGATGCCCGACCCGCAGACCAGGCTGTCGTGCGTCCTCATCCAGGCGGATTCGCTCGGTACCCTCTCAATCTCCAGTCTCAATCCCGCCACCACCTATGTCATTGCCGGAATCACCCCGGACGAACCGCACCCCAACTGCAACACCTGCTGGCGACTCAACTAGCCGATTGCGCAAACCCGCAGCAGGTGAGTGCAAGGTGCGCAATCCCTTGTTCCGCAAGGGACTTGGCTCGGCATACCGTCGCGCACAGGTCCGGCCGATGTGGCCGGAGAACGGAGGAAATGCCAATGTCCACTGGACAGAAGCCGAGCCTGCTGCGGGCCGGCCTGGTCGTCGCGGGTCTGCTGTGCGCGCTCGCCTTCGCCGCCACGCCGGCCGCCGCGGCATCAGCGGCCGACCAGGGCCGGTCCGGCGCGGCGCCGATGGCCGCGCCGG
>NZ_QJUG01000240.1 GCF_003426775.1 Allorhizocola rhizosphaerae | reverse complement strand
CGCCGACGCCGACCCATCCGCCGCGACACGTTCCGCGTTGTCCAACGCCTTGGCAAACGGAGCCCACGAGCCGCCGGTGTACCTGGCCGCCGCCCGTGTCTTGTAGTCGGCCACCAAGCTCTTCAGACCACGCACCATCACCAAACCATCGGCGGCGCCCTGTGACTCGGCGCGTGCCGCTGCTCTGCTCGCCGCGAAGGCGGCCCAGGAGTCGGCCGTGTAGTCGGCCGGATTGTATTGGGAGACTTCGCCATAAGGGCCCGCAAGCGGACCGACCGACGCCGCCTCACCGGCAGCGGTCGGTGCCACCACCGACACCAAAAACGATGCGGCAACGAGCAGCCCCCATCGCCTCGAAATCGGACTTGGTTTATGCGTCATGATGCCGCCTTCCTCATCGTTACGCGCACGGGATCTGGGCACCGAGCCGGATGCGGTCACGGCAGGATGCACCGGTTCGGCCTCCCACGTGCCCGGGACGAGGTAGAGCCGGTCGAGCTGAGAAAAATCGTGTGGCCTGTGCTGCCCTCAAAACCACATGTAACAGATAGCGTGCCGGAAGGGTGAACAAGTGTCAATTGATGGCATGGAGGCGGGAAAGCCGCTTCACCGGATCTCGAAGCCGGTCAGGCCCTCCGGCGGCTCGTACGAAACCTTCACCTCGGTCACGCGGGCCTTGGCCGGGCCACGGCCGCACCAGGCGATCAGCAGGTCGATGTCTTCGCGATCGCCCTCGAACACGGCCTCGACCCGGCCATCGGGAAGGTTGCGGACCCAGCCGCGCACGTTGAGGTCGAGCGCGGCCTGGCGGCACGAGTCGCGAAACCACACGCCCTGAACCTTGCCGCTCACCAGAACCCGGCTCCGGATCACATAGTTGACCTTACTAGCCAGGTGGCCGCCGCGTGGTCGAGCTCGGCCCAGCTGTCCGCTCACGGGCGTCAGCCGCGGTCCTGCCAGGTCGTGATGCAGATTTCGTTGCCCTCCGGGTCGGCCGGAACCCAGCTCGCTGACCGCCGTCGCGATCTCCCGCCTGCTCAAACTCGTCCATGCCGGGCTTCGTCTCAGCCGGGTACGACATCCTCTAGGGTGGTGCGGTGCGGTTGGTGATAGCGCGATGCTCGGTGGACTACGCAGGAAGGCTCGCGGCGCACCTGCCGGCCGCGACCCGATTGATCATGGTGAAGGCCGACGGTTCGGTGTCGATTCACGCCGACGACCGTGCCTACAAGCCGCTGAACTGGATGAGCCCGCCGTGCCGGATCGAAGAGGCCCCGGGCGTGTGGCGCGTGGTCAACAAGGCGGGCGAGGAGCTGCGGATCACGCTGGAGGAGGTCTTCCAGGACACGTCCTATGAGCTCGGTCCGGACCCGGGGCTGCAGAAGGACGGTGTCGAGGCGCACCTGCAGGAGCTGCTGGCCGCCTCTCCCCACGTGCTCGGCGATGGGTTCACGCTCGTGCGCCGCGAATACATGACCGCGATCGGCCCGGTCGATCTGCTCTGCCGCGATGCGGCCAGCGCACACGTCGCCGTCGAGATCAAGCGGCGCGGCGAGATCGACGGGGTGGAGCAGCTGACCCGCTACCTGGAGCTGCTCAACCGCGATCCCCTGCTGGCACCCGTGCAGGGCATCTTCGCCGCGCAGGAGATCAAGCCGCAGGCGCGCGTGCTCGCCGAGGACCGCGGCATCAGGTGTGTCGTGCTCAACTACGACACCCTGCGCGGGATCGAGAGAGACGAGCTCACTCTCTTCTAGACTGCTCCCAAATGGAGCTTAAAGAGTTTTACGGGGTCGTTTCGGGCATCAACTTCACGCTGCTCGGCCTGTGGTGGGTGGCCATGCGCGAGCGCAAGGAGTTTGCCGACGCGGCCGGGCGCAGGCTCGCCTATCTCGTGTCCCTGGGGTTCGTCATCCCGGGGACCATCGCGCTGCTGTCCCAGGTGGCACCCGACCGGCCCCTGCTGTGGCGGGCGTCGTTCGCCGTCGCGGGCTTGGCCGGTACCGTCGGAATGGCTTTGTTGTCGAATGCTCTTCAAAGCCGGCTGCGGGCAACGACTTTGGCCACTGTGCTTCGATTCGCTGCGGTACCGGCTTATGCGCTCGTTGTCATCGTGGCCCTGTTCCCGCGGGTCGCCAGGGCCGTCGATCTGACCGCGCTTCAAGTGGAGGCGATCCTGCTGTGCCTGCTCATCTTCCTCGGCGTGCAGGCCGCGTGGGTCGTGTCGATGTCACGCGGCCCTTCACCCGTGCAGGAGCTTGATCACCCGCAGGCCTAGCTTGACGCCGCCCGGTGTGCGGCGGAAGGTCAGCAGCGGCGGGACGCTCGGCAGCCTGCGCTTGGCGATGGACTTCGCCCGCGCGAACTCCCGCAACCCGTCCTCGCCGTGGATGCGCCCGAAGCCCGAGTCGCCCACCCCGCCGAACGGCAACGTGGGCAGCACGGCAAACGAGAAGGTCGAATTGACCGACGTCATGCCGCTGCGCAGACGCCCGGCGATGGCCATCCCCTGCCCGCGCGAGAAGACCGCCGACCCGAGCCCGTAGGCCGTGTCGTTGGCGAGCCGCACCGCCTCGTCCACACTGGACACCTTGGTCACGGTGACGGTCGGCCCGAAGGTCTCCTCCTTCACCGCAGGCGAATCCTCTGGCACGTCAACCAGAACGGTCGGCTTGACGTACTGCTCCTTGACCGCGTCGGGCCCGCCGAGCAGGGCCCGGCCGCCGCTGCCCAGCGCGGTGTCGATGTGGCGCTTGATGATTTCGCGCTGCGCGGGCATGGTGATCGGGCCGATCTGCTCGCCCAGGTTGATCCGCTGTGTCTCCTTCACAAGCTTGTCCACGAACGTGTCGTAAACGCGCTCATGCACATAGGCCCGCTCGATGCCCACGCACGCCTGGCCCGCGTTGAAGTTCGCGCCCCACGCCACGCTTTCGGCCGCCGCGTCGACGTTGGCGTCGTCGGCCACGATGACCGCGTCCTTGCCGCCGCCCTCGATGAGCACGGGCGTCAACGACTCCGCGCATGCCATCATCACCTTGCGCGCGGTGCGCGGCGATCCGGTGAACGACACCTTGTCCACACCCGACCGGCACAGCGCCGCGCCGACATCACCCATGCCATGGACTACCTGCAGCACGGGCATCTCCGGCACCACCGAGGCGAACAGGTCCACATAGAACTGTCCAACCGCGGGCGTGTATTCCGAGGGCTTGAACACGACGGCGTTCCCGGCCGCGAGCGCGTAGCCGATCGACCCGATGGGCGTGAAAATGGGGAAGTTCCACGGCCCGATGACGCCGATCACCCCGTACGGTTGGTATTCCTTGTATCCCGCATACTCCGGCTGGATCAGCGAGCCGCGGACCCGCCTGCGGCGCAACGTCTTTCGCGCGTTGCGGGCCGCCCACGCGATGTGGTCCACGGTCGCGAAGACCTCAAGCACGGCCTCGTCGACGGGCTTGCCACCCTCCCGGCTGGTCAGCTCGGCCAGCTCGTGTATCCGCTGGACGAGCAGCTTGCGCCAGGCCAGCAAGCGCCGCTTGCGCTCCGTGAAGCCGAGCCCGGCCCACCACTGCGCGGCCTCGCGAGCACGGGCCACCACCGCGGGCACGTCCGAGGCCACCGGGAATCGGCCGACCTCCTGCCCCGTGGCCGGGCTCGTGGAAACCAATTGGCCATCGACGATCGTGCTGGCGCCGGGAATCGTTGCAACCGTCACGGCCGAAGTCTAAACCTACTGCCAAGTAATACGAAAGCGTGTCAGATGATCTTAGCTGCGATCGTCGCCGGGTCCGGTAGCTCCCCGCGCTCATGCAGCGCGTGGAAACGCTCCTGCCCCTCGAACGTCGCCGCACGCACAGCCACCTGCATGCCCGTGTCCATCACGCCCGGATTCACGATCTCGACCAGGGCGCGCTGCGCGAGATGCGCGAAAAACTCCTCGCAACCGCGCTTCGTGGCCGAATATGCCGACCAGCCATCGATCACGCGATTCGCCGCGCCCGAGGAAATATAAAGAGTCTTTTCCGGGTACCGGCCGAGGGCCTTGACGAGCTCGTTGGTGAGCAGCATCGGGCTGGTGAAGTTCACGTTCACCGCGTCGATGACGGCGGCCGAATCGAGCTCACCGATCGGCCCGATCGGCTCCACGACGGCCGCGTTGTGAATGAGCACTACCTCTTCGGCGCCTTCAAGCAAGGGCCGCAGTTCGTCGGCGCCCGGCAGGCCTTCGGGCCGCGAGAGGTCGCAGGCGCGTAGGCGCAGCCGCTCGTGCTCGAAGCCGGACCGCCCGATCCCGAGCACCCACGTGTGCGGGTCTTCCAACGCGCGCTCCGCCAGCGCCCGGCCAAGCCCGCGCGACACCCCCGTGATCACCACGCACCTCACCCCCGCAGCCTACCTCCACCCACCCGCCCCCTCGGCGGCGCTAACTTCATGATCAACCGAAATAGGGCGGCGCGGCACCCCAAGCCCCAGCGCGGCACCGGGGCCTGCTCGACCGCTTCGTTTTCCGGATGCGAGTCGTGCAGCGCGAGCCAACCTGCACACCGGCACCGCCGACGGTCGGGCGGTCGGGCCACTGTTCCTCTCGATTTTCGCCCCGACCCGGATCCGTTGCGCACCAGGGAATGTCTCTATTCCACCATCGGCGGCCTGGATTTCGAGCGGCTCGACGAGGCCAAGCAGTCGGTGAACCTGGCCGGCGTGACGCTGACCCACAACGACGCCCACGCGGGCAACGTCTTCTACCACCCGGACCACGGCGTCACGTTCATCGACATCCCGACCATGCACTTTCCGCGTGGGCATGCTCATCCACAATGGACGGTCGCCCAACATCGGCGACGCGATCGACGCCGCCTCACCGTAGCGGGCGGCAAAGGCACAGATCATCGCCGACTTCTCCAACGACGAGGCCTACATTTCCATTGGCGCCGACCGCAAGTTCACCGCGAAGCTCGGGCGCGATCGCACCAGCCTGCGACTTCAGGCGCCGCGCGCACCTTGGCCTTGACGCCCGGTGAGGCTGGTCGACCGGTTCGTCCACCCGGCTCGAATCGGAGGCGCCGACGGTCGTCGGGGGCGGTGCGTCGCTCGACGTGATCTGGGCCGTGGCGCCGGGCTGGATCAGGATGCCGGGCGCGGCCGTCTGCTCGGCACGGCAATCCTCAAGCACGCCCCCGCAGTCGGGGCCTACGCTGATGCCCCCACCACGGGGCCTCACGCACCCGGCACTGCCGGATGGTCGCACTGCTCTGCTGCGCCACGTCGATGCCCACATCACCCACCCGCTCGACCGAGCAGTTCTCCAACATGGGGCGCGAATAGTCATAAATATGAACTCCGCGATATCCACAGTCGGCGATCGTGCCATTGCGGATCTCCGGATCGGCGAAGCGGATCAGCAGCCCATCCTCGACTATCTCCGTAATCTCGCAGCCGGAAGCCGTACCCTCACCATTATCGAAAGAATTCCCCGTTGCGCCCCAACAATTTTGCACCGGTCGAAGGCGAACCGGCCAGGATCCGCCACGTGATCGCGGCGGCCGGCGCGGCCGAACACTCACCCTCGGTCATCGTCAGGCGGCCGACCGACGACACGATCGAGCCCTTCAGCACCAGCTTGCGCAGCTCGACCGTCGAGTCACGACACTCCAGATCGGCCGATCCGGGCCACGCGGCACGATCGTGACGACGGCATCGGGCTTGGCCGGTGTCAAGACCACGTTGACCCCGACCGCGCCCGCGGCGATCTGGATCGTGCTGCCCGCGGGCGCGACCGCCAGCGCATCAGCGATCGTTGGATAGGCACCGGCCCGGCCACCTGAGACGAGGAGAGTTCTCATGGTGGCGCGACTCTTGCGCAAAAGAGTGTGCGATGCTGTTCACGTGCTGGAAGCGCTGACTGGGACGGGCCTTGCCACCGCGGCCGGGCTGAACGCCTACATCCCGCTGCTCGTGATCGGGCTGACCGCGCGATACACCGATTGGATCAACCTGCCCAGCTCGTGGGCGTGGCTGTCCAACGGCTGGGTGGTCCTCATCCTGATCGTGCTGCTGGCCGTCGAATTCATCGCCGACAAGATCCCGGCCGTCGATACGGTCAACGACTTCCTGCAGACCCTCGTCCGTCCGACCGCCGGCGGCATGGCCTTCGCGGCCGGTTCGGGATCTGAAACAGTCACGGTATCCGATCCGGCCGACCTGTTCACCCAAAAATTGTGGGTACCGATCGTGATCGGACTGCTGATCGCATTGACCGTGCACGGCGCCAAAGCCACCGCCCGCCCAGTGGTCAACGTCGCCACGGCCGGCATCGGGGCGCCGCTCGTGTCCACCGCCGAAGACATAACCAGCACCGGGCTATCCTTCGTCGCGATCCTCATCCCGATCCTGGTCATTCTCTTCCTGGTCGCGTTCGTGTGGCTATTCTTCCGCTGGCGCAAGCGCCGCCGCACCCGCCGCCTCAACTCCACGCCCGCCGCCTGACCGGCACCCCACCCGCACAACCGCCCCGCCCACACCGACGGCGACCGCACCGCCGACGTCAGGACCGGCGTGTCACCGGGAGCGGCGGCCACGGTCAGGCCCGCACCTCCGCCTTGCCCACACGGCCGCCATGCCCACACGGCCGCCATGCCCACACGGCCGCCCCACGCGGCCGCCATGCCCACACGGCCGCCCCACGCGGCAGCCCACTCGCCCGCTTGCGTCCGCCGGTCAACACGAACGCGCCGCCGCGCCGAACAGCATGGCTTTGCACGCGCTACAGCTCTGCACCGGCTACTCGGAGCAGAGCTGTAGCGCCCGCGAGGCGCATGGGTTGACGCGGCCGCAGAGCCACCGCCCTCCATCGACGCGGCAGGCCCCACTGCTGCCATCCGCAGCGTGACCGCGATGGCAGGGCAGACTCGCGAATTGAGGCCCATCGACGCACCGCAACAACCCGGCCGCCCGGGCCGGGCGGTTGAACATCTCCAGACCGCTGGCCGCGGCCACGATCGCCCACCCCAAGCCACCGCGACGCCAACCAGACGGTGCGGGGGCCACGACCAGCCCCGGCGCAGCAGTGCCTCGCCAGCTCATCCTGGCGGCGACCTCGACGTCGACCACGCGGTGCGGGGGCCACGACCAGCCCCGGCGCAGCAGTGCCTCGCCAGCTCATCCTGGCGGCGACCTCGACGTCGACCAGGCGGTGCGGGCGCCACGACCAACGCCGGGGCAGCGGCGACTAAGCGGCGCGGGCCTCGCCAGGTCGTCCTGGCCGCGGCCGCTCGCCCACCCACCGCGACCGCGACGTCAGCCAGACGAGCCAGTTGCCGTTGCGCAAGGCTTGTGGCCGAGGCGCAGATGCAGTAGTCGCAGATGCGGCAATCGCCACTCGACCACGTGGCATGGGCAACGCAGAAACCGTCTCCAGTGGCTTGGGATGCGAGTTGCGCGGCGTGGCGCACCCCGACTAATCGGGCAAAACGACATACTCTCTTGGGTCGGTGGCAACCGAGGGGTTAGGGGGTCGCGCGTGGCCAGCGTCGCAGAGCTGAAGGCAGCCATCGATGCCGCGATGCTGCACGTGCAGGAGGGCCAACTGGCGGTACGCTGCGCCAACGAGGAGCTGGGCGAGGCGCAGCTGAGCCTGGCCACCGCGGTCGAGGGCTCGGGCCACGAGTCTGTGCAGGCCGCCCAGGCCGCGCTGGCGCAGGCTGCTGCCGAGCTCAACGAGTGTCTTACCGCGACGCTGCACGCCATCGAGCAGGCGCAAACCTATGTCGCAACGCTGTGAGGGCTGATGGCATGAGTCTTGTTCAGGATCTTGCTGACCGGCTGCGGGCGACCTGTGAGGCCCTGCCCGTGGCCGAGATCGCCGGGGCCGCCGAGCGGCTTCGCACGGCCGGTGGGCTGCTCGCCTGGGTCACGCACGAGTCGGCCCGGCCGACGGCGATGCCCAGCCTGAGCAGTGCCGCAGCCCATCTCGACCATGCCGCTGCGGCCCTGCGGGTCGCGCAGGACGCGCTGGACGAATACCGCGCGGTGCTGGGGCTGCCCGCCGAGTCCTATCCAGACGGTCGACTCAGGACGGTCCCGGCCCAGGTGAAGCGGAAAGAGCAGGCGCACCTGTCGGACTGGTGGAGCGTTCGCGTCGCGGAGCTGACCGGCCTGGCCGAAACCCGGTCGGGCGAGGGCGCGACGTCCAGCAACGAACTGCTGCAGCTGTGCGTGGAGGCCGCGCTCGACAATGACGCCGAGCGCCTGCACACGTACCTGAGCAAAGCGGGCCCAGCAGTCGGCCTCGGTCTGGCGGCGGTGGCCCCGCCCCTGTTGCGCCACCTCGGCATGGACCTGGTAGGCCAT
This sequence comes from Allorhizocola rhizosphaerae, assembly GCF_003426775.1. GTDB lineage: Bacteria > Actinomycetota > Actinomycetes > Mycobacteriales > Micromonosporaceae > Allorhizocola > Allorhizocola rhizosphaerae. The sequence continues at coordinate 3,701 of NZ_QJUG01000240.1, read as the reverse complement.
CCGCCGCGCCTGGAGGACTTCGCCCGCTTGCGCCGCGCTGCGCTGCCGGTCGTGGCCGATGTGCTGCCGAAGCTCCCCTCCGATGCGGCCGAGGAGATCGTCGCGCGAGTCTGCCACGCCCGCCCGCAGCGCCAGTCGTCGCAGCCGGCCCACCCGGTCGACATCGCGGCCGCCTCGGCGCTGCTCGTCGCGGGAATGCTCAAGGCAAACGGCCGCAAGGCCGACGACCTGTCGGACGTGGTCGAGCTCGAGCGGGCCGCCGCGGATGAGGCCAACCAGCGCGCCATGGAGCGCGCCCGCTCACACCGTGCCGCGCTGCGCATCACCGACAATGCCCGCCGCCGTTCAGCAGTGGACGAGTTGCGTCCCGCCGCACCGTAACCAATGCGCGCCGAGAAGCCTCGCTGGATCCCGACGGTGGACGCGCCTGACTCGCGCGCACCAAACACAACCGCCAACCCCACGCACGGCGAGAAACCTCACGGGACCCCGACAACCGAGACTTCCGATTCGCACACACCAAACAACCACCATCACCGACCCGATCCAACAGACGCCGACAGATCTCAATGGACCGCGGCAAAGTGGTGGCGGAAGGATGGCGGTCGCGCGGAGGGTGCGGGCACCGTGCCCTCGGGACGACCCCGGGAAGCGCTGTCTCACCGCAGCCAAGTCGCGGCAAGTCCGGACACCGTGCCCTCAGGACGATCCCGGGAAGCGCTGTCTCACCACGGCGAAGTCACCGAAAGCCCGGACACCGTGCCCTCGGGACCATCCCCGAAAGCGCTGTCTCGCCGCAGCCAAGTCGCGGCAAGTCCGGACACCGTGCCCTCAGGACGATCCCGGGAAGCGCTGTTTCGGCGCGGCGAAGTCGCGGAACCGGGCAGTGTCGTGTCAGGACGATCGCGCGGGGGGCTGTTTCGCCCGCGCCGCAGGTATGGGCTGGTCGGCATGGTGCGCCGCGAGCTGGCCGAGGCCAGGTGGGCCGCACGCGGGAGGGTGAACGAGGCGTTGGCCGCGCGACAGGCGGCCGTGGCGCAGCTGGAATCCGTGCGCCGCTCGGCGCCCTCGCGCAAGCTCGCGCTGCAAGCCACGCTTGACGAGGCGTACCGCGAGGCGCAGGCCCGCCTGCACCGCGAGACCGCCGCCGTCCACGTCGCGCTGGCCGAGCGCGCCGCCGACATCGCGAAGGGCCGTGCAGGCAGCCCCTTCGCCACGTGGCGCACGGCCGAACGGTGCCCCGACGAGAACGCCTCCATGTTGCGCATCGGCACCCTGGGCAAGCGCCGCAACGGCGACGGCCTGCCCGCACTCGTGCCCCTGCTGGACCAGGCACACCTGCAGCTGGACGGCAACGACGGGGTCATCGGCGGGCTGCTGTTGCGCGCGCTCGCCTGCACTCAGCCCGGAACCCTGCGCATCACCCTCTATGACCCGGGCCAGCTGGGCGGCGGCGCGCTGGCCGGCTTTGCCCCGCTGGCACCCGCCGGACTGGTCAACTTCCTCGGGCCGGGCGGGCTCACTCCGCTGCTCGACGAGCTGGTCGAGCACATCAGGCGGATCAACGAGAACGTGCTCTGCGGAGTCCACGCCAACCTGGCCGAGCTGGCCGCGCACACCGGCCGGCGCCCGGAGCCGTGGCGCCTGGCCGTGCTGCTCGATGACGGCAGCACCGAGCTCACCGGCGCCCAGCGGGCGCAGCTCGACCGCATCGTGCGCACCGGTATCGCCGCCGGCGTGCACCTCATCTGCCGCGGCATCGACCTGCCCGACGACGGTTGCGTCGAGCGGGTCAGCACCACCGGCGCGGACATCCGGCCCGACCCCCCGCCCAGCCCGACGCTGGTCACGTCGGTGTGCAAGGAGCTTGCCGAACAGGTCATCGCGGGCCCACCGCCCGTGCCCTTCGAGGCGCTGCTGCCCGAGACCCTCTGGTCCGAGTCGTCGGCCCACGCCCTGCGCGCACCCATCGGCGAGGGCACCGACGGCCGGATGGTCGAACTCGTGCTCGGCGACGACCCGCCGCACGCACTGATCGGCGGCCCGTCCGGCTCGGGCAAGACCAACCTGCTCTATGCCTGGCTCGCCGCGCTCACGAGCCGTTATGCCCCAAGCGAAGTGGAGCTGCACCTGCTCGACTTCAAGGAGGGGGTTTCGTTTGCCCGCTTCGCCCGCGGCACGGGCTGGCTGCCGCAGGCCCGGCTGATCGGCGTGAACGTCAACGGTGACGGTGAGTTTGGCCTCGCGCTGCTGCGCCACCTGAGCCAGGAGCTCAAGCGCCGCGCGGCGGCGGCCAAAACGCATGGCGCGGCAAAGCTTTCGGAACTGCGTGCGGAGGACCCGCAGGGGCACTGGCCACGCATCGTCGCGGTGATCGACGAGTTTCAGGCGCTGCTGGGGGCGCGCGACGCCATCACCACGGAAGCCGTTGCGCTGCTTGAGGATCTGGCCAGGCGCGGCCGCTCGCAAGGCATCCATCTGGTGCTCGCGAGCCAGGACGTCGCCGGGATCGAGGCGCTGTGGGGACGCTCCGGCCTGATCAGCCAGTTCACCCTGCGCATCGCGCTGCCCAAGGCGCGCCGCGTGCTGGCCGAGACCAACCTCGCGGCCGAGCTCATCCCCCGCTGCCACGCCGTGGTCAACGCGGACTCCGGGGTGCCGTCGGCCAACATGGTGGTGCGCCTGCCCGACGCCGGTGATCGTGCGCATTGGACCGCCCTCCAGGATCAGCTGTGGCAGGCGCGGCCGGACGGCTGCGAGCCGCCACGCTTGTTCGACGGCGATGCCACCCCGCTCTTCCCACTCCTGCCGCCGCCACCACCGCCCGACGCGTTGACCAAGGTGGGCGCGGTGGCTCTGCTGGGCGAGACCATCAGCGTGGCGGAGCGCCCCGCGACGCTTCGCCTCAATCGCGCGCCCGGTCGCCACCTCGTCGTGCTGGGATCGCAGACGGAACAGGCATGCTCCGTGCTCCTGGCCGCTGGACTCTCGCTGGCGAAGCAGCACTTCGAAGGCACCGGCCGATTTTCCATCGCCTGCTTTGACGAGGACGCCGTCCCCGCGGCCAAATCATTGCACATTGCGATCCCCCGATCCGCGTGGTTCGACCATCATAATGCCTTGGAACTCTTCGAGAACTGGCAAAGTGAGGTTCCGCACTACATCTTCGGATTCGCCATGGACGCGGGCTCGTCTGTCCTCAGTGGACGCGGCCACGAGCTGATGCGAGCACTGCTCGCCAAGGGCGCGGAGCAGCGCGTGCACCTGCTCGCATGGTGGCGCAGCGTCGCTCGCCTGCGCGACGATATGGGCGGGATCGGCGCGCGCCTCGATGGCATCGGCGCATGGGTCGCGCTCGACGTGCACGGCCAGGAGCTCTCCCCGCTCTATCCGCAGCCCGGCGGTCCGGCCTGGCATCCGCGCCCACAGCGCGCGTTGCTGTTCGACCGCGCGGTACACCAAAAGCCGGAGATAATAATTCCCTACGAGGTGGCGCCATGATGCGCTATCGGGAGCTGCGCGACGACCTGCGGGCGGCCGAGCAGCGCCATGATGCGGCCCTCGCGGCGGCCCAAAGTTCTTACGCCGAAGGGATCGCGGCGATCGAGCACGACATCGCCGCCGCTGAGGAGGCCGTCGCGGCCGCGGCCGCCGAGGTGACCCGCGCCCAGCGCCGCGTCGCGCAGACCGACCTCGCCGCG
>NZ_QJUG01000024.1 GCF_003426775.1 Allorhizocola rhizosphaerae | reverse complement strand
CACGTGGATCTGCGACCGCGCCTGGCGGTGATGCGAGACCAGCTTGTCGTCGGCCGAGATCTCATCCTGCGCGGGCTGGCGTTCCAGGCGTGCTTCCTGTCGGCGACCGCGGTGGTCGGCCGGTTCAGCGTGACCGCCCTCGCCGCACACCAGATCGCGCTGCAGCTGTGGCTGTTCTGCGCGCTCGCGCTCGACGCGGTCGCCATCGCGGCACAATCACTCGTCGGGGCGTCACTCGGGGGTGGGCGTGGCGAGGAGGCGCGCTCGCTGGCCAACCGGATCGCCGTCATCGGCGGCGTGTGCGGGCTCGGGCTCGGCGCGCTGATCGGGGCCGGGGCGTGGGTCGTGCCGGGGTGGTTCACGTCCGACCCGGCCGTGCAGGAGCAGGCCCTGGTGGCGTGGCCGTGGTTCGCTTTGATGCAGCCGCTGGCCGGGATCGTGTTCGCCCTCGACGGCGTGCTCATCGGCGCGGGCGACGTGCGCTACATGCGCAACCTCACCCTTGCCGCGGCGCTCGGCGGGTTCCTGCCCGCGATATGGACCGCGCACATCCTCCAGCTCGGACTCAACGGCGTCTGGGCGGGCCTCACCCTGTTCATCGTCATCCGCCTGGCCGCACTCGTGCTCCGCCTCCGCTCCGGCCGCTGGGCCATCACCGGCGCCCAAGTCACCCCGGCCGCGCGATGACGTCGCGAGTGCGGGGCGGGCGGGGTGGCCACTAGAGTCTGCTTTGGACTGTGGTGGGGAGGGCTGGCGCGGATGCATGATCTCGCGATCAACCTATTGGCGAGCGTCATCGCCGGCGTGGCCGTGTGGGCGGCGCAGCGGCTGGTGAGGCTGCGCGATGCGGGGCGCAAGCGTGCGTTCTTCGGCGTCGAGCCGGGCGCCGAGGTGCTGATGTTTGTGGCCAAGCACCATTCGTCGCCGCGGCCGAGCAGTGTGCACCGGGAGGACGTGGCCACGCTGATCGAGCTCGCTTCGGCGATCAAGGACTGCGGCGGCGAGCCCACGTTGGTCGTGGCGGGCGATGCCCGGCGCGAGTCGGGGCGGCTGACGGAGTATTGCGTGGGCGGGCCGATCACCAACCCGCGCACGGCAGCCTACCTGCGGCTGCTGTTCCCAGGCGTGCGGATGGAGCTGGCCGAGGGCGAGGGCATCGATGACGAGCTGCCCGTGCGCATCGGCGAGCGGGTGTTCACGCGCACTCCCGGTCGCGAGGAATACGTGCTGCTGATCCGGACCGTGCCGCCCGAGGCGCGCCGACCGGTGTTCCTCCTGATCGGACAGACGGCGCGCACCAATCACGCGGCGGCGCGCTATCTGACCGGCAGGCGCCGGCGGCTGGAGCGCGAGTTCCGCGAGCGGCCGACCTTCTGCCTGCTGCTGCGCGTGCGCGAGGCGTCGATGTTCGGCGGCGACCACGTCGAGCGGGTCGCGGAGGTCACCGCCGAGGCAACGAGGCCCCTCCCATCGCTCGCCGCCGCAAGGGCCGCGAGCGAGAGTGACGAGACGGCCGTGGCCGTGGACCCGCCGAGGGCGGGGCGAGACGGCCCGACCCCGGATCGGTAGACGAAGTCGAAGACGACCCGGGCGGGCTCGGTCAGGGTTTGCACGCGTACCTCGGCCTTGCGGCTCAGCCCGACGCCGAAGCTGAGCACGGCTTCGAAGTCGCCGGCCACCGCGACCTCCCGGATCAGCGGCAGCTCGGGCGCGATCCGGCTCGGGCCGATGTAGTGCCGCGCCTGGCTCGGGTCGAGCGCACGCGGGGCCGTGCTCAGCATGGCGTCCTCCCACGCGGTGGCCGAGGGACTGCTCGCGACGCGGCTGCCGGTGCACGGGCGCGACGAGTTCGGCGCGTGGGCGGAGTCGTTCAACCGCGTGGCCGATGCGCTGGAGTCAAAGATCGCGCGCGAACGCCAGTTCACGGCCGATGTCGCGCACGAGCGGCGGCCGGGTGCGGGCCCGAGGGCTCCGGCTCGCTCGGCCCGGGACCGTCCGCGCTGCCGCCACCCACCGCGCCAACACCGTCCACATTGCACATACAGTCACCCGAACCGGCGGACGTCACCACGATCCAGGTCTGGTTGACCTACAAGGGCAGGCTTTTCGCCACCAGCCGCACCCGTCCCGCGACCCTGGCCACGTCGCGGCTCGCGCTCACCGAGCTGTTCGCCGGGCCGACCGCGCAGGAGCGCGAGGCGGGCGTGACCAACGCGGTCACCGACAGCACGACGTTTGACATCAAGGGCATCGCCGGCGGGACCGCCACGGTGGCCTTCTCATCCGGGCTGTTCGCGGGCGGCCGAGACCTGCGGCGCATGCGCCAGGCACAGGTGGTCCACACGCTCACCCAGTTCCCGACCGTGTCGCGGGTGCGGTTCCTGCACAACAACGACCCGTTCGAGCAGCCGTACGGGCGGGCCGACCTCGCCTGCGCGCTGCCGCCCATTCTCGTGCTGCAGCCGGTGCTCGGGCAGCGGGTGACCAGCCCGGTCACCGTGAGCGGCACGGCGAGCACCCGCGAGGCCACGGTCAACGCGCGCGTCCTGGACGCGTCGGGCCAGGAGATCGGCGCCCGCTTCACGACGGCCACGTGCGGTTCGGGCTGCCGCGGCACCTATTCGATGACTTTGCCGTACCAGCCGTGCGCGCAGCAGCGCGGCACGGTCGAGGTGTTCGAGGTGTCCGGTGAGGACGGCACGAGGGTCAACGAGGTGCGCATCCCGGTGACACTGGCCGGATGCTGAGGCGGGTCGCGTGAGGCGGGCCGCGGCCGTCCCGGGTGTAGGAAGAGGACGGCCGCGGTGCGCGCGACAGGCCCGCCGACATCATGGAGAGTGCGCCTAGTCTACGGAAGATGCTCACTCCCTTCGTTCACTTCGTGTGCCGCGTTTTGATTCACTCACGCTGACCGTGCGGTCCAGCGGGGGCGTGTGTGAATGAAGTGAATCGTCTCGCGCGTGAAGACATTGGTGAATCCGTCCGAAGGCGCGACCAACCGGGGAGACGTCGTGAATCATTTTCGACCGTGACGATGTTCATGAAAACCGTTGACACGGGGTGGCGGGTGGGGCGAAGGTGGCCGGGATGGAGACAGCTGATGGAGGTTCGATGTCTCGATACACCAGGAATAGTCTGCTGGCCGCGGCGCTCGCCGGGGTGGTCGTGCTCACACCGGTCAGCCCGGCGCAGGCGGTCGATGAGCGTCAGGAGGCCTATGCGCGGGCGGCGGCCGAGTTCGGTGTGCCGGAGAGCGTGCTGCTCGCGGTGTCCTATCTGGAGTCCCGCTGGGACGTCAACGCGGGCACGCCCAGCACCAGCGGCGGGTTCGGGCCGATGCACCTGACCGATGCGGCGCTGCTGAGCGCGGGGCGGGACGCGCTGCCCGACCACGGCGACGACCGGCGCGGCGACGACTCGCGGGCGAGCGAGCAGGCGCCGCACGGTGTGCCCGACAACGGGCCGCCGGCCGCAGCGTTGCAGACCATCGACCCGGCCAGCGCGCTGAGCGGCGAGTCAAAGCAGGCCCTGCGGTCCGACCCGGCGGCGAACATCCGCGGCGGGGCTGCGCTGCTTCGGCGGTACCAAGAAGAGATTCAAGGACCGGTGGGAAGCGCAACCGACCCGGCCGCCTGGTATGGCGCGGTGGCCCGATATTCGGGCGCCGAGACACATGACGCCGCGGCCGGTTTCGCCGACGAGGTCTACGCGACGCTGCGCGCGGGCGCGAACCGCACAACCGACGACGGCCACACCGTGACGCTGAGAGCGCACGGAAATCTCGCTCCCGACCGCGGATGGCTCGACCGCTGGCGGCTGCGCAAGCTTGAACGCCCCGACGGGCTGGAGTGCCCGGTCGACATCGCGTGTGAGTGGCTCCCGGCGGCATATGCGTTGCGCGGCAACGGATCGAACCCCGGCAACTACGGGCAGTACGACAAGGGCAACCGCCCGCAGCAGCAGCGCATCGAATACATCGTGATCCACGATGCGGAGGGCTACTACACGGGCACCACCCGGCTCGGGCAGGACGTGAACTGGCCGGCCAGCTGGCACTACACGATGCGCTCCGTCGACGGGCAGACGGCACAGCACATCAAGGCCAAGGACGTGGGCTGGCACGCCGGAAACTGGTACCTCAACGCCAAGGCCGTCGGCATCGAGCACGAGGGATTCGCCGCGCAGGGCACCTGGTACACCGAAATCATGTATCGCACCTCGGCGAAACTGGTGCGGCACCTGGCCTTCGCGCTGGGCATCCCGCTGGACCGGCAGCACATCATCGGGCACGACAACATCCCGGGCATCACGCCGGCGCGGGTCGGGGGCATGCACTGGGATCCGGGCCCGTATTGGAACTGGGCGCACTACTTCGAACTGCTGCGCGCGCCGTGGCACGGGACGGGCACGCACCACACCGGCCTGGTGACCATCAATCCCGACTTCACCACCAACCGGCCCGCGTTCACCCACTGCCCGCCGGCGTCCAACCCGGGCGGGCTGCCGATCCCCGGCCCGTGCCCGTCGCGCGGGTCGTCGTCGGTGATCCTGCGGCAGGACCCGGCGCACGACGCGCCGCTGATCAACGATCTGGGCATCCGGCCGGACGGCACGCCCAACACGATGAACGTCAAGGATCACGGCGCCCGTGCCTCGGCCGGGCAGAAGTTCGCCATCGCGGAGGTGCGGGGCGAGTGGACGGCGATCTGGTACCTGGGCCGCAAGGCGTGGTTGCACAACCCGCCCGGTGCGCGCAACGCGTTGTGGTCGTTCGGGTTTGTCGCCCGGCCCAAGGAGGGCAGGGCCACGATCCCGGTCTACGGGCGGGCCTATCCGGAGCAGGCGGCCTATCCCGCGAACGTGCCGTATCAGCCGCTCGCGCCGCTGCAGTACACGTTCGCGGCGGGCCAGCGCTATGTGGTGGGTGACATCCTGCCCAGCGAGTACTACCGGGCCGTCACGTTCGACGGATCGTCACCGGGCGACCGGACGGTGGTCGAGGGCGAGATGAGGTACGTCCAGATCCAATTCGGGCACCGCATTATGTACGTCAACCTGGACGACGTCGATATCCTGCCGTCGATCTTCTGACCCACCCCTGGTCGGGGGACTTTTGCCAGCGCTACATCTCTGCTCCGGTTTCTCGGAACAGAGATGTAGCGTCGCTGCATGAGCACTGACGTGGTGATCCGGCCGGGCGGGCCGGCGGACATCCCGGCCGTGATGGGCTTGCTGGACACGGCGGGCGCGCCATCGTGAGGCTGCGCATTCCGCTGGGAGCCGCCGACCTGTCCCGGACCAGGTTTGCCGTCTCACCGGTCTATGAGACGGTCATGGCGCTGGCAGTGCTGCGCCGGCCCGGTGTCCACGCGGTGCACATGCCATGGGCGACATGGGCACGACCGCGGTTGCGCGACATCGACGGATTGCCCATGCTGCTGGCGTTGACCGCGCGCGACGACTTCAAGCCCTCGTTTCTCATGCCGCCGCCCGACGCGCGCCTGCCCGACCTCGACACCGAGCTGCGCAGGGTCACAGCCACGCCCGCAACGCGTGCCCGCGGCGATGTCGCGCGGCTGCACTCGCATGCGGTCGCGGAGTTCGCCGCCGATCCGCGCCGCTGGCTGCCGCGCGTGACCCACGCGCTGCGGGAGTGTTTCGAGCGCATCCTCGAGCCACACTGGGAGCGCATCGTCCGCGTGCTGGAGGCCGACATCGCACACCGCGCCGGACTGCTTGCCGAGCACGGCTTCGACGGGCTGTTCGCCGGCCTGCACCCCGAAATCGCCTGGAGCGAAGGCGAACTCGTCGTCCATCCACAAAGGACTGCCGAGGCCCGGGTCGCCCTGCGCGGCCATGGGCTCATCCTGTGCCCGAGCGCGTTCTGCTGGCCGCGTGTGACCGCGGGTGTCCGCCCGGTCGCGGCCGGCACGCTGCGCTATCCGGCGCGCGGGGTGGCGACGCTGTGGGAGTCCGCCGAACCGACCCCCGCGGCGCTGGCCGACCTCATCGGCCGCACTCGCGCGGCGATCCTGACGCAGTTGGCGCGCCCGCACACCACCACCGATCTGGCCCACGCCCTCGACATCACGGCCGGCGCGGTCTCGCAGCATCTCACCGTGCTGCGCGAGGCGGGCCTCGTCGCGACGCATCGCGACGGCCGCACCGCGTTGCACCTGCGCACCGCCCGCGCACTGTCGCTGTTGGAATAGCACGAGAATTTGGCCGAATCTTGGCCAACCTTTTTGTGTCCCATGCAATTTGCAGCATATCTCATCGGTTGTCAATGTGTTGATTCGCGCATAGGCTCGCGTGAAGTTTTGTCGTCTTACGGGGAAAGGACTACGTGACCTATGGCTATTTCGCGCAGAGCGGCGATCGGGATGGGTGCGGCCGCGGCGGCGCTCGCGGTGGCGAAACCGGCCGCGGCGGCCGAACCGTCCGGTGTGGACGGTTCGGGTACCGGAAGAATTCAAAGGGTCTATGAAGAGCGCAAAGTGATCGCAGGTGGCGTCTGGAGCTCGCACATCGCCATGCTCGACGGCAGTGGCGTGCTGCAGCCGGTGGTCCAGGACGAGGCCGACCGGGTGGTCAACGGTTACAGCGTGCAGAAGCTCGCGGTTGCCACGGCGGTGCTCGACAAGGTCGATCGGGGACTGCTCACCCTGGACCAGAAGCTGGAGCTGACGTCCAGCATCATCCTGGGCGGCAGCGGGATCTACCACCTGCACGGCGTGTGGGGCGATCAGATCACCATCGCCAACTTCCTCACGGCGATGCTGGTGACCTCCGACAACACGGCTGTGCGGCTGTGCGGGCTGGTGGCGCCGGCGCTGGAGATCAACGAGATCCTGGCGGCGAAGGGCTTCGTGCACACGCGCGTGCAGCCGGTGGCCAACCCCAACCGGTTCTTCCTCGGCGTGACGACGCCGCGGGAGATGCACGACCTGCTGTGGCGGCTGGCCAACAAGACGCTGCTGTCGACCGCGTCCTGCGACTTCCTGCTCCGGCAGATGCGCTGGATCCTCGGCTACAACGACGGCGTCCGGCGCAACATGTCGTCGGCCGAGCGCAGCCGGGTCGCCTCGAAATACGGCGCAGACTTCAACACCATGGGCGCGACGCGCAACGAGGCGGGCATCATGTTCGGCACGGACGGCAGGCCCGTGCTGACCTATGCGATGTTCGCCAACGGGCTGGGCGATCTCGACAACTACGGCGCCACGCACCCAGGGGTCGAGGCCCACGCCAAGCTGGGCCGGGTCATGCTAAACGTGGTCAACAAATACACCCCGCCGGCGGGCGTGGCGGCAAGCGGTGCCCGCCACTTCGTGCCGAAGTTCGAGCCGGTGAACGGCGGCTGATTTTCGATGTGCGGCGCCCGGCCGGATCGGGCGCCGCACGAGCCCCGGTAGTCTCGCGTCCGATGGACGTTCAGGAATTTGGTGGACGTTTCGGCAAGCGGTGACGACACCCGCGCGCAGGCCGCGCGTCAGACACCGATCAAGATGGGGGGAGCCGGCCGTCGCCGGCGATCCTCGCGGCGCGTTGCCCATTGAGATGGTCACTTGAGCCCGCGCTGCAGGGCGGCCAGCGGGCCGTCCCAGTCGCGGGCGAGCGCGGCCAGGAACTGTTGCGCCACCATCATGGGCGCGGAGTCCACGCGGTATCGGACCCGGCGCCGCTCCCCGGGCTCGGCCACCACCAGCCCCGCCTCGGCCAGCAGGGCAAGGTGTTTGGCGATGGCCTGCCGGGTGATGGGCAGCCTGGCCGCCAGATCGGTGGCCGTGGCCGGCCCGCCGGCCGCGAGCGCGGCGAGGATGCCTCGCCGGCTCGGGTCGGCCAGTGCGGTGAAGACCTCCTGCGCCACCGCCTCCAGGTCGGGCGTGGCCATCGCTTCCGGCTCAGCCTTGGGCATTGAGGTAGGCGACCAGTTCGCCCAGCTCGCTGGTCCAGCCCTCGGTGTTGGCGGCGAAGGCCGGCTTGTAGCCGGCGTCCTCGGGCAGCTGCGCGAAGCCGGACTCCACCATGGTCAGCGTGGTGCCGGAATCGTTGGGCTCCAAAGTGAACTCCACATAGGTGCGGCGGGGGTCGCCCTCGGGCAGGCCGTAGATGCCCCAGGTGTAGCCGAACACGCGCGGTGGCTCCAGACGCTCGATCGTGAGGGTGGCGGTGTCGCCGCTGTCCCACCTGATTTTAGCCAGACCACCGACCCGCAGGTCGACCTCGGCGCTGTTGCCGAACCAGGTGCCCAGGCCCTCGGCGGTGGTCAGCGCCTGCCACACGCGCTCGGGCGATTGGGTCAGCTGCAGGGTGCGCTCGATGCGATCGGGAAATCCCATGGTCGTCTCCTCTATAGCAACCGGTCAGTTGCTAACCAAACTATCGCAACTGACTGGTTGCGTCAAGCCGACCATGGGATTGGCCGCTCAGGCGCATAAGGTCACGCTGAGTTCGCTGCGCCAGCACAGGTGAATGCTGTTCTCCGACGGGCACAGGAGCAAGCTGATCTCGCTGAAGGGGTGCCCGGTCGGGACCGGACGGGCGTCGAGCGCCTGCAGATCGAGAAGTGCCATGGTCAACCAACCTCCTCATAGACGAGCGTGCCTCTACCCCACTTTTGGCGGTGGCAAGCGGGGTACCAAATGAATGAATCGGCCCGCCGTGTCGGCAGTGGACGGTCCACGGACGTCACCGAGGACTGGCTTTGAGGCTGATACGGCGACGCTGACCGGTCCGGCATCCTTTCGAACGTCCATCCATAAATGGAGGTAAAACACTGTGATCCGGTTACATAAAAAGATCGCCGTGCTGGCGATCGCCGCGGCCGCACTCGGCGTAGTCGGCACGCAGCCCGCGACCGCGACGTTCAAGCCCAGGTGGACGGGCACGTGGGCGACGGCGCTCACCGCGCCCAGCGCGGGCAACACCGCAAACTCCCTGGCCGGATTCAACAACCAGTCGCTGCGCATGATCGTGCGCACGTCCGTGGCGGGCGAGAAGATGCGCATCCGGCTCTCCAACGAGTTCGGCGCGCAGGCGATCAGGGTCGGCCACGCCTCGGTCGGCATCCCGTCGGCGCCCGGCTCGCCCGAGCTCGTCCCGGGATCGCTGCGCGGCCTCACGTTCAACGGCGGCGACGCGGGCGTGACCATCTTCAAGGGCGCCGAGGTGATCAGCGACCCGCTCGACCTCGCCGTGCCCGCGCTGTCGGAGCTCGCCGTGACGATCTTCCTGCCCGAGGCCACGGGCCAGACGTCGTGGCACTGGCAGGCCCGGCAAACGTCCTATGTGTACGCCGGCGACCGCGCGGGTGACCCGTCGGGGGCCGGGCCGACCAACACGTTCAACTCCTTCTACTTCCTCGCGGGGGTCGATGTCGCGAGCCGCACCGCCCACGGCACCGTGGTCGTGCTCGGCGACTCGATCAGTGACGGGTTCGGTTCGCCCCTCAACGCCAACCAGCGGTGGACCGACGCGCTCGCCACACGCATCGTCAACACCTATCCGCATCTGGGCGACCCGGGCGTGCTCAACCTCGCGCTGTCGGGCAACTTCGCCACGCACGACGCCGCCGCGGCCATCAACTTCGCGGCCGCGGGCCTGTCCGGCATGGCCCGGCTGGACGACGACGTGTACGGGCAGACCGGGGTGCGCACGGTCATCGTCGAACTCGGCGTCAACGACATCCACTTCGTGAACACCGCGCCCGACCGGGTCATCGCCGGGCTGCGCCAGCTTGCCGCGCAACTCAAGGAGCGCGGGATCCGGGCGCTCGTGTGCACGATCGGGCCGTTCGAGGGATACACCACCTGGACCCCCGAGAAGGAGGCCACGCGCACCACGGTCAACGCGTACCTGCGCGCCGGCACGGAGTTCGACTATCTGATCGACATGGATGCGATCCTGCGCGACCCGGCCCAGCCCACCAAGCTCAAGCCGGAGTTCGACAGCGGGGACCACATCCACCCCAACGCCGCCGGCTCGGAGGCGCTGGCCAACGCCATCCCGCTGTGGCAGCTTTAAGCACCATCCCCGGTCTGCTTGCCGCGCGGGCCGCGGCCGAGCCCGACCACGTCGCGCTGATGGTCGACGGCGGACCCGCCTTGACCATGGCCGAGTGGCACGAGCGTTCCCAAGCTGCGGCGAGGGCGCTCGTGTCGCGCGGGGTGCGTCCTCGGGAACGGGTCGGGCTCGTGTTCGGCGGGGCGGACTGGGTGGACTACGCGGTCGCGTTCGTGGCGGTCACCGCCGCGGGCGCGACCGCCGTGCCGGTGTCGGCGTCGCTGCCAGGTGCGCGGGCAGCGGAGTTGTTCGACCACTGCGGGGCAGCTGTCGTGTTAGGACCGTCCAATCTGGAGTTTGTGTTGCACGGCGAGCTTCCGGCGGTCTCGCCCGACGACCGGGCGCAGATCATCTACACGTCGGGCACGACCGGTACCCCCAAGGGAGTATTCGCCAGCCATGCCAACCTGACCCATGGCCTCGGCCGGCTGGCTCACTCCCGGCATGTGGTCCATGCTTTTCCGTTGGGTACCAATGCCGCGCAGACGATGCTGATGGCCTCGCTCGTGGCCCGGCCGACGTTCGTGGTCGCGCCGTCGTTCGAGCCCGCGGGCTTCGCGGCCCTGGTGCGCCGCCACGCGGCCACGTCCGTCTTCGTCGTCCCGACCATGGTGACGGCCCTGCTCCCGTTCGCCGACGACCTCAAGTCCGTGGAGCTGGTGGCATCGTCGGCCGCTCCGCTGCCCCCGGCGGTGGCGCTGCGCCTGTCCAAAGTCCTGCCCGACGTGACAATCGTCAATTCCTATACGTCCACCGAGGCGGCGCCGGCGTTCGTGAGCATGGTGTTCGACCCGGACCGGCCCACGGCGCTGGGCCGGTCGCCGGACGTGTGGGTGGACGGTGCCGGGCAGGTGTGGCTGCGTTCGCCGCACGCGCGGGGCTATTACGGGCAGGCGCCGTTCGCCGGTGGGTGGGTGCGCACCGGGGACGTCGGCTACCTTGACCCGGACGGGTACCTCCATCTGCTCGATCGAGCGTCCGATGTGGTCAAGGTCGCGGGGCACCGGGTGTCCACGATCCGGGTGGAGCACGCGCTGCACGAGCATCCGGCGGTGGCGGACGCGACCGTCGTCGGGTTGCCGCATCCCACGATGGGCACGATGTTGGTCGCGTCGGTCGTGCTCTCCTGCGAAGTGCCTGATTTGCGGGCGTTTCTGGCTGATCGGCTCGCACCGTACGAGATCCCGGCGCGCATCGACGTGACCAACGCCCTGCCGCGCAACGAGATGGGCAAGGTCCTCAAAGGACAGCTGGCCGCGCTGCTGTCGGTCTGCCGATCGGTGCTCGGCGTGCCGGAGGTCGGGCCGGGGGACAACTTCTTCGCCCTGGGCGGCGATTCGCTGACGGCGTCGCGCCTGGCCGAGCAGGCAGGCCTCCCGCTGGAGGTCGTGTTTGGATCATCCAATTTGGCCGAAATGGCGGGGCACATGACACCGACCGCCCCGGAGATCGTGGAGACCGACGACGTGGCTCTCACCGCGACACAGGAGAGCCTGCTCGTGTGGATGCACAAGACCGATCCGCCGCGCGACGCCGGTCCGGTGAGTGTGGGCATCCGCATCCGCGACACCTTCGACGCGGCGCTGCTCGAGCAGGCACTCGGCGTCGTGATCGGACGGCACGAAGCGTTGCGCATGGTGTTGCGCGACCGGCGGCCCGTCGTTTTGGACTGGCTCGCACCGGCGGTCACGCTCGTCGACACGCCGCAGGAGGTGCTCGCCGACCGCGAGGGCCGGTTCGACCTGGAGCGCGGGCCGGTCGTGCGGGCGGCGATCGCGCAGCTCGACGATCACGACTACGTGCTCGGGCTGGCCGTGCATCACCTGGTGTTCGATGGCGCGTCGATGGGTGTGTTGCTGCACGAGCTCGGCGCGGTCTACTCGGCGCTGCGTTCGGGTTCGCCGGTGCCGTTTAAGCCGTTGCCGCTCGGGTATCGCGCGCACGTGGCATGGACGCGTGCGCAGTGGGAGCGCACGACCCCGTACTGGACGCAGGCCCTGGCCGGAGCTCCCTCGCATCTGGACTTCCCGGCGCGGCGGCAAGACGTGATGCGCATCAGGCACGCCTCGCTGCGCTTCGACTTCGGCCCGGCCGCGCGGCTGCACGAGCTGGCGCACGCGCACCATGCGACGGCCTTCATGGTGATCGCCGCTTGCTGGGCTTCCACCCTGGCCCGATTCACGGGCTCTGCCGACATCGTGCTGTTGGTGCCGCTGCAGGGCCGCACCCGGCCGGGGAGCGAACGCCTCATCGGCTGCCTCGTGCAGTCGGTGCTCCTGCGCATCGACGCGTCGGAGTGCACGTTTGACGAACTGCTCGCCCGGGTGAAACGGTCCACATTGGACGCGCTGGAACACCAGTACCACCCCTTCGCCCGCTTCTACCAGGCACACAGCGGTGCATCGTTTCTGCGGGTCGAGCACTGGGCCGGTCCGGCGCACTTCCCGGGCCTGGAGTCCGAGCCACATGAGTTGCCACGCGCGCTTGAGGCCGACTGGCCCACGGCGGACGGCCAACCCGACCGCCAGTCGCCCGAACTCGCGGTGGTCGAGCAGCAGGATGGCACCCTGTCGGCCTGGCTGCTGTGGAACCAGCACGCCTTCGACAGGTCCACAATGGACGATATAGCACGTGAGCTAAGGAAGAGTTTGTTATGAAGGCTAGCGCTGCCCAACACGCCATGTGGCTCAACGAACGTCTTGGGATAGCCGGCGCCGTCTATCACATGCCCATGTCCATCGTGTTCACCGGCCCGCTTGACCGGGACCGGATGGCGCACGCGTGCCTCAAGGTCGTGGCGCAGCACCCGATCCTGGGCTGCGCGTTCGAGGAGCGCGACGAGCAACTCCACATATACCGCGCCAGGCGGCGGCCGTGGGTGTCGTTCGAGCCCGCGGACGCGCCCGACGCACCGTTCGATCTGGAAAACGGCCCGCTGATCCGGTTCCATCTCACACCGGACGGGCCCGATCGGCACCTGCTGCACGTGGTCGCGCACCACCTGGTCTTCGACGGCCAGTCCAAAGACCTGTTCCTGCGCGATCTCGCGGCCGCGTACAACTCGGGTGGTTCGGGCCGGCTCACCGCACCGCCGCCTCCACCGCAGGACACTCCGATGAGGACACCGGTCGGCGACGCACCGGCGCCCGCGTGGTCGGACGTCACGCTCCCGGGCCTGCGCGCGGTGTCGGCCAGGGCGCTGCCGGGCGAATGCGTCGACTTCACCGTGACACAGACCCGTGCCGGGCTCACCCGATTTGAGCTCCTGCTCAGCACGCTCTTCGAATTGCTTTTCCGGTACGGCAACGCGGACCCCACGGTCGCGATCGACCTCGGGACGCGGCGCCGGGAGGACCGCGACTGCATCGGCCTGTACGTCAACGAGCTCCCGCTGCAGGCCGCCCCGCAATCCGTGCTGGCCCGCCTGCGCGACCTGTACCGGCTTAGAAATGTGGAGCTGCAAGGCAATCCGAGGCTGGCGCTGGCACCCGTTTCGATCAGCTACCGCAGGCGCGGGCCTGTGCCACCCTTCGCCGGGCTTGAGGCGGAGGTCGAGTGGATGGGCTTCCACGGCTGGGCACGCAACGCGTTGCACGTCCAGGTCGTCGATGACGGGCGAGAGGCACGGGTCCGGTTCCAGTACGCCCCTTCGCAATTGCGCCGCGAAGACGTGCAGCGCATGGCGGCCCACTTCCAGAACCTCCTCGCGGGCGACCCGGCCCGGCCCATGCTCGTGCCCGGCGAGCTGACCGGCCTCACGGGCGCGGCCATGCCCGTCCCGCCCGGCCACATCGACGAGCAGATCACGGGCACGGGCATCGCCGTGACCGGATCGGGTTTCGACCTCACCTACGCCGGCCTCGTCGCGGCTGCCGAAGACATCGCGGTGGCGCTGCGCGACCGGGGCGTACGACCGGGCGACCGGGTCGCGGTGCGCATGCGCCGCACGCCCGAACTCCTCGCGGCGCTGCTCGGTGTGTGGAAGGCAGGCGCGGCATACGTCCCGCTCGACCCCGATTATCCGCCCGCTCGACAGAGCCTGCTGTTATCCGACGCCCGACCGCGGGCCGTGCTCACCCAGGACGGCGTCGTCGGGCTCGAATGGAGCGGCACGTCCAATCCGGGCCTGGCCTACGTCATCTACACGTCCGGTTCGACGGGCCGCCCGAAGGGCGTCGCGGTTGGACACGACTCGCTGTCCAATTTGCTCGCCGGGCTGCGCCACTGCCTCGACATCCCGCCGCGGCCGGTGTTTCTCGCCGTGGCTTCGTTCGCGTTCGACATGTCCATTCCGGAGCTTTGGCTGCCGCTTGTCATGGGCGGCACGGTCGTGCTCGCGACCGAGGACGAGGCCCGCGACGCCGAACGGTTGCTCAAACTCATCCGCACCAAGGGCGTGACACATGTCCACGTCACGCCGTCGACCTGGCAACGTCTGCTGGAGGCCGGATTCGACGAGCCGGGTGTCGTGGCCATCTCGGGCGCCGAGGCGCTGCCCGAGCCGATCGCGCGGCAGATCCGTGGCCGCAGCGCACGCCTGTGGAACCTCTACGGTCCCACCGAAACCACGGTCTGGTCCACCTATTCCGAAGTGGACGATGGCCCGGTCACCATCGGCCGCCCACTGCCCAACACCACCGTCACAGTCGTCGATGACTCGCTTTCCCCTGTGCCGCAGGGAATTCCCGGCGAGCTGTGCATCGGCGGGGCAGGCGTGGCGCGCGGCTATTTCGGCCAACCCGAACTCACGGCGCAACGCTTCGTCAACGGCGCCTATCGCACGGGCGATCGCGTGCGCCTGCGGCATGATGGCAGCCTCGAATGGATCGGGCGGTTTGACAATCAGATCAAGCTCAGGGGGTACCGGGTCGAGCTCGGCGAGATCGAGGCGCGCCTGCTGGAACATCCCGGCATCCGCTCCGCGGCGGCGATGACGCACGACGGCGAGACCTTGGTGGCATATGTGGTCGGGGATGCCACCGATCTGCGCGAACACATGGCCGAAGTGCTGCCGGCGCACCAGGTACCGACAAAATATGTTTTCCTTCCAGAGCTTCCGCTCAACGCCAACGGCAAGCTCGACCGGTCACGGCTGCCCGAGCCGGAGCCGGACTCCACATCGGACGGATACACCGGCGTGGCCGAGCAGATCTACCGTATCTGGTGCGAAGTGTTGGGCCGCAAAGACATCGGCCCCGACGACGACCTGTTCGACCTCGGCGGCCATTCGCTGACCGTGACCAAAATCGCCGCCCGCATGCGCCGACACCTCGGCATCGACCTCCCACTGCACATCTTCTTCGACACCCCGACCATCTCGGCCCTCGCGGCCGCGAGCCAAACCCGAGGCACATAGCACCCTGGTCAGCCCGCGTCCGCCAGGCACACGGCCGCGTCGCCGCTCGGGTCCGTGTCCATGATGGCGATGAGAAGATGTTCGATCTCAACCGAGCCGGCACCCGCAGTTTTCGCGGTGGCGTAGGCCTTGTCCACAAGATCGCGGGCCGCCTGCCCGAACATCGGCATCGCCGGCAGCTACTGGTCGACGGTGAAGATGACGTGCGCGCCGGTCTTGGCCGAACGCTGGAAGAAGTCGACGAGGTCGCGGAAATTGTGCCAGGTGTACTCGAAATCGTCATCGCCGAACTCGGGACCGTAGTCGCCGGCGTCGATGGCGTCGTAGCCGGCTCGAAGGCGCTCGCGCGACACGTCGGCCAGGGCGGCGGCCACGTCGTCGACCTGCTCGGGGGATAGCAGGCTGACGATGTAGTCGTCGCCCTCGTACACCTGCCGGCCGCCCAGGATGGCCGCGTTGAGCGGGTAGCCGCCGTTGTCGTAGGCCAGGTAGCCGTCGGTCAGGCTGCGATGGATGGCGTCCCACGCCTTGTCGGTGTCGCAGTGGTCGACACCGATCATCTCCTCTTCGATCCGCTCGATGACGGCCGCGACTTCCTCGTCATCGTCGGCGGCCAGAAGGTCGGCCACCACGTCGGATTCGATCGCGTAGTGCACGCCCAGACTGCCCATGCCCCATCCAATCTCATGCGAACGACCCTCATGCGAACGACGAGGTATCTTCGCACACCCGCCCGGCCGCGTCCGTTCGCGTATATCCGGGCTCCCGCGCTTCATCGATCATGCCCCGCGAGCGACATGAGTGTATCGAGCCGGCCGCGGATGCGGGCGGCCGTGAAGTGGTCGAAGTAGTCGCGGGAGCTGACGATCTCGCCGTTGCGCACCCGGAGCACGAAGATTCCAGGCAGGGAGAAGGGCTCCCCGGTGTCGGTCACCGTGCCCTGATATTCGAACTCGGCGACGATGACCTCGGGATCGGCGGTCTCATGGATGGTGATGTTGGTTGCCCGGCGTTGCAGACCTGGTCCGGTGCCCTTGGGCCTGAAGTGCTCGCGAAGCTCATCGCGGGTGCGCAGGGCAGCCGCACGTCGCGGGTCGAAGGGGTGCACGACGTGGGTCTGCTCCGCGTAGAGGTCGGGCAGTTCCTCCCATCGGCCCTCGGCAACGCCGCTGACCAGCGCGAGGAAGACCTCTCGTGGGCTAAGGGCATGGGTCATACGATTCTCCTATCGTCGCGCTACACGTGCGGGGACCGAGTTTCCGAAGTCTAGACTCCGAATATACGGAGTGGAGACTTCGGATGCCAACGAGAGGCAGTAATGAAACGCGCCGATGCGCGAACCAACCGCGCCCGCATCCTGGACGTTGCCGAAGAAGTGTTCGGCAAGGGCGGCGAGTCCGCGTCGACCGAGGAGGTGGCCCGCCAGGCCGGGGTGGGCATCGCGACGGTGTTCCGCCACTTCCCCACGAAAGCGGCACTGCTGCAGGCCGTCCTCACCCGGCGGTTCGACCGTCTGCACGGTCAGGCCGAAGCGCTGATCGGCGCCGTGAATCCCGGCGAGGCGTTCTTCGACTTCTTTGACCGGCTCGTCGCCGACGCGACGACGAAAATCGCCATCGGGGAGGCGCTTCTCGCCGCGGGCGGTGACGGCGAGGGCGAGGCCGCCCAGGCGTCAAACCGGCTGCGCCGAGCCGTCGGCGCGCTGCTGCTGCGGGCCCAGCAAGCCGGCGCCGTCCGAGACGACATCGAGTTGCCCGAGGTCTACGCGCTGCTAGTCGGCACGTCACGGGCTGCCGCATACGCCTACCTCGATGATGAGGTACGGGCGCGGGTGCTCGCCATCGTCTTCGACGGTCTCAGGCCAGCTTCGCGCCGAGACTGACACGCGCCCTCAATACTCGCCTCGACCGCCTCGACCGCCGCCGCCGCGACCGCCGCGCCGTCATTGCTGCGCCGTCGCCGCGTTGGTCGTCATGGCGCGCCTCCGGTCGAGTGGCCTCCGGTCGCGCAGAGTCTCTGGTTCGGTCGGTTTCCGCCTCGCTGCGGTCCTGCTCAGGCTGGCTTTCCGTGGCGCTACGTCTTTGCTCCGAGTTGTCGGAGCAGAGTTGTAGCGCGCGTGAACGTAGGTCGCCGGCCCGCGCTGGGATTGCTTTTGGTGGCGTTGTCTCTTGCTCCGAGCTGCCGGTGCAGAGACGTAGCGGGCGCGAACGAACGTTCCTGCCGCGGGGTGCTGACCACGATGTCAGGTTTCGGCTCGGTAACGGATGTGTGGCCTGGGCGTCGCAGGCTATTGACGAGTGGATGTCGTGAGGGCTAGCTTGAGATCAAGTCGCTATGACATCGATGTCATAGACGAGAACGCATGCCGGGAGGTGCGCCGTGCTGGTTGGCGAATACCGAACGTCGCGACAGGACTCGATCGAGCGCGGCGTCGTGCGCGGGCGGTGTGCGTCATGGGCATAGCACCTCAACTGCTGCCTCTTAACCAGGTCGAGCATTTCTACCGGGGCGGGCGCCGGATTGCGGCCCTGCGCGGCGGGAGTCCCGACGGCGCGCCGAACCGGCCCGAGGAGTGGCTCGGTTCGATGACCACGATGACATCAGCGCCGGGGCAGGGGCTTTCCCGTCTCGCGGACGGCACGCTGTTGCGCACGGCTATCGAGGCCGATCCGGTGGGCTGGTTGGGGGCCGAGCATGCGGCACGCTTCGGCGCGTCCACCGAGCTTCTCGTGAAGCTGCTCGACGCGGGGCAGCGCCTGCCCGTGCACTTCCATCCCGACCGCGCGTTCGCCCGGCGCCATCTCGGACTCGTGCACGGCAAGAACGAGGCCTGGATCGTGCTGCACGCCGACGAGGGTGCCAAGGTCCGGCTCGGGTTCGCCGAGACACTGCGCGCGCTCGATGTCCGCGCGATGCTGGGCGACTCGGCCGCGCTGCTCGGCGCGCTGCGTGAGGTCGAAGTGCGGCCCGGTGATGCCGTGCTCGTCCCGGCGGGGTTCGCCCACAGCATCGACGCCGGCATCTTCGTGCTCGAACTGCAGGAGCCGACCGACCTGTCGATCCTGCTGGAGGGCGCCGATCTGGCCGTCGACATAGAAGCGGGCGGGCATCTGGGGCTCGGCTTCGACACGGCCCTGGAGCCGTTGCGCTGCGAGGCGGTCACCGACGACGAGCTCGACCAGCTGATCGTGCGGGCGGACCACAAGACTGCGGATCTGTTGCCTCCCGCTGCCGGGCCGTACTTCCGTGCGCACCGGATTGGACAGTCCGAAGTGGACGCGGGCTTCGCCATCGTCGTGGTGCTGGCGGGGGAGGGGATGCTCGTCGCCGAGTCGGGCGATCGCCTCGCGCTGCACCGAGGGGATGCGGCGGTGGTGCCGCACGCGTCCGGCAGGTGGAGTCTGGCCGGGCCGATCGAGGCAATTGCCTGCCGGCCACCCAGAGGGGAGGACTAGTGGAAGGCTTGCTGGTCGGGGTCGACGTCGGGACGACACGCATCAAAGCGGTCGCCATCGATCATCTGGGACGGGCGTGCGGTGATGCCGAGCGGCAGACGCCGTGGCGGCGCGACGGTGCCGGGCACGCTGAGGCCGATCCGATGGCGCTGGCCGATGCGGTGAAGGCGGTTTGCGCCGAAGCGGTGTCACGAGTGGACACTCCCGTGCTCGGCATCGGTGTGACCGGCATGGCCGAGACCGGTGTGCTCACCGACGGGTCCGGCCGCCCGCTCGCTCCCGCCATAGCGTGGCACGATCCGCGCGGCGAAATCGAAACGATCGCGCGCGAGCTGGGCACCGAGGTGTTCCAGACGACCACCGGGCTGCCGCTGACCGCCCTGCCGTCACTGTCCAAATTGCTGTGGCTGCGCCGGCACGTCCCGGAAACCCAAGAAGCCAAAACCTTTTATTCGGTACCGGAGTGGGCCATCCGCTGCCTCGGCGGCGCACCCGTGTCGGAGCTGTCGCTGGCCAGCCGCACGGGGCTGTTCGACGTGGCGCGCGCCGAGCCGTGGTCCGCACCGCTGGACCTGCTGGGCCGGCCCGGCCTGCTGAGCGAACCCGTCGTCGCGGGCACGCCCGTGGGCCACGCTACCGGAGAGCATGTGCCGCACCGGCTCCAGCGCGCCGTGCTCACGGTCGCGGGCCACGACCATCAGGTGGCCGCATACGCCGTGGGCGCCGCGGTCGACGGGGCACTGTTCGACTCGCTCGGCACGGCGGAGGCGCTCGTGCGCACCATCGAGGGATCGCTTGCGCCGGAACGCATCGGCGCGCTCGCCGGGCAGGGCATGTCGGTGGGCCGGGCCGTGATAGAAGGTCACCTGTCCGTCCTGGTCGGGCTGCCCACCGGGCTCACGCTCAACCGGATCGCCACGATGGTCGGCGCCATGGACGCAGCCACCCGGGCCGAGCTCGGTGCGCAGGCGATCGCGCTGGCCGAGCAGGGCCAGGGCGAGGGCCACGGCCAGCAGACCACACTGCGCCTGGTCAACCCGCGCGACGAGGAGTTCGGTCTCGCGGGCATCACCGACGGTGTGACGCCAGCGGCGCTCTGGCGTACCGCGATCGACGCGTTCATCGCCGAGACCGATGCCGCGCTCGCCCGCATCGAGGCGATCGCCGGTCCATATCGGACGGTCGTCGCGGCCGGTGGCTGGCTGTACAACCCGGGCGTGCTGGAGGCCAAGCGACGCCAGTTCCCGGGCATGCGCACGACCGCGATCGCCGAGCCGGGCGCCTATGGAGCGGCGCTCATGGCCGCCCGCGCGGCTGGGCTAGGTACCCCCACGAAAGGTAAACAGGATGTCCTACAGCCTTGACCAGATTGCCAATGATGCCGGGCGGTTCGCCATCCTGGCGATGGATCAGCGCGGCACGCTCAAGTCGATGCTCGACAAGGCGGGCATGCCGTCCGATGAGGACGCGATGCGCCAGTTCAAAGTGGACGTGATCCAGGCGTTGTCCCCGTTGGCCTCCGGCGTGCTGACCGATGTCGAGTTCGGCGTCGGCCCGGTGCGTGCGGCCGGTGCCCTCGCGCCGCACGCCGGACTGCTGATCGCTAGCGAGCTTTCGCCCCAGCCGACGTGGAACGGCGAGCAGCGCACGGAGTTCTCGCCCGAGCGTGGGCCGCAGTTCGTGCGCGCCAACGGGGGCGTGGCGCTGAAGTTCCTGGTGCGTTGGCGCCCGGACCGCCCGGCCGCCGATGGGGAGCCGGATCTGGCGCAGGAGGCGATCGACGCGGTGGGCCAGGCGATCGCCGCTTGCCGCGCGGCCGGCATGCCGTCGGTCATCGAGCCCCTGGTGACCAAACTTCCGGGCGAGAAGTGGACCGACGAGCAGCGCGCGCACATGGTGATCCGCTCCGCCGAGTTGCTGGCCCGGCTGGGGCCGGATCTGCTCAAGCTCGAATGGCCGGGCGGCGCGGACGGCTGCCGCAAGGTCAGCCAGGTGTGTGGGAACGTGCCGTGGGCACTGCTGTCGGCCGGCGTGAAGGCCGAGGAGTTCACCGAGCGGGTGCTCACGGCGATGGACGCCGGCGCGTCCGGATACATCGCGGGGCGCGCGTTTTGGGGCGAGGCCGCGGGCCTGACCGGTGAGGCCCGCCGCGAATTTTTGGCGACGACAGCGGTCGAGCGGATGGTCGCGCTCAACAAGGCGATCGAAGGCCGCGGCCGTGATTGGCGGGAGGTAGTCCAATGACACCTGCGCTCGCCGCGTACAACATAGTGAAAAGCTTCGGTCAGGTCCGAGCGCTGCGCGGTGCCTCCTTCGAGGCGTACCCGGGCGAGGTCACGGCCCTGGTCGGCGACAACGGCGCGGGCAAGTCGACGCTGATCAAGGTGCTGTCCGGCGCGCTGATCGCCGACGAGGGCGAGGTCCGCGTGGGCGGCGAGGCGGTGCACCTCACGGGCCCGCAGGACGCCAAGGCGCGCGGGATCGAGACCGTGTACCAGGACCTGGCCCTCGCGCCCGACCTCGACGCCGCCGCGAACGTGTTCCTCGGCCGCGAGTTGAGAAGGCTGCGCTTCCTGCACGATCACGCGGAGATGCGCCGCCGCACCGCGACCGCGTTCGCCGACCTCGGCGTCGGGCTCGTGCAGGACATGCGCCAGCCGGTGGCCGCGTTTTCGGGCGGGCAGAAGCAGTCCGTGGCGATCGCCCGCGCCGCGATGTGGGCCTCCAACGTGATCGTCATGGACGAGCCGACCGCCGCGCTGGGGGTGATCCAGACCGAGAAGGTGCTCGAACTGGTCGCCCGGATCCGGGATCGGGGGGTGGCGGTCGTGTTCATCTCGCACAACCTGCCGCAGGTGCTCGACGTCGCCGACCGGATCGAGGTGCTGCGCCTCGGCGCCCGGGTGGCGCGCTTCCGGCGCGGCGAGTCCGATGTGGACCGCCTGATCGCCGCGATCTCCGGCGCGTACACCAACGAGGAGGCGCAAAAATGACGCGGGCCAAGGAAATCCTGCGCACGCCGACCATGGTGACGTTCGGCGCGCTGCTGCTCATCATCGCGGCGTTTTCCATCATGGCGCCGGGACTGTTCAACACGCCCGGCAACTTCCTCCAGCTGGCGCAGAACGTGGCGATCCTGACCGTGGTCAGCGTGGGCACGACGTTCGTCATCATCACCGCCGGTGTCGACCTGTCGATCCCCAGCGGCATCGTGCTCGGCGAGGTGTTCGCCGTGCACGCGCTGGAGATGGTGGGCGGGCTCGACACCCAGCCGGGCGAGGTCCACATCGGATACGTGTTCGCGGCGCTGGGCGGGGCCATCCTCGCGGGGCTGTCCATCGGCGCCATCAACGGGATCGTCGTGGCATACATGAAGGTCCCACCGCTGCTGGCCACCCTGGGCACGCTCGGCGCGGGACTCGGCGTCGCGCTGATCCTCCAAAATGGAGTGAACACGTCCACCTACGCGCTCGACCCGATCGGCCACGGCTCATGGATCGCGGGCGTGCCCAACCTCATCCCGATCGCGCTCATCATCGTCGTCGCCGGATATGTGTTGCTGCACATGGCGGTCTTCGGCCGGCACACCTTCGCGATCGGCTCCAACCCCGAGGCGGCCCGCCGCGTGGGCATCAACGTCGAACGGCATCTGCTCAAGGTGTACCTCATCGGCGGCGTCACGGCCGGGTTCGCCGGGTTCCTCTCCGTGGCGTATTTCAGCACCACCAGTATCGGCGGCCACTCCACCGACAACCTCCAGGCCGTCACGGCGGTCGCGCTGGGCGGCACAAGCCTTTTCGGCGGCGTGGGCTCGATCATCGGCACGCTCATCGGGGTCTGGATCCCGGCCGTGCTCAAGAACGGCTTTGTCATCAATGGGGTGCAGCCCTATTGGCAGGACGTGGCGGTGGGCCTCGTGCTCATCGTGGCGGTATGGCTCGACCAACTGCGGCGGCGCTCCCGCAACCGCGGTTAGTCCAACGAAGGAGGACAAAGTGAAGAAATTCGCGATAGTCGCGGCGGGCCTGCTGCTGTTGGCGGGCTGCGCCGAGGCCGGAACGACCGGCGGCGCGGCGAACAAGAACGTCGTCCTGATGGTCGGCGTCAAGGGCGACCCGTTCTACATCTCGATGGAGTGCGGCGCCAAGGAGAAGGCCAAGGAGCTCGGGCTCAACCTGACCGTGCAGGGGCCGGACAAGTTCGACGCCACCCTGCAGAACCCGCTCATCGACGCGGTCGCGGCGAGCAAGCCGGCCGCGCTTCTGGTGGCGCCCAACGACGTCAAGGCTTCGGCCACGCCGCTCAAGCGCATCCAGGACGCGGGCAGCAAGGTGGTGCTCGTGGACACGGTCGTCGACGACCAGAACATCGGCGTGTCGCGCATCGCCACCGACAACAAGCTCGGCGGCGCGAAGGCGGCCGAGGCGCTCAACACCCTGGTCAACGGCGCGTCCGGCAAGGTGCTCGTCATCTCGACCGACCCGGGAGTGTCCTCCGTGGACGCTCGCGTGGCGGGCTTCGAGGAGGCGGTCAAGACGAAGTACACCAATTTCACCCTCGCGGCCGCGACGCAATACTCGCACAACTCCCCGCAGGAGGCGGCGAAAATCGTTCAGGCGGAACTGCAGCGCAACCCCGACCTGATCGGCGTGTTCGCCACCAACCTGTTCTCGGCGCAGGGCACGTCGACCGGCGTGCGCGCGGCCGGCAAGGGCGGCCAGGTCAAGGTCGTCGGCTTCGACGCCGGGCCCGACCAGATCAAGCAGCTGCAGGCGGGCGACGTGCAGGCGCTCGTGGCGCAGAAGCCCTACGACATCGGCGTGCAGGGCATCACCCAGGCGGCGGCCGCGCTGGGCGGCACGACCGTCGAGAAGCAGATCGCCACCGAGTCGCTCATCGTCACCAAGGACAACATGTCCGACCCGGCCGTGAGCAAGTACATCTACAAGAGCAGTTGCTGAACATGAACGTCGACTTGCAACGGCTCGGCAAGCTCCGCCGCATGACGAGGCTCGCCAGCGACGACGGCTTCTTCCTCGTGGCCGCGATGGACCATCCGGAAAACTACCTGGAACTCTTTGACAAAGACATTTCTCTGGTACCGCATGCGACCGTCGTGGAGTCCAAAATGGAGCTCCTGGCCGCGTTGTCGAGGCATGCGAGCGCAGTGCTGGTCGACCCGATGTGGTCGCTCGGGCAGGGTGTGGCCACGCGCACCCTGCCCGGCGGCGTGGGCATGATCGCGCCCATCGAGCAACTCAGCTACACCCCAACGGGTTGGGGGCTGGAGACCCGCCTGCGTCCGCAGTGGACGGTCGAGAAGATCGCGGCCCTCGGCGCCGACGGGGTGAAGCTGTTCCTGTTCTACCGGGCGGAGCTCGCCGACGTGGCCGAGGGTCAGCGCAAGCTGGTGGCCGAGCTGGCGGTGCAGTGCGAACACTGGCAGGTGCCGTTGATCGTCGAGCCGATCTGGTATCCGCTGGAGGGTGAAGACCCGGGTGACCCCGCGGTGCAACGGGCGCGAGCCACGGCCATCGCCGCGTCGGCCGCGGAGTTCGCCCGGCTCGGGGTGGACATCCTCAAGATGCAGTTCCCGGGTTCGGCGCAGGCATGCGAGGAGCTCGACTCGGCCGCGGGCGGCGTGCCGTGGGTCCTGCTCAGCGAGGGCGCCGGGTACGCCGACTTCGAGCAGCAGATGGAAATCGCCGCGCGGGCGGGTGCGTCCGGATACATCGCCGGGCGGGCCGTGTGGGGCGATGCCGTCGGGCCGCTGTCGGACGCGGAAGCGTTGCCGCGCGCACAAAAAAGGCTGGTGTCGCTCAACGAAATCGTGCGCAGGCACGGCCGCCCGTGGCGCGATGCCGTCCCGGTGGGCGAGGTGGCCGAGGCCATGCCCGCCACATGGTACGAGTCGTTCCGGCGATGACGGAGGCGTGGGTCGTGTGCGGGGCGCCTGCGGCGGGCAAGAGCGTGCTCGGCGCGGCCCTGGCGCGACGCCTGCGGGCCGCGCTGCTCGACCAGGACGTGCTGACGGGACCACTCACGTCCGTGATCGCCCGGTTGGTCGGCGCGCCACCGGGCGACCTGGACGACCCGCGCGTGCGCGCGGCCACGCGTGACGCGACGTATGAGGCACTGCTCGGTGTGGCGGCCGATTGCCTGGACGTCGGTGTGCCGGTCGTGCTCGTCGCGCCGTTCACCGCGGAGCGGTCCAATGCGGACGCGTGGCGGGGGCTTTCGCAACGGCTGCAGGATCGTGTGGTGCTCGTGTGGGCGTCCGTGCCGCGCGGCGAGCTGATGCGCAGGCTCGCCCGCCGCGACGCCCCACGCGACCGCCGCAAGCTGGACGATATCGAGGCGTTCCTGGCATCGAGCGCGCTCGACCCGCCGGTGGTGCCGCACATCTCCGTCGACACCACGCTTACCCTTGCCGATCAGGTGGATCTCGTGCTGAAGGAGACGCCAGGTGCTCATCGCCACGCCTAACATCACGGTTGACCGCACGGTGCGCCTGCCCGAGCTGCGGCCGGGCCACGTGCTGCGCCCGCAGCACGCGGTCGTGACCGCGGGCGGCAAGGGCATCAACGTGGCCCGCGTGCGGGCAGCGTTCGGCAAGCGGGCCACGCTCGTGGGCTTCCTGCCCGACGTCGACGCCGCGCAGCTCGACCGGTTGCTGGCCCGCGAGCCGCTGGACTTCGTGGGCGTGCCCGTCGCCGGGGAGGTGCGGGTGGCCACCATCTATCTGGAAGAATCCGGTCGCGTGACCGTCCTCAACGAGCCCGGCCCGGTGGTGCCCGCCGATGGTTGGGCCGCCTACGAGCGGGCCATCGAGGCCGAGCTGGCGTCGGGCCGGCACGCCACGCTGGTGTGCACCGGAAGCCTGCCGCCCGGTGCGCCCGATGACGGCTACGGCAGGCTGGTCGCGATCGGGCACCGGGCCGGCGTGCGGGTCGTGGTCGATGCGGCGCGCGCCGCGCTCGCGGCCGCACTGCCGTCGGGGCCCGACTTCGTGACGCCCAACCTGGCCGAGGCGGAGGGCGTGCTGCACGGGCATCCGGACGAGTCGGTCGCCGAGGACAGCCCGGATGTGCCGGACCGAGCGCGCGCGGCGGTGAAGCTGCTGTGCGCGCGGGGTGCGGCCGCCGCTGCCGTGACGGCGGGCGCCGCTGGGACCGCTTTTGGAGACGGCGAAAAAGTGTTCTGGCTTTCTGCCGTACCGGTAAATGTCAAAAATCCCATCGGCGCCGGAGATTCGTTTGTCGGCGGCCTTGCCGAGGCGCTGGAATCCGGAAGCGAGCCGTTGCACGCGATCGCCTTCGCGGTCGGCACGGCGAGCGCCTCGGTGGAGCAGGAGCTCGCCGGGGGAGTGGACCCGGGGCGGGCGCACGAGATCGCGGCGCAGGTGGTGGTGGCGTGACACGGCGGCCGACGGTGCGGGAGGTCTCGCAACTGGCGGGGGTCAGCCCCAAGACCGTGTCGCGGGTCATCAACGCCGATCCCGCGGTCGCACCGGCCACGGCCGAACGGGTGCGCGAGGCCATCCGGCAGCTGGGCTTCCACCCCAACGCGGCCGCCCGCTCGCTGCGCGTGGGCCGCGACGACGCGATCGGGCTCGTCGTGGAGAACATCGCCGACCCGTTCTTCGCCGAGGTGAGCAGCGCGGTCGAGGAGGCCGCCCGGGAGCGCGGCATGTTCGTGGTCATCACGAGCGCCGGATACGCCCCGGAGAACGAGCGCACCGTCGTGAATGGACTGACCAACCGGCGGGTTGCGGGCCTGGTCATCACCCCGACCTCGGGCGACCACTCCTATCTGGCGCAGTCGCCGGTGCGCGTGCCCACGGTGTTCGTCGACCGGCCGCCGATCGGGTTCGAGTCGGACACCGTGTTGGTGGACAACGAGGGCGGGGCCAAGCTCGCGGTCGGCCATCTGATCGAGCACGGTCACCGGCGCATCGCCTTCGTCGGCGACCGGCTGCACGTCTACACCACAAGGCTGCGCTATCAGGGGTTCCGCGCGGCCCTGCTCGACGCGGGCATCCCGCCGGACGACAAGTGGATCCGGGTCGATGTCATGGGCGAGCAGAGTTCCACGGCGGCCATGACCGAGCTGCTCGACCTGTCCGACGGGCCGACCGCCGTGTTCTCGGCCAACGCGCGCAGTTCGCTGGGCGTGGTGCGGGCGCTGCACCAGCGCGACCGCACGAACGTGGCGCACGTGAGCTTCGACGACCTGCAGGGCGCCGAATCGCTGAGCCCGCCGGTCACGGCCGTGCACCAGGACCCGCGCCGGATGGGCCAGCAGGCAGCCGCGCTGCTGTTCGACCGGATCGCCGGTGGCGAGGGCCCACCCCGGCGCGTGGTGCTCCCGGTCAAGCTGATCGTGCGCGGCTCCGGGGAACTTCCGCCCGCTCCCTAGACAGGCCGACCAGTTTCCGGCCCTCGCGGTGTCTAACCATGTATGAGGGATCAGGAGCTGGTGGCGCAGGCGCGGGACGGGGACGGTGAGGCGTTCCGCCGGCTGGTCGAGCCGTATCGGCACGAGCTGCAGGTGCACTGCACGCGCACGCGCGGTCTGGCCGTTGCCCCGGAGAACCAGTCGATCACCTTGCACCGTCGGCGGTCGCATCCGCTACCGGCCGTCGTTGCGGCAAACTAGTTTGTAGTTTAAAGTAGTTGGCATGACCCCCATCGATGAGGATCCGCCACCACCGTCGCCCGCCGAGTCGCTGCGGATGATCGCGGAGCAGCGCGAGGCGGCCGAGCGGCAGCTTTCGCCCGATCCGCTGGTCTACCACGGCCCATGGGGAGTGGCCTGGCTGGTCGGCTTCGGCGTGATGTTCCTGCGGCACGGTCCGGGCGGCACGGTCCTCGTGGCGATGCCCGCTTGGCTGCCGCTTGCAGTGCTGTTCACGTTGCTCATCGGCGCCGCGATCGTGTCGGGCGTGCTCGCCGGCCGCACCTCTCGTCACGTGCGTGGCCGCTCCTCGGTGCAGGGTGCGATGTATGGCTTTTCGTGGTTCGTCTCCTTCGCGGGCATGGGCCTGACGTTGCAGCGCTTCGACGACGGCTTGTCCCCGCCAAACGTCGGCCTGCTGTGGGCGACGGTCGCGGTCGGGCTCACCGGCGCCCTGCACATGGCCGGTGGCGCCGTCTGGCAGGATCGCCTGCTCTTCGGGCTGGGCGTCTGGCTCACGCTCGTCAACGTCGTGGGCACCGCGCTCGGGCCCGGCTGGCACTCGCTGGTCATCTCGCTCGCCGGTGGCGCGGTCATGCTCTTGCTGGGCCTCGTGCTCCGCCGGCGCCCCGCCGGGCGGCCAAATGAGTGAGCTTGATCCGGTGATCCATGCCCAGGCCCGGCTGCGGGTGGTGGCAGCACTGTCCGCCCTGCCCGAGGGTGACCAGCTGGCTTTCCCACGCCTGCAGGAGATTCTGGGCATGACCGCCGGCAACCTCTCCGTGCACCTGCGCAAGCTTGAGGACGCCGGCTATGTCGAGGTCACCAAGACCTTTTCCGGGCGCACCCCGACCACCCTGGTGTGCCTGAGCCGGCGCGGCCGGCTCGCCTTCGAGGAATACACGGCCGCGGTGCGCGCGCTCTTGCCCCCACCATCCACATAGGAGTGCAAAATGCCACTCGCAAGGGCCATCGACGTGAGCCGCCGCTACGGCGACGTGCTCGCGCTCGACCAGGTTTCGCTCGATGTCCACAATGGAGAGATCGTCGGGTTGCTCGGCCCCAACGGCGCGGGCAAGACGACACTGCTCAACCTGTTCATCGGCCTGCGCAGGGCGACGTCGGGCCGGGTGGAGCTGTTCGGCGGCGATCCGGGCGACCCGGCGCGTCGGCTGCGCATCGGTGTGACCCCACAGGAGACGGGCCTTCCGTCCACGCTGCGGGTCGGCGAGTGCGTCGATTTCGTCGCGGCGCACTATCCCGACCCGGTGCCGCGGGGCGAGCTGCTTGCGCGGTTCGGCCTGTCGGACTTGGCGCGCAGACAGACCGGCGGGCTCTCCGGCGGGCAGAAGCGCCGCCTCGCCGTGGCGCTCGCTTTCGTCGGCCGACCCCGGTTGGTGTTTCTGGACGAGCCGACCACCGGGCTCGACGTCTCCGCCCGCCGGGCGCTGTGGGAGGCGATCCGCGAGTTCCCCGGCTCGGTCCTGCTCACGAGCCACTACCTGGAGGAGATCGAGGCGCTGGCCGACCGGGTCGTGGTGATCGGCGGTGGCCGGGTGCTGGCCGACGACACGATCGACGCGGTGCGCAATCTTGTCGCGCTGCGCCGGGTGAGCCTGAGCGGTGAGCATGTCCCCAGGCTCGACGCGGTCGTCTCCGAGCATCGCGACAACGGCCGCATCCACCTCATGACGCCCGACTCGGATGCGTTGGTGCGCCAGTTGGTGACGGCCGGTGTCGCCTTCCGCGACCTTGAGATCCACGCGGCCTCGCTCGAAGAAGCCTTCCTCACGCTGACGTCCAAGGAGAGCTGAGCATGTCCCTCGTCATCACCCATGCGCGATATCAATTCCTGGAAACCATCCGCATCCCGATCGCCGTGATCGGCGCGATGTTCTTCCCTGCCGCTGCGATGATTTTCTTTGTGGTACCCATTGTGGGCGACAATGCCGCGGCGGCCACCTACGCCACGGCGTCGATGGTGGTGTTCGCGACATCGACGACGTGCATTTTCAGCTACGGCATAGGCGTTGCCGAGGACCGGGCCCAACCCTGGGATCCCTATGTGCGCACCCTCCCGGCGGGTTCCTTCCCCCGCTTCGCCGGTCGGATTCTCAACGGCACGGGGTTCCTGGTGCTCTCGTTCCTGCCGGTGCTCGTCATCGCGGCGGTGGCCACGGAGGCGACCGCGACACCGGGCCGGCTCGCCCTCGCCGCGGGCGCGCTGCTGGCTGGGTCGATCCCGTTTACGTTGCTGGGCTTGACGATCGGCTACGCGCTGCCGTCCAAGGCGGCGCTGGCAGTGGCGCAGCTGCTGTTCTTCCCGCTCGCCTTCGGCGGCGGGCTCATGTCGGCTCCCGGGCAGGCGCCCGGCTGGCTCGAACCGATCTCGCCCTTCCTGCCCACCCGTGGCGCGGCTGAGCTGCTGTGGGCGTCGGCCGGCGGGTGGCAGCCCAACACCACGGCGGTGGTCATGCTCGCCGTGTGGACAGTGGTGCTCGCGGTCGCCGGTGCGGCGGCCTATCGCCGAGACGAAGGCCGCCGCTACCGATAGCGCGGTTCTTACCAGTTGCTGGACCCCGGCACGTGTGGCCAGGGCTTCCACCAGGGCTTGATCAGGTACACGATGCCACCGGAACCGGATGACACGCCGCCGCTGGAGTTGATCCGCTTGGTGCGCTGCCAGACCGTCTCCAGCTGGTCGCGCTTGTAGACGTTGCGAACCTCCGCATTGGACGATGACGCCGGGTCGTTGACGATGACGTCGCCGTTGTCGGTGAAGCCCACGATGACGAACAGATGCCCCGAGGTGCCGTAGTTGGAGCCGTCAAGCTCGCTGGCGAGGAACGAAAGGCTTGTCACGACCGGGATTCCGGCCTTGATGAACCGCTCCACCTCGTCGAGCGAGTGCAGCCGGGTCACGCGGGCGTCGATGCCCGCGTAGGTCGCGGCATAGGCCGTGTTGAACGGCCAGTTGCCCGCGCCCTCATATTCGAAGTCCCACGTCATCCGTGCGGCGTGGGGGATCTGCGGGTCGGTGTAGCCGGGCGCGACCCACGACGTGTCCTCTTCGGACGGTCGTTTGCCCCAGTATTCGAGCACCATCGTGGTCGAGGTCGGGCTGCACCACACCTGTCCGCCACCACCCCACTCTGGGTAGTTGCCGCGGTGGATCATCTGTGAGCGCGGCGGCACGGGCAGTTCCTTGCCCCACGCGATGCCGCCACGGCTGAGCGGCACGGTGAACCGGTCGGGCACGGAGGAGCTCATCGCGCCGAGCATCCAGATGCGCGGCGCCTGCCACCGGTCAGGCGCGCGATACAGCGTGACCCGGAGTTGGTATGCCTGCAGCATCACGCCATTGGCCACGTCGTCGATCGAGAACGTGTCGGTCCAGATGGTCGACCACGGGTCGCCCTGGCGGTTCTTGCTGGTGCGCTTGATGTCTTCGTCGGACGATGCCCAGCGGCCCATGACATACCACGGCGTGAGCGTGCCGGTGTTGTACGTGCCCTGCATCTCGATCTGCAGCCACGTGCCCTCGGGCGTGTCCGCGTTCCACGACGGGACCAGCTCGCTGGCGAGGAACCCGACCTGGGTGACCGGTGAGGTCCAGGTCGAGTAAGCCCACGTCTTCGTGATGCCGCTGTGCGGGTCGGCGTAGTCCACCGTCCCCATAGGACGCGACATCGTGATGCCCGTGCGCACCCCGGGGATCGCGAACGTGCCCTCGTGTGTGCCGCCGCGCCAGTCCCGATAGGACTCCCACGACTGGAAGGTGATCTGTTCGTCGTGCTCGACGACGGGCGTGCCTGCCTGCGCGGGTGCTGCCGGGGCCAGCAGCGCCAGCGAGAGCGCGGCGATAGAGAGGTGTGAAATCTTCACACCGTGAATATAACTCTTGTCAAACAATCACAGAAGACTGAAACTTTTCTCCATGCGTCGGGCCACGCCGTCCGGTCCAATGTGGTCAATTCGCGCGTGGGTTTCGGGTGATGTATCGTTTAGCGCCAAGGACGTCCGAGCCAACCGGATCGCCAGCGTGGCCCCGACTGGTCGCAGACCATCACCCAGGCCCGCTTCGATCCCGGCCAACGGCGCGGGAAGTCCGCCCGCGCCGCCAGTGCTCACCGGTGCCACCCGAGTCACTGGCGGCGTTTCGCTTGCCCGGCAACGGCGAGGGCGACAGTCAGGCCAGGGTTTGGCCGCCGTCGACGGCAAGGATGCTCCCGGTGACGTAGGGATTCGCCATGAGAAACAACGCCGCGGCCGCGACTTCCTGGGCGGTGCCAAGCCGCCCGAAAGGCGACGCGGCGCCCATCGCGGCGATCGCGGCATCCGCGGACTCACTGGTCGGGTCGGCGCCATGGCCCAGGAACGAACGGATCAGTGGGGTGTCGGTGCCACCGGCTCGGATCGAGTTGACGCGGATCCGGCGCGGAGCCAGCTCAACGGCCAGGCCGCGAGTGAGCGCCTCGATCGCACCGAGCCCGGCCGCGGCCAACGCCGTGCCGGGCACGGGGCGTCGCACGAAGTCACCCGAGACGAAGGTGAGCGAGCCGCCCTCGGGAAGGCGTGATTCGGTCACCCGCGCTGCCGAGTAGGCCGCCCACAATCGACTGTCGACGACGATGCTGCCGGCCTTGCGGTCAATTTCGGTGAGTGGGCCCATTATCAGCGTGCCCGCGGTCACCATGACGTGATCGATGGCGTCGAACGGCTCCAGCGCGCGGCGCAGCTCGTCCTCGTCGCAGGCGTCGGCCGTCCGGCCGACCACTGCTTGATTCGCGTCCGGGCCCGCTGCCGCAAGCTTTTCCACAGCGGCGGCAAGCTTTGCCTCGTCGCGAGCGACAACAACAACCCTGGCTCCGACGGTACGCAGCAGGACGCCCGCGGCCAGGCCGATGCCCGAGCTGCCGCCCGCCACGACCACGGTGCTGCCCGCCAAGGACTGCGGAAGTGGCAGTTGTGGCATGGTTTCCTCCCCCTGACTTGGGCCGCGCCTGTTCGCGGCCTGTTGGCGAGGCTATGCCCGACCGGTTGAGACGGGCCATGATGAAGGCTCTCGGTTTTCTAGCAGATCGTCTCATCGGGCTCTAGGCTCGGGCCGTGGATATCCTCAGCGATGTGCTGGCCGCGACGAGCCTGGGCGGTGGCATCTCCGGCCGCCTGATCGCCCGCGCGCCATGGGGATTGCGCAACGACACGTCCGAGGCGGCCTGCTTCCACATCGTGGTGCGTGGTTCCTGCTGGCTGCGTGTCGAGGACGGCACCGATCCGGTACAGCTCAGGCAGGGTGATGTCACGCTGCTGCCGCACAGCGGCCCATACTTCGTTGGCGACGAGCCGGGCCGCGTGGGTGAGCCGTTTGCCGGGATGCCGGGCCGGCATGACGGATCCCGCACGATCACGCTCGGCGGAAGCGGCGCGGAGACCGTGGTTGTTTGCGGGGCCTACGATTTCGGGGCCGGCCTGAGCCACCCGCTGTTGCGTGCCCTGCCCCGGGTGGTGCATCTCCCCGCCGCACACGGCGGCGCGCTTGAGGCGGCGGTCGGGCTGGTGACCGCCGAACTCGACGCGCCCAGCCCGGGCACACGAGACATCACCCGCCGGCTCGTCGACGTTTTGCTGGTCTACATTTTGCGCACGTGGCACGGGCGGCACGGCAACGACATGGCAGGCTGGTTCGGCGCGCTGCACGACCCACAGATCGGCAAGGCGCTGACACTGATCCATCAGGCGCCGGAGCGCCGGTGGACCGTGGCCCAACTGGCGGGCGAAGCGGGACTGTCCCGCGCCGCGTTCGCGCGCCGATTCGCCGCGCTGGCCGGAGAGCCACCCCTGACCTACCTCACGCGCTGGCGCATGACCACGGCGGCACTGCTGCTGCGCGACAGCACCGAGCCTTTGTCGGTCATCGCCGACCGGGTCGGATACGACTCCGAGTTCGCCTTCGCCCGCACCTTCCGCCGCACCCACGGACAACCACCCGGCCGCTACCGAGCCGACGCCCGGGCCCGTAGGTAGGCGGCGGCACTATCCTGTGGCGATGGATCTGGAGTTCAGCGGTGAGATGTGGTTCTGGAAAGGCCCGGCGCCCTGGCATTTCCTCACCGTGCCGGAGGAGCAGTGCCGCGACCTGGAACAGACAGCCGCGTCCGTAAGCTACGGCTGGGGGATGATCCCGGTGACGGCTCGGATAGGCCGCTCCCGGTGGACGACTTCACTGTTCCCCAAGGACGGCCGCTACATCGTGCCGGTGAAGCTCGCCGTCCGCAACGCCGAACGCCTCGACGTCGGCGACACGGTGACCATCCACCTGACCGTCGACGCCTGACAGCCTCAGCGCCCAGCAGAATCCGGCCTTCACCGCAATATCCGGGATAACGTTGTCGCCCACGCGGCACCACACGACAACATCCGGGATTAATGTCGCTGCGCACGCGAAACCGACGCAATATCCGGGATCCTGCACTCAATCGACCCCCGCAAAGACCAGAGCCTAAAGGAGAATGAACTCCACCCGGCGATTGAGCGCCTGATTCTGCGGGCTGTCATCCGGTACGCGCGGGCGGCTCTCGCCGAATCCCTCGGCCGTCATCCGATCCGGCGCGATGCCAAGCGCCACAAGTGCATCGCGCACCGACTGGGCACGGGCCTGGCTGAGGCTCAGGTTGGACTCGGGTGTGCCGTTGGAGTCGGTGTGGCCCTCGATGCGCACCCGCGCGGTGGGGTTGTCACGCAGGATGTCGGCGGCCTTCGCCACGGCCGCCTGGCCCTCGGCGGTCAGCGTGGCACTGTTGTTCTCGAACGTGATCTGCGGCAGGTCGGTGAGCGCGCGCTGCACCACCTCCGGCGGCTTGGCCACGACTTCGAGCCGGCTCGTCACGTTGGCGGCGCCCGCGATCCGGCCCGCCGCAGCCACGGCCGCGTCGCGTGCGGCCGCCGATTCGACCGTGCCGGCCAGCGTGATCCGGCCGTCGCGCAGCTCGATGGTCACGCCCTTGGCGGTGGTGCCCAGTGCGCGCACGACGTCGGGCAGGTCAGCCAGGTGGGTGTCGCTCACACCCGGATCGACGGTCAGTTCGCCCTGTGCGGCCAACGTCGTCAGCAGCGTCGCTTTCGCTGCCTCCGACGGGACCACGCCCGCGACCCTGGTCCGTCCACCGTCGACGGTCACGGTGACCGATGGTGCGCGTCGCAGGGCCTGCGGGCCGGTGACTGCCACCACGCGCACGCCCTGAACACCTTCGACGATCGAGCGCGCACGGTCCACATGGGACGCGTCGCGCACCACCACCGAGCCGTCGCGCCCGACGAACTTCACCTCCGCGGCGCCCACCCCGGCCGCCTCAAGCGCGGCCGACGAACGGCTGGTCAGGTCGGCCTCGATGGAGTGCCGGTTGGGGATGCCCTGGGCCACACCGATCGCGGCCAACCCCACGGCCGCCGTCGTTGCCGCGATCCAGAGGCGCCGCCTGCTCATTCGCGGCCCTCGTCCCGGCCCGCGACCAGACGGCGGGTCAGCTCGGCGAAGCCCTCCTCGTCCCCGTCGGCGAGCAGCCGCGCCTGCCGCGACCAGGTCACCAGGCTCGGCGCGAACTTCAGCCCTTTCGCCTGGATAGCGTCGCGCAACGCGTCTTCGCCGGCATCGGCCAGCTGGCCGTATGTCTTGATGCCCGCCGCGATCAGCGCCCGTGACATCGCCGGCCCGATGCCTTCGATGCGCTCCAAGTCGTCCGGTTCGACGCCGTCTTCCGGCATCGCCGCCGCTTTGCGGGACTTCCGCTTGCTGGGCGGCTTCGCCGCCACGACAGCGGCAGCGACCGGGGCCGGCTCGATAGAGGGTTCCGGTTCGGCGACGGCGACCGCTGCGACGGGCTCCGGCTCGGCGGACAGCTCAGTGGCAGGCCCGGCGGAGGGCTCGGCGGCGGGTTGCGGTTCGGCGACGGCGACCGCTGCGACTCGCTCCGGCTCGGCAGAGGGCTCGGCGGCCGGCTCAGTCGACGGCTCAGCGGAGGGTTCCGGCGAGGTGGACGGCGCAACGACGAGCTCGGTGCCTTCGGCGATGGCAACCGGTGCGACGGGTTTGGCCCGCTCACCGGTGTCGTCGTCGGGTGCCGAATTCTCAGGCGAGGTACGCGGCTCGGGGATGGCCGCAACCGGCGCCGTCGTGGCGCTGCGACGACCCACTGACAATCGGCCCCAGATGATCCAGCCGACCAACAATCCCAACAGAAATGCCGCCGCGATCATCAGGATCGACTGGCCGATGAACCAAGCCACTGCTTACTGCCCTCCGCGACCCCGTGCCTGCGTGCCAGCTCCGGCCGGAAAGCATCCCACACTTCGGCGGAAGTTACCATGTAGGGTCGAGACATCCGACCTTTCGATGGAGGGCCCATGGACCCGGCCGAACGCGTCCCGTTAGGACGGACGCGGCTCGACGTCACCCGGCTCGGTCTCGGGCTTGCCCCGATCGGGGGACTCTACGCGCCCGTGTCCGACGACGACGCCGCGCGGACCGTGGCGCGCGGGCTGCACCACGGCCTGCGCCTGTTCGACACCGCCCCGCTCTACGGACACGGCCTGTCCGAGCGGCGCACCGGAGCGGTGCTCGCCCAGACAAAGCGCGACGACTTTGTGCTGTCCACAAAGGTGGGACGACTCCTGACCGAGGGTGACGACGGTGCGCAGCCGATCTGGGCCGGGCTCGAGCCGGGCATCGTGCCGCGCTTCGACTTCTCCTATGACGGTGTCATGCGCAGCTTCGAGCAGAGCCTGGCCCGCCTCGGCCTCGACCGCATCGACATCCTGCACATCCACGATCCCGACGACCACTTCGACGAGGCGATCGAGGGGGCTTGTCGTGCGCTCACCGAGCTGAGAAGCAGCAACGTCATCGGAGCGATCGGCGTAGGCATGAACCAGGCCGACATGCTGGTGCGCTTCGCCAACGCCGGCGACTTCGACTGTTTCCTGCTCGCCGGGCGATACACCCTACTCGACCGCTCCGCGCTCGACGAACTGCTCCCGCTCTGCGCCCAACGCGGCATCGCGGTCATCGCCGCGGGCGTGTTCCAGTCCGGCCTGCTGGCCGATCCAAGACCCGGAGCAACCGACAACTACTCGCCCGTCGCGGCCGGCCGCCTGGTCAAAGCCCTTGAGCTGCAAACCATTTGCATCGAGTACGGGGTACCGCTTCGCGCTGCCGCGATCCAGTTCGGGTTCACCCATCCGGCCATCACGTCCGTCATCGTGGGCGTCCGCTCCGCCGCCGAGGTCGATGACGCCGTGGCGATGATGGCCCACCCTATTCCCGCCGAGCTCTGGGAGCGCCTGACGTGACTATCATCGACACCCATCACCACCTCTGGGATCTGTCCAAAGGCTACGCATGGCTCGACGAGGTCCCCGCGATCCGCCGCACCTTCACCATGGCCGACCTCGCCCCGATCCTCGCCGAAACCGGTGTCACGCGCACGATCCTGGTCGAGGGGGGCCGCTGCCAGGAGTCCGAAGTGGACGAGTTTCTGACCCTAGCCGCACAGCACGACCAGATCGCGGGTGTCGTGGGCTGGTGCGACATTGAAGACCCGCGCCTGCCTGACGACGGTGATCCCGAGAGCACGGCTTCGCCTGAACAGAATTACAATCGCTACCTGGTCGGTGCCCGCTCCCAGATTCAGGGCGAGTCCGACCCCGAATACCTTTACCGCCCAACGGTTCTCGCGGGCCTACGGACCCTCGCCCGCCGGGGCATCGCGTTTGATCTGGTCGTGCGGGTGGACCAGCTCAAGGCGTGCGCCGCCGCGGCCGCCGCAACGCCCGAGCTCACGTTCG
This sequence comes from Allorhizocola rhizosphaerae, assembly GCF_003426775.1. Classification (GTDB taxonomy): domain Bacteria; phylum Actinomycetota; class Actinomycetes; order Mycobacteriales; family Micromonosporaceae; genus Allorhizocola; species Allorhizocola rhizosphaerae. The sequence goes on along the minus strand of NZ_QJUG01000024.1, from coordinate 15,876 downwards.
TGCTCGACCATCTCGGCAAACCGTCCATTCGCGACGGCGCCCGCGGCCTCGCCGAGTGGCGTGCAGCGATCGAGCCGCTCGCCAAGCAGCCCAACGTCTTCGCCAAACTTTCGGGCCTGGTCACGGAGGCCGACCACGACTCCTGGCGCGCGGCCGACCTCAAACCCTTTGTCGACACCGCGCTCGACCTGTTCGGCCCGGACCGGCTGATGTTCGGCTCCGACTGGCCGGTGTGCCTGCTGGCCTCGACCTATCAGCGCTGGCTGGACACCCTGCGCGAGCTGCTCGACCCCTCCCTGCACCAGGCCGTCTTCACCGAAACGGCCACCCGCGCCTACAAATTGCCCCGCACGTAGTCGCGCAGCTTCAGGAAATAGTCCAGATCCCATGTGCCGTCGGTGTGCAGGTTGTCACCGATCAGCTGGAAGCACCGCTCGGCCTCATGGAAGCGGTCGGACAGGCTGAACGCGAGTGCGAACCGGTTCCACAGGTGGGGCGAGGCGGGCGTCGGCCGATATGACGGATGCCAGATCGACTGGTGCGCCGCCGCCACGATCTCGTCGCCGACTTCCGGGCGCTCCATATACTCATGCCCGCCGTTGTCGAACCGGAACTCCAGGTGCGCGGTCGCGATCAGCGCCGGCAACGCGGTGCCGGGCGCGGCGGCGGCCCGGCTGCGTGCGAAGGCGAACATCTCCTCGTGGCTGCCGCTCCACTTCTTGCACAGGCCCTGCAGCATCTGGTCGTGCCCGTAGTGGTGATACGGGTCGAGTTCGAGCAGCCGGTTGAACCGCCGCCAGAGCTCATCCTTGGGCAATTGGCGCGCCCGGCTCAGGATGGTCAGGAACCACCACGCCTCAACACATTTCGGGTCACGCTCGGTCACCTCGTCGAGGCAGTCCTCCGCGAGCTTGAGCCGGCGGAACCACACCTTCCACTGGTCCTCGCCCACGGTGTCGGCCTGGCCGCCGCCACGCGCGTCCCACGCCCAAAAGACCGCGTGCGTGCCACGCACCAGCAGCGGCAGGGTCGAATGGGGCTCGTCCCGGATGGGGCCCTCGATCCAATCCTGGACTCCGTCGGTACCGGCTGAAATCTCAAAATAGAAAGCACGATCGTCGTTGCTCATCGGCGCGGTGAGGATGTCGCGGGCAACCCCCCAATTGCGGGCAGTCAGCGCCTCGCGCAGCCGCCGGGCGGTCGCGTCGCCGAGAAACGGGTCGCTCACTATTCGTGTCGAAGGGGATGTCGCTTGCTTCTTCTTGCTGAAGGGCCACATAGCGGGCCAGCCTAGCCAATTCAGCTCTGTCACGGTAGGGTGCCTTGGCGCAGAAGGGGTCGCGAGAGGAGGCCGCGCGGCCGGTGAGACAGCCACGGGCCCGGCGGTGGCCGAGGCGAGGCGACACCAGGCCGGATGGCACAGCCTTGGGACGCTACGGAAAGTGACGGGAGGACGGTTCCGGTGGTGGCAAGTGTGCGCGCCTTCTTGAGTGTCATCATGCTGTTCGGCTTCTTCGTCGTGGGCCTGCTGCAGCTCGCCGGCGCCGCGGCCCTGGCGTTCTGGCTGGGCACGATGATGCCCGCGGGGATCGCCATCAAGCTGACCCTGCCGCTGTTCATCGCGCTCGTCGGCGGCGCGGGTGTGGCGATGTGGAAGGCGATGCGCGCCAAGGACGAGCCGATGCCGGGCGTCACGCTCACCGCCAACCAGGCGCCCCGGCTGTGGGCCGAGGTGCAGGGTCTGGCCAAGGCGGTCGGCGCGCGCGCACCCGACGAGATCCGCATCGTGGGCGACGTCAACGCCGCGGTGTCCGAAAACGCCAAACTGATGGGCCTCATCCCCGGCCGCCGCATGCTCTACATCGGACTCCCGCTGCTGCAGGCGCTTTCCATGTCTCAGACGCGGGCCGTGCTCGCGCACGAGATGGGCCACTACTCCGGCGCGCACACCCGCCTGGGCGGGGTCGCCTATCGCGGTCGGCTCGCCATCGTGGGCACCCTCGGGCGCATCGGCAAGTGGAACCCGACCGGCTGGATATTCAATCTCTACGCACGCCTCTATCTGTTGGTGGACAACGCGGTTTCCCGGCGGCAGGAGCTCCAGGCCGACGCGGCGGCGGTGCGCGTGGCGGGCAAGCAGGCCGCCGTCGGCGCGCTGACCGAGGTGAGCGTCGCGGCCATGGCCTATGACTTTTATATCGGACGGTACGTGGCACCCGGCGCGGAGTTCGGTTACCTGCCCGACAACGTGTTCGGCCGCTTCGGCGCGCTGGTCGCGGCGCGTCAGGATGAGCTGGTGCGGTTGCGGGCCGAAGTGCCCGCGCAGCAGAAGGGCGGCGTGTGGGACACCCATCCGCCGCTGGGCGTGCGGATCGCGGCCATCCAGGCGCTGCCCGAGTCCAATGTGGGCAATGACCCGCGACCCGCGACCGAGCTGCTGCCCGACATCGAGATGATCGGGCGGATGCTGCATCAGATGGTCGTGCAGACCGACGGGCGCACGGTGCTGCCGTGGGACGACTTCACCGCGGCGACGCTGACCGCGCGGCTGCAGGCCCAGGCCGACTCCATCTTCCGCGAGCTGTCCCGGCGGCTCGGGCAGCCCAACATGGGGCTGCCGCAGGTGATCGCCGCGCTGGACGCCGGGCGCGCGGGCGAGATGGGCGAGCCGTTCTTCCCCAACGCGACCCGGCGCGAGGCCGCCGCCAGGTTCGCCGAGCCGCTGACCGTGCTGCTCGACCTGGCCGCCGTGCGGTCAGGGCGCGCGTTCTGGAAGACGTCGATGGCGGCCAACACCATGCTCGTCGGCCCGGACGGGGGCGAGCTCGACCTGAGCGAGATCGCCTCGCTGGCAGTCGTGCGCGACACGCTGCCGCAGGCGCTCGCCAAGCTCGCGGGCATGGGCATCCTCATCGAGTCGGCGGCGGTGGTCGAGCAGACCGCGACCGCGCGCGGGGCGGACGTCATCGCGGGCATGGCCAACCTCAAGGTGGGCGGGCAGGATACCGACGTGCTGGTGTTGGACAACGGGCTCATCATGGTCGGCGCATCCGGTGACAAGGACCACGGGCGGGAACGGCTGATCCAAATCATCAACAGCGCGCCCGTGCACGAGCTCGCCCGGATGCACCGGTTCCTGCCGTTCGAGGAGATCCGGGCGGTCAACGTGGTCAAGACCATCCCGCTGCGGGCCGAGCTGGAGCTCCACAATGGACAGAAGTTCGAGCTGCGCGAGTCGTGGACGGGCGAGGAGCTGCACAAGAAGAGCCGCGAAATGATGCTCGACATCTTCAAGCGCATCAACGATGTCTAAGCATCGCTGGTTCGCCGTCCTGGTGCTCGTCGGGCTGCTCCTGCGCGGGCTGGTGATGCTCGCGTATCAGCCGGCGCTGTGGTACGACGGCGACAGCGGCGCATACCTGAACCTGGCCAAGGTGCCGCTGACGGTCGATCCGACGCGGGCGCTGGGCTACGTCATGGTGCTCAAGCTGTTGCAGCCGACGCGCACGTTGTTTGCCGTCGCGCTCGTGCAGCATCTGGCGGGAGTCGCCATCGCCGTTGGGGTTTATGCGTTCCTGCTGTGGCGCGGGGTGGCCAAAGGCCCGGCGACCGTGGCGGCGGGCGTGCTGCTGTTCGACTCGCTCCTCATCACGCTTGAGCACTATGTGCTCTCGGAGCTCGTGTTCATGCCCCTGTTGGTGGCTTGCGTGCTGGCACTGATGCTGCCTGAGCGCCTGGGGTGGATGGCTGCCGGGGCTTGCGGGCTGCTGCTGTTCGTGGCGTGGTTCGTGCGGCCGGTCGCGGTGCCGTTGGCCGGATTGTTGTTGGTGTACTTGCTCTTACGGCGCGTCGGGTGGCGGCCGGTCCTGGCGTTCGTGGCCGCGTTTGCCGTGCCCTATGTGGGTTTCATGACGTTCGTGGTCGGCGACCAGCCGAGCGCATATGGCAGCTATTGGTCGGCGCGGTCGTTGTTCGGCCGGGTCGCGCCGATCGCCGATTGCGCGCGGCTGGAGCTCACGCCGCAGCAGCGCGCGCTGTGCCCGGCCGAGCCGCTGGGCCGGCGTTCGGCCCGCGGCGATTGGTATGTGTGGAACGGGCCCGCGTCAAGCCTCGAACCACCGGTCGACGCGGAAGTCATGAACGGGTTCGCGATGGAGGTCATCCGGCGCCAGCCGATGGACTATCTGCGTGTGGTGGGGCGGGAGGCGGCACAGCATTTCGTGCCGCTGCCCGATCGGGATCCGGGATACTGGTGTCTGCGCCAACGCTATTGGCTCCCGGTCACCGCGTCCGACGAGCCGGCGGCGCCCTCGCACTGCCGGCCCGAGCTCGCCGGGCCCGGCTACCAGGCGGCGCCCTCACCATCGTCGGCCAACCCGCCGGGCAATGGGCTCACCGTGGCGCTCAATGCGTACTCCCGCTGGGCGCGCGTGCCCGTGCTCGCGGTCCTGGCCGTGTTCCTGCTTACCGCGTTTGCCGCGCTGCGCCGGCCCTTCCTGCGCGTGCCCGCCACGCGCGATGCCGTGCTGTGCGTGGCGATCGCGGCCGTGCTGACCGTCGGGCCGGTGTTCGTGTCGATGTATGAGCCCCGGTACGCGGCTCCCGCGCTGCCGTTCGTGTGCATCGCGGGAGCCTTGGTGTGGCAGCGTTTACGCTACGGGGACAACGGCTCCCCGGGCAGCGCGCGGCCGTAGGGGCGCGCGGCCTCGACCGCGCGCTGCAAGGCTCGGGCCACCTGGCCGAACTCCCGCGCATCGCGCGTCTTGAAGATGGTGACGAGGCGGCCTCGGTACCTCACGATGATTTCTTTCTGGGCAGGCCATCGGCGAGCGCTCACGTAGCTCGTCAGTCCGGCCACCAGCAGCATCGGCACCGTCACGGCGAGCGCGACGAACCGGTGCATGATGAGCATGGGGACGATCACCAGCAGGAGTCCGGTGGCGGCGAACACGCCGGCCATCACGCCCGGATGGTTCGATCCCTGCGCGGTCGACAGGTCGGAAAGGTCGCTGACGTTGTATCGCGCGGGCCCGACGGCGAAGTAGCGGCTGGTGACCACGACGCCGTTGTGCCTGTAGTGCAACGTTTCGGGGTGCCGGAGGTGGTTGGCACTCATGATGCTCCTCCCAGGTCGTGGGGGTCTGTGACCGGCGCCTGCGCCGGGGTCGGCGGGGTCGGCGCCTGGAGGCGTTGGGAGTGGGGATGGGATCGTCCGCAGCACTGCGAACCGGGGGTCGTTGGCGGGACTATGCGGCAAGGGCCTTCCCCGTAACGCTCCGCTCCGCTATGCCGGGGAAGCCCCAAGCCGGCGACTACGACGTTCGGCCGGAGCAGAATCCTTAACGCTCATTAAGCAATATCCAAAATGAATCTGCAAGTGCAGTTCGATGCCATGTTGTTGCACTCCGGCGGCGCGATGATGGTCTACGGTGTGCAAGTGACCACCAAGGCGAACCCAACGGTGTTGCGTCGCCAACTGGGCACGGAGCTGCGCCGCATGCGTGAGCAGGCGAAGCGCACCGTGGCCTGGACCGCCGAGCAGCTCGGGTGGTCCGAATCCAAGGTGAGCCGGGTGGAGACGGCGCACATCGGCATCCGCCGGCCCGACCTCGAGCGCCTGCTCGCGCTTTACGGCGTGTCCGATGTGGAGCGTGACCGGCTGATTTCCATGGCCCAGCAGGCGCGCCAGCGCGCTTGGTGGGAGGTCTACGGCGACACGCTGTTCAGTTCGTACGAGACCTACATCGGGTTCGAGGCCGAGGCATCGTCGATCCGGACGTTCGAGCCCACGATCGTGCCGGGCCTTCTGCAGACCGCCGAGTACGCCAAGGCCGTGATCCGGGTCGACTACCCCGACGACCCGGATCTGGTGTCGCAGCGGGTGAGCGTCCGGATGGCGCGCCAGGAGATCCTCACGCGCGACCCGGCGGCACAGTTCTGGGCCATCCTGGACGAGACCGTGCTGCGCCGCCCGATCGGCGGCCCGCATGTGATGCGGCGCCAGCTCATGCGCCTGGTCGAGGTGAGCGAGCTCTCGATGATCACCATCCAGGTGCTTCCGATGTCGGTGGGCGCGCACCGGGCGCTCGCCGGATCGTTTGTGTTACTGGAGTTTCCAAACGCGACCGAGCATCCGCTGGTCTATTGCGAGGGCATGACCGGCGGCGTGTTCCGCAGCAAGCCGGACGAGGTGAGCAGATACCGGGACAGCTTCGAGTCGTTGCGGGCGGCGTCAATGGATCCACAGTGTTCCGTCGAGTTCATCGCCGCCGTTGCACAGGGTGAAAAGTAACCATCACTACGAGAGGATGTGGCGCGCCGATGAGCGATGCGCCTGAAACAGAACGGTTGCGCTGGAGGAAGAGCTCACGTAGCACTTCCGCCGGCAACTGCGTCGAGGTCGCCCAGGTCGGTGACGGGGTCGCCGTGCGCGACTCGAAGGACCCGGCCGGGCCACGGTTCGTGTTCAGTCAAGAGATCTGGCGCGATTTCGTCGCCGACATCCGCGCCGGCCGCTTCGACGGCCCGGCGCAATCCGGTTAGCGCCGACTCGCGAGGACGAAGGCTCAGCCGAACCTCGGCCCGGCACGCCGTCGGCGCCCGGAAAACGGGCGCCAGCGGCGACAAGCCGGCTGGCCGATGTCGCCGGGCCCTGACGTGCCGTGTGCCGGTGGTGCGAGCGTGGTCGCGCCAGGCGCGCTCCCATTGGGCGCTTTGATCGCAAAATGCCCCATAGAAGCACAAGATCCCGATTAACCTTGCGTTGGGCCGGTAGCTCAGGCCGGCCAGCGAAACGGGGGAACACCATGCGCATTTCTCGACGGTCAATCACGACAGTGGCGGCCATGGCGACAACGGCGGTCTTCCTCAACGCCGGCGTCAGCGGGGCCCAAGCTCTCGACCCGGACAGCCCGGGTCCCGCCCAGGCGGCGCCATGCAAGGGGGAATCCTCTCGCCAGAAGGACAACGGGGCAGTCACAGCCGTGGCGACCATCACCTGCCCATTGATCAAGATTGAGTTCAGCCGGACGGTCACCCCGTCCTCGGGCGGCAGCTGCGATGCCCTGGCACCGAAGCTCGACTTCGAGCCGCTCACCGCGGGCGGCGCGATCAACTATGAAACCACCTGTTCCGGCACTGGCCTGGCCGAAGGCGAGCTCGTCGCCGAGCGCAAAGTGGTCGTCACCGAGCAGGCGACAGGCAAAACGCTGTTCAAATGGACGTCCAAACGAGTCGCCGGCCCCGCCGGCGAGTCCCGCCACACCACCCAACGGGTCGGCAGACAAACTGAGGCCAAAGAGTCGGGCAAAATCACCTACAACAGTGCTTCGCCCACCGACACAAGTCTTTGCGGGACATCAACGGATTTCCCTGTCGATTCAATGATCGTCGGAATGGATGAATGCGTGGACACGGGCCAGGCTGACTAGCGCGGTCATTCCTGCTCGTGGCGATGAGTCGGGGAGCCCGGTCGAGGGCGGCGATCTCGTGCGGCTCCTGGGCCGGGTCGGTGGCGCGGTAGGAGAGGGCCTCGGCCGGGCCTGGGGCGAGCAGATGGTCAACCGCGTCGATGTGCGGTTTCGTGCCCGGCAAGACGTTGACCCGCGGAACTTCGGCCGATCAGTTCGCCCTGTCCACTTCACCCATGACGCGGTGACAAATATGAATCTTGCGAGACCGAAGTGAGCGTCCTCACCCCTCCCCTGGCGCAACACGACGAGAGTCATCGCATAAACGCAGATGACGACGATGATGATGAATAGGCGCGGACATGCCGGCACCTCGGTTCAAAGCTCGGCGTTGATGAGTTGGCGGGCCCGGTCGAGGGCGGCGATCTCGTGCGGGTCCTGGGCCGGGTCGGCGGCGCGATAGGCGAGCGCCTCGGTCAGGTGCGGGGCGAGTGGATGGCGCACGCCCGCGGTGAAGGCGCGCAGCATGTGCCGTGCGGGCTTGGCGACGGTGGGGGACAGGACCGACTCCTGCGCGATGATGACCGCCGACACCGCGCAGTCGAAGCCGGGCGGGCCGTCGGTGCTGTTGCGCCAGTCGATCACGACCGGGCCGTCGTCGGCGAGGATCACGTTGGCCGGGTGCAGGTCCAGGTGAAGCACGGTGTGGCCGGGCTCGCGCGAGCGTAGCGGCGGCAGGGCGTGCAGGCGGTTGTGCAGCTCGGCGAGCGCCTCCCCGGCCTCGATCGGCGAGAGTTGTTGCGCCAGCACGACTTCGAGCATGGTCGGCCCGTGCACCCGGTCCATCACCAGGTCGGCGCCGCCCGCGGCATAGATCTGCGGCACGGGATAGCCGAGCGATCCCACGTGCGACATCACCTCCGCCTCGCCCGTGACGTCGCCGCCTTTGCGATAGCGGCGCAGCACGCGGGTGTCGTCGAGCGCGTAGACGTCGGCGTCACGCCCGGATGCGATTGGCGATGTCACTGCGGTACCTCCAAACCGTGGTGATAGCGGCCAACCCTAATCCAATCATCGGCTGACCGAGAATCATGGCGATGAGGCCCGGCGTCGCCCATGTCCACAGTGGAATGTTCGCGACAGCGAGCCCTCGCCGGCGGCGCCACGCCTCCGTGGCCATCGGGACGACCAGCGGCGGCAGCAGGGCGGCGAGCACGCCCAGCCACGGGAGCAGGTGGTTGTCGAACCGGGCGGCCGCGAGAGCCGTGCCCGGCACGGCGATCAGCAGCATGCCGGCCGTCGTCGAAAGGCGGGGCCAGACCGAGCGCAGGGCCAGCGCACCGGAGTAGGTCGTGGTCAGCGCGGGCGTGAACACGGCAAGCGCCACGAACAGGTTGCCTACGCTCTGCGTCTGCGCGAGCACCGCCACCACGTCCGACTGCCCGGTGCGCAGCCAAATGCCCACGCCTGCGATGGTCGCGCACACCGCGGGCACGACAAGCAGGGCCACACACCACGCCAGATCTCGGCGCCGGCGCAACCCGTGGCTGAAGTCGGGCGCACGCACCGCGAACACCGCGATGTATCCGCCCAGCGCCGCGATGTCCAACGCGTTGGCCGAAACCCGAGCCGAAACCGGTGAGCTGTCCGGCGAAAGGCGATAAACGCAGAACGCGACCAACCCGATGGCGCACAACGTGGCCACCACACCGATCCGGTTGCCCAGCTTGGGCGTGGCGAACGACGCCGCGAACACCAGCGCGCCGAGCAGAACGGCACCCGCCGGGCCGGGCAATCCGCTCAGCGTCGCCACTGACGCCCCGCCCAGGCCGACGTTGAACCCGTTCCAGCCGACCATCGCCAGCGCCAGCATCACACCCAGCAGCACCCGAGACTTCTGATCTAAATAGGACGGTACCGCTGACGTCAGCGTGCCGCCCGTCCCGTGCGGTGGCCGTAGCCCGAGCATGCCCTGCCCGAACAACAGCGCCGCCATCAGCAGCCCACCGAGCACCAGCGTCGGCACCGGCACGGCCCCGTCGTTGCGCTCGGCCATCGCGGCGCCCAGCGTCAGCGTCGCGGGCGCCGCTCCGATCCCGAGCCACGGCCCGACAGCGGCGGTCCAATGCCGACCCTCAGTGCGCGGCACTGGACCCGAGGAGCCCGCGCACCTCGCTGGCCAGCCGATCAAACCGGGTGTCGGACATGACCTTTGCGTAGCGCCGCTCCGCCGGCAGGTCGACGGGGAGGGTACGCAGGATCCGCCCGGGTCTCGGACTCATGACCTCCACCCTGGTCCCAAGAAAAACGGCTTTCGCGATGGAATGGGTGACCAGCAGGATCGTCGTGCCGGTCTCCCGCCAGATCTTCGACTATCTTCATAGGACCACCAGGCAGTTCGGGGCGCGCGGCGGCCCGCGCACTGGGGGGAAGCGCTTTCCGCACAGTAAATGATGTCTCTCTATGAGACAACCCCCTTCCCCCGCGTCGATCATGAAGTCATGTCCATGTTCGACGGTGTGTCGTTTCCGCAACTTCATGGTCACCTGGCCGCGATCCGCTCGGGCCGCGCGGGTTATGGCGGGACGCGACCGACGCTGCCGGCCTGATCGCCGGCGCGGGGCGGCATAGGCCGATATTCCGGACTACAACCTGATCGGACTCCCCGCGCCCACCGGCTAGGGTAAGGGTGTGGCGTCCCCCAGCCCGCTGCTCCTCGTGCTCGACGGCAACAGCCTGCTCCACCGCGCATACCACGCTGCCTCGGTGGAGGGCTGGGTCGACCAAAGTGGACGGCCCGTGTGGGCGCTGCGCGGCCTGGTCGGATATCTCGCGCGGGCCGCGGCCCACCTGCGCCCCGACGCGATCGTGGTCGGGTTCGACTGCCCGGTCGACTCGGCCCGCAAGGCCGACTATCCGGGCTACAAGGCGCAGCGCGCGGAAAAGCCCGCCGACCTGGCCGAGCAGATTCTCGGTGCGCCCGAGTTGCTGCGCGCGGCCGGTGTCTGCACGGTGGTCCCGCCCGCGCTTGAGGCCGACGACGTGCTGGCCAGTTCGGCCGCGCTGGCGGGTGAGCACGGCTGGCGGTGCGTGCTGATGACCAGCGACCGGGACGCGTTCGCGCTCATCGACGGCGCGACCACCGTGCTGCGCGTGCGCAACGGCGGGTTCGACGAGGCGGTGATGGTCGACGCGGTTGGGCTGCGCGCGGTGTGCGGGGTGGAGCCCTGGCAATACCGCGACTACGCGGCCCTGCGCGGTGATCCGTCGGACAACCTGCGCGGGGTGCGCCAGTTCGGCGCGGCTCGGGCGGCCCGCCTGCTGGCCGCGTTCGGGTCGGTCGACGCGGCCTGGGAGGCCATCGACAACGGTGGTTTCGCCAAGGTCTGCGAGGCGGTCGGCGACATCGCGGCCGAACAGCTGGCGCAGCCTGGGACGCGGGAGTTGGTGGAGCGCAACCGCAGCCTGATGCGCATGCGCACCGACGTGGCCATGCCGCAGCTCGCGTCGGCGCGCCTGCCCCTGCAATATCGGGTGATGCGCCAGGCCCTTTCGGCGCGCGGCATCAACTTCGGCCCGTCGCTGTGGGCGCTCACCGGGCTCACCGCGCCCGACAGCGACGTACGGCATCCGCTTGAAATAAAGCCTTGGGTGTACCGAAGGGGAGCCCGCCAGCCAAGCCGCATCCCCGGTCAGCTGACGCTTTTCTGACCCGTCAACTCGCTGATGCGCTCCAAGGCACGGGCGGCCGCCTCGGGGGTGCGCCGGCCCAGCCCGCAACTGGTCGACACACCGACGCGGCGGCCCGTCAGCTCGTCGATCATTTGGACGATCCGCTGCTGCACGGCCAATTCCTGGTCTTCGTGGGCCATGCCGGCGACGAACCGGGTGCCGTCCGGCAGACGCATTTGGCGCAGTGGCTCATACCAACCCGGGTCGGTCGGCGGCGGCTTCTCGGCGGCCGCGAACGGCGCATGCACATATTCCAGCGGGCGCCCGGCCGGCCACGCCTTGACGATCGCGTTGGTCAACGCCACCAACGGCGCGGTGTCGGACATCCGCCCGAGCGCGCGGTGGTTCATGTCGCCGAGGCACAGGTGCACGCCGAACCGGGCGCCCTCGGGAGCCTGCTGCGCCAGGTTTGCCACCACGCGGCCCAGCCTGCGCGCCACCAACGGCCGCAGCGGCGGCGGCATCCGGGCCACCATGACCAGCTCGGCCGGAATCTCGATCTGGAACAGCACATCACTGCCGGCCTCGGCGTGGATCGCGAGGACCTCGGCGATCGTGGCGTCGGTGAACGGCCGGCGGTTGCGCAGCGCGCCGACCGGGCCGAGCACGAACAGCGCCATGTCGAAGTCACCCGGCACGCCGACCTGGAACCCGGTCTGGGCCGCACCGCGCAACTCCCGATAGATCGGGTAGCTCGCCTGAAACGCGGCCACGTGCCCGAAGTCCAGACTGTCACCGGTCAGCGTGTGCCCGCCACGGACCTTGAACACCGGCACGTCGTCGTAATCGGACCAGCCACCGTCCCGTTTGACCTCGAGATCGGGATGCCGGCGCATCCCCTCCACGATGTGCACGATCCAGTGGTGGCGCTCGCCGGTCTCGCCGTCGGGCAGCACCGGCAGCCGATCGCCGACGGCGTCGAGAAACTGGCGCATCGCGGCGCGGGCGTCTGCCGCCGGAAAGCTGCCGACCAGGTGGGCAGGACGATGCGTCTGCGCGGTCACGGCATCAACCCCAAACTCGTGCTCGACAAAGAGCCTAACCATGATCGTCATCGATGGATAGTGCGACCATCGGTCTTTTGCTTCGGGATCATCCAGCGGGCCGTCGGCGAGCGGCTGGTCATCGGCTCGGCCGAGATCCGGTGAGCAGTGGTTTCGTCAGCCGGTGTGGCGTGAGCCGAGCAGGAGCGCCTTCAACTGTTCGGAGCTCATCCGCCACGCGTTGACATCGCAGATGTAGGGCGCGCCCGGCACCTTCGCCCGCGAGCTGTACTGCCAGCCCTCGGGGACGCGGCTGCCGTAGACCGCCCAACCCCGCCCGTCATTGCCGCCGACCCGCTCGTACAACCGCTTGAAATCCTCGTTGGCGTCCTTGAGCGGATAGTTCGACGCGATCAGCGGCCCGCGGAACTCGCGCAGGTCGGGCTGCCCGAGATACTTGCTCCAGTTCCACGGCGGGATGTATCCCACCAGCACCCGGGTCTCGACCTCGGCCCATCGGTCGTCGAAGCGGCGCACGTCCTCCCAACGCGGCCACATGTCGGCCTTGACCAGTTCGGCGTAGCGTTCGACATCGAGCATGGCCCAGTTGGCGGAGTGCCTGTCGAGTTCGGCGCGGAGCCAGTCGACCTGGCGATTGATCGAAGCCTGATCGCCGCGCACGAGGTTGTGGTAGCCACCGCGTATGCCGAGCCCGGCGTGTCTGGCCGCGCGGGCGAAGTCACCGAAATGGTGAGTCGGCCACTGGTATCCGGCTGGATCGCCGTAGGTCGCGCGGGCGCACATGCCGGCGATCCCGGCTTGGCGAATGCCCACCCAGTCGAGGTTTCCGCCACGCCGTTTCCAGTCGTGCTGGCTGACGTCGATCGTGAACACCGGCGCGGGCAGCGGCGGGACGGACTCCTGCGTGACCACGTCCTGATCCCGTGATGCGACTGCCCTGGGTGTCACATAGGCGATCGGTGCCACCACGAGAGCGGCCAGCAGCCCACGACGCGTCATCGAGCCGGTCAGCGTCTTGTGTTTGCGGTCCACACCGATCTCGGGCGCGAACTCCTGCGCCTCCTTGGCCGGCGGCTCGGGTTGCGGCTCGGGAGCTGTCTCGGCAGCGATCGTGACCGCTGCGGGCCGGGCAGGGATGATCAGCTCTTGGCGACCGTGCCGGCGGGCCACCTCGCGCGCCTGCAGCGCCAGGGCATAGAGCTGGACGAACCGCTGCAGGTCGGCCACCATCTCCGACTCGCCGGGCAGGCTGTCGACGCGGTAGGTCCGCGACACGATGTTGGTGTGCTGGTAGTCAACCGACGACGGCTCCGTGGTGCGCAGGTCGAAGGCGACGTCCAGATCGGCGATGTCCGTGGGCCGCAACGCCTTGCGGATCGTGGCGGCCTCCAGCGCGAGCACCAGTCGTGCCCCGGCCCGCCCGAGATGTTCGGCCATCTCGCCTATGCCCTGGTTGAGGGTGAGCGTCACGGTGCTGTTGTCCGCGGCGAACAGGTAGGCGACATACATGCCGTGCCGGATGGTCGTGGTCTCGTCCCGGTGGAAGACGGCGATCCTTGGCGTGATCGCGGGTGCGTCGTTGCCGCCGCTGCCCTCAACCAGATGGCCAGGCGGAATCCACTGCTCGAACTCGCCTTCGGCCTTGCGCAGCAAACGATGTGCCGGGCTCGACATCGGCAGCAGCCGGTCATACCTGGCACCGATCTCGCCGATCAGCTTGCGCAGCCGCACGCCGGACTCCTCCCATATCGATCGCGTGCTTGGGGGTTTTGGGAAAGCCGCGATCTGGGTGGGAATCCATTCGCGTTTGGGGTCTTGTTCTTACCGCTATTACGGCCTGACTCGACAAGAACCTGGACCACGGTAGCCGTACCTACCGAAACCTGCCAAGATTTTTAGAAGCATGCCCCGCAGGGTAGCCGCCTCTGTCTACCCCACTGGCGACCTTGGCGCCGGACAGTTCCGTACGGACTCGAACATCGCGATGCCTTGATAAGGAAGTTGTCCGAGCCTTGGCTCTAATTCATGAGGAATTTGTCGGTACCGGTACCAATCCCCAGGAGGTAGGCATGCGGCGTTTCCGATCCAACCTGTTCCTGAGCGCTCCAGCGGTCGCACGTGCCACTCGCGCGGGTGCCCTGGCGGCGGCGGTGATCGCCCTGATCGTCACGGCAACGGCGGCGCCGGCCTCGGCCGCGCCGCTGACCCGTACGAGCGCCAACGGCTGCGCTCGCGCCTCCCTCAATTACGACTACATAGCCCAGGCCGGCGGGACGTACTACATCTACGTTTCCGGGAACCTCCACTGGAACGAGACCGCCGGCTGCGGCTTGTTCAGAAACCCCTACGCGGGGGCACTGCTTTCGATGGTGGGGCAAGGCGCATCGGCCGAGCACAACCCGGACCGTTGTTAGCGACTTGTTAGAGCCGTGGCCCAATCTTCGGTGCATGAAGAGAATGGTGTTGCTGGCGTGCACGCTGGCAATGGTTGGCATCGTTACGGTCGCCGGTCCAGCATCGGCGACGGTGGAAGCCGCGGTGGCGAACTGCAACGGCCACACGCTGGTTTCCGCGAACTACGTCAGAGACTCGACTGGGTATCGCTATGGCGCTATCCAGCTCTGCCGGAGCGGAGACCACTACTTTGCGATTTACATCAACTACGGGTATGACCCGGGAGAGCCAAACAAGCCCGTGCAGGGCCCGATGCCTGATGGCGAGTTCGCCAACGCGTGGCTCTATCGCTACCTCGACGGTGTCTACGTCGACCGCTTCAGCTGTGATGATTCCGGCGGCAACGGCCACGTGCTCCCCGGGCAGACCTGGTGCGTGACCCCGCTGATCTACGCTCCAAGCTCTCGCGTCACGTTCCGCGGCGCAGGCTTCGTGTACTACTGGGACGGTGCCCAGTGGGTGCACGTGGCCAGTGGCTGGACTCAGCGATGCAACAGGCATGTGGGATGCGTGCCGGCGTAGGACCCGGTCACCGCTGATCCCTTCCACGTGGTGGAACTTTCCGCCAGAATCAAACCCTTGTAGGGAACTTCTCTACATCCGACCCACGGAGGAACCTTTGCTTGCCCGTACGCTGCTCGCGGTAGCTGCCCTGGCCTGTGCTCTGTTCGCCACGGCCACGCCCGCCGCCGCTTCGCAAACCCAATCCTGCCAACTGACCGTCAGCGACTTCTACATGTCCATCGCCATGCAGACCTCGTCCGCGGGTCTCTACGGGTGCAGTAGCGAACGCATCGACGGCATCGAGATGGAATGGGCGGCCACGCCGGGCGGTCCGTTCACGGTCACCTACCCGGCGGACTACATGTCGGTGTCGTCCGACGGGAAGCGGGCAACCGCCTACTTCCTGGATCCGGAACAGCGCGGATACTGCCGGGCGAAGGCGACTGCGGGCGCGCTCACGGCGTACTCGCCGAACACGGTCTCATGCTGAAACCGTGAGATCACGGGGGTGGTGCGCTTCGCCGGTGTTCCGGCGAAGCGCACCGTCTTCATGTGTGCACATTGACATGTGGCGATGCAATGCCTTTAATAGATGCGCATGAATGCTATTCGTTCGTTAGGTGTGATCGCTACCGCGGTCGCCACCGTCCTGCTGGGCATGGGCAGCCCGGCCTCTGCTGCACCACCGGCCCAGATTCTAGGCGCCGAAAACCCGAACGCCATCCCCGACAGCTACATCGTCGTGTTCAAAGACGGCGTGTCCGTCACGAGCG
>NZ_QJUG01000239.1 GCF_003426775.1 Allorhizocola rhizosphaerae | reverse complement strand
CGGCATGACGAGTTCCTGCGGTTCCTGCGCACGATCGACACGTCGGTGCCACGCAAGCTGCAGGTTCATCTGATCGTCGACAACTACGGCACGCACACCCATCCCGACGTGAAGGCGTGGCTGGCCAGACATTCCCGCTTCCATCTGCATTTCACTCCGACGTCCTCGTCGTGGCTGAACCTGGTCGAACGCTGGTTCAGTGAGCTGACCACCAAGATGATCCGACGCGGCGTGTTCCGCAGCGTCGATGATCTCGTGGCGGCGATCGAGGAGTTCCTGAGGGTACACAATGACGATCCGAAACCGTTCGTGTGGACCGCGACCGCAGAGTCGATTCTTGCCAAAGTGCAACGCGGCCGCGTCGCCCTGAACAAACAGAAACTCAAATCTGAGACGTCACACTAGGGCTTTCCACACATGTCCCACATCGTCGAATCAGCCGCACATAGCCCACTCAGGTTAACGGGAGGAGTGGATCTATTTCGGGCGAGGCTTCCGCTGACCCGGTGGCTTCCGATCTTGCAACGCCCCTGGTCCATAGCGTGACCAAACACACCAGCAAGTGCAGGTCACCGAGGTTCCGAGACGTGAGGAGTGGTTCGGCGGCAGCGTGCTCAGGAGAAGGTCACGGTCACGGTCATCCAGCGCGGGGCTCTCGCTTCGGTTCGCGACCACGCGCTGCGCCGCCGCGGCGCGCTGCATGACATGTGGTGCTTCGATCTGGACGTTTCGCATAGCAGCGTGCAGCCGCTGGAGCGCCACGGCGTACCCAGTCGGTTCGGCCGGGTCAGGCGTCGTCTCGTAGTAGGTCCAGAAGGTGATGGCGAAGCAATCGACTTCGTACACGCGCGGTTCGACTCGAGGATCCAGCGATGCCACCGGGCCGGCAGCTGCAGCTACAAAGCTCTTGAAGCGTTAGGGTCAGGGCGGTCGTAGACCGGTCGCGGCGAGGAAGCCGTCGATGAGTCCCGGTCGGTATTGCATCTGCTTGAGCCGGGTTTTGACCAGTCGGGCCATGGCGTCGATGTTGGTCACGGCGATGTTGGCCAGGCTGCGCTTCAGGTGCGACCAGACACCTTCGGCGGCGTTAAGTTCCGGGGCGTAGCCAGGTAACCGGTAGACCCGCAGCCAGGACCTGGCGGCAATAGCCTGCCGCATATCGACGGAGATATGCCCGTTGAGGTTGTCCCAGATCAGGACGATCGGTCTGCCCAGCTGCTGGTGGGCGGCGTCGAGCAGCCGTGCGAAGTCGGGCTCTTTAAAGCCCTTGCGCTCACCTTGCGTCCTTTGTGGACGATGATGCGGTGGATGAGACGGGCACGGTCGCCAGGCCGGTAACAGACCAGCCCCGCGATCGAGATACGGCCCGAGCCCTTGCCAGTCACTTTGACGATCGGGGTTTTGCCACGCGGGGCCCAGGTGCGGGCCTTGGCCGGTCTCAGCGTTTGGGCCGACTCGTCGGCGAAACAGATCCACGCGCCCAGCCTGCGCGCGAGTCTTTTACCGCAGCCCAGGTGTAGCGGCGCCAATGCGCGATCGCCGTCTCGTCGCGCTCGGCGGCCCGCGCTTTGGGCATCTGAACCGTCCAGCCCATCCGCTGCAACACCAGCGAGGCGCCTTTGAGGCTGTAGCGCACCCGAAACAGCTTCCAGATCAGCGCGGCCACCCTGGCCAGGGTCCACCGTTGATCGTCGTAGCCGGCCGCCGCCGGACCCTTGACCAGCTCCTGCTCCAGCCGATCCTGCTGCACCTGGGTCAGCTGCGCGCTGCGGCCGGGAGATCCCCTCGACGCTAACGCTGAAGTTCCACCGGCAGTCCAGGCACGATGCCACGCGTACGCCGATTTTTGCGACACCTCAAGCGAAACCGCCACTTGCGCGGGCGTCACACCTTCGGCGAACATGCCCGCCGCCTGCAACCTGACCTGCTCACGCCTGGCCCGCCCAGCAGCGTTAAGGCCACCCCCGTCGCCATACCTCACAACAGAGACAACCACGAGACCAACAACGCAGCTACGGAAGATCACCCTAATGATTCAAGAGCTGGTAGTTCCCATGCGAGCCGGACCTCAAACGCCGCGACTTCCTGCCCGAGCAGCGCCGTTCGAGCGAACACGTTGCATGGCAGGAGACGTAGGGCCAGTGTGTTCGAGTTTTGGATCACGACGGCGTCGTCGACCTTCAGGCCGAGGCCGCGAGCAAGGGACGTCGCTGCGGCTATCGCACGTGATACAAGGCCTACCTGCACGACGTACATCCTGACACCCGCTCACACATCGGCATGTCCGGACGCCGACGCGCGAAACCGCACAGCGCCCCACGTGACGGCAGCGTGACCGGCATGCGAGACGCAGCGCGCGCTCGGCGGCATGAGTGGCACTCAGGCCTACCTGATCCGTTAGTCGTACTCGATCGGTGCCGTGTCAGTGCTGTGTCGGTTCGTGGTCTGTCAGGTCGTGGGGTCGCCGACGGCTGAATAGAGCGCGAGTGCTTCGCTGATGGCGTGGCCCGCACTGTTGTTGGCGCCGGTGACGAGGTGTCCCATGGCTCGGTCGGTCAACGCTCGGATCAGCCGCCGAGCGCCTCGGTCGGGATCGATGGCGAGCAGCCGCCGCTCGAGATCGACGTTGTGTGCCAGAGCCGGGGTCACCTCTTCCTGGAATTGAGTAGGCCCGTCGAAGAGCACCGATGCGCGGATGGCGCGGCGGCGTATCAGGGTCGCAAGCTGGGCCAGCCGATCCTGGCGTGATGGGAGCGGGCCGGCACCGGCCGCGGTTGCTTCGTCGAGGGCTTGGTCGATGGCGTCGAGCCCCGCGCGGTAGGCCTTCCTGACACTGAAGGACCAGCAGTGAAGACCCAGGCCATGAACCGGTTGAAGGGGCCGGCGCGGGTCGACGCCGATCGGGATCGCTCGACCGGCTTCGGGCCGCTCGTCCGCAGTGCCGGATCGCGCGAACAACGAGGCTTGGACGGCCTGATGGAATCCGAAGTTACTCTGCGAACCTTCAGCCGGAAGCTGATCGCAGGCGGCCACGGACTCCTGAAGGAGTTCTCGCGCTCGCTGCGGGTGGCCGGAGTCGAGAAACCGTAGCGAGGATCCTGCAGTCCAGATCGCGTGTGTCGTCAGCCATCCCGGATCGGCTTCGGACATGCGGCGCTGCAATGCGAGGGCCTCGTGCTCGACCTGCATGCTCGCATCGCTCTGCCCGGCCAGGTCAAGATAGATCGCCAAGTCCAGCAATGACCACATGACACCGGCAGGCTGGGGATGACTGCCCCCGGAGCCGGTCGCCCGGTAAGTGTCGACCAATTCGAGCTGTACGGTCACGGCCTTCGCGAACTGCCCGACCTCGGCAAGGCCGGATGCGAGAGCCATGAGGATCTTCTTGTCGGTGTCCGCCGGTCGCGAGGCGACCCGTCGGGCGAGTGTCGCGGCCTCGTGGCGTACTGCTAGGGCGAGATCGTCAGCGTGTGCGAGTGAATAGAAGAGGCCGAGTCTGGAGAACGCCCGCATTGCGTCGTTGAGATACTCGTCGGCACCACCAGCGGCCAGGGTTCGATAGATTGCGGCGGCCTCTTCGAAGTACGGAATGCCTTCCGTGGGTGTCTCACGATTGGTCTGTACCGCGAACGTCATCAGGCAACGAGCCAGTTCGGGCAGGCCAGTTGCTGGCTGGAGCCGGGCCAACTTCCGACATTCGTCAATCGCACCCTCGGTGACCCGTTCAGTCCTCATTGAAGCGCCTCGCATTCCTTCGCACATGGAGACTGGCAACGGTACCGGTGCAATGCGCCGCTCATGAAAGACGTCCACGGGCTCAAAGAGCATGATCAGGTGCACGGACATCGGCCTAGAGCGGACTTTCCACACCGCTACAATCCAGATCGACTTGTCCGCACGCGGTTCCGATGTGGACACGTTCGACCGCGCCAATGAGGACCCGTCCAGCGAGACATCTTGGGATTACGGGGATGATCGGTCTGTTGGGTTCGGGTCGGGCAGGGACTTGATCGCCGGAGGCGAGGTCGTACCAGGGCTTCGGTCGGCGACCCGCTTACCGCTGCGTACCTTGGCGTGTCGGCCGTCCTGGAGGTTTACGCCTGCGGGGTTGATGCCGGTCCGGTACGATCACGCGATGTCACAGGGTGCTGGGCTACTCGTCGTGGCGAGGCTGACCATTTGCAGTTCGTACAGCCAAAATATCGAGCAGGCGGCCGTGGAGTCATTCGACACGATCCAGTTCTACCTGCCCGCCGAGGGTGACCTGGCCTATCGCATCCGCACGTTTGGACTCGATCATGACATTCATGTGCACGGCCTCAGCGGCCGATCGCAGCTGTCCGAGGAAATCGTGCGGGCCCACCTCGACAGGGCCTATGCGGCGGTAACGGCCTCGCTGCACACTGTGGCACTGTCACGGATGTCTACAGTGGACCTGGCCGAGGCGGGAATCAGCTGCGGTGAGCTCGAACTGGTCAGCGACGCCGGCTACCTGTTCTGGAATCCGGACGCAGGCCACTACACGACCAAGTCCGAGCCGATCGACCCGCGACAGCGGCAGGATATGCAGGAGGTGATCTACCTCGGTGGCGTGGCCCGGTTCTGGGTGCCGCAATCGTGGTGCGTCGAGATGAGCGTAGAGGACGGCGGCCAGTTCTACGACCCCGACGGCGACACGGTCCTACGGCTCAACGTGCTTACCTTCGACACCTCGGCGACAGCGGGCGGCCCGCCGCAAGTGCGCCACCAACTGAGGCCAGGCCAGCGGCCAATCGACAGCGGTCGCCTGACGGCCGGGTACGAGTTCGACGTCTACGAGCAGGATGACATTGCGGAAGGCACCACGGTGCGGTACTGGCAGATCGCTCAAGTGCTTCCCGGACAATGCCGCATCTACGTGTTCTCCTACGCCTACACCACCAACGCCGGCCACGCGATCGCCAACGAACTCGCCACGATCGATCGGGAGATACGACGGATGATCCCGTATCCCGAACCGCTATGAGCGGCCAAAGGACATCACACGCAACGGCGACGTGCCGCGGCCTCACCAGCCCGACCACCGGGTGTTCGGTTCGGAAACCACGCCAGGATTGTCCGAATAGGGCACCATGCGAGACGCTGACATCAGCATTCACGCATCCGTGGGCCCATAGAACCTGTCATGACGGCCCTTATCGTACATCGATCATGTGAGCCGTTCGATGGTCGATCCCCTTGCGCACGACCGAGTTGGATGGGTCAACGCGCGGATCGCGGCATGAGAGTGCGTTTCGCTAGCCGATTGAGAGGGTACCGAGTGCCGGCCAAGGCGGACCCGCACGGAGTAAGCCAAGGATGTCTCTGCCGTGTCGAAGCCCGTCGGGGAATTGATCGTGAACGTCCCAGCGCCAGGCGCCGACTAGCGCGAGAACGAGACGCCGACACTCCTGGAGTCGCACTTGATCGAGACCCGGGTAGTGCATGCTCACCTCGACCGGCGCGTGGGCAACGTCGAATTCGACCGGCCCCACGCAACAGGTTTCGAAGTCGACGAAGACAATCCCATCTGGGGTATTAAGGAGGTTGCCCGGGTGCGGTTCTCCGTGCAGCAACTGGTCGGTGGCCGCACGGCGCTGTATGGCTTCGCCTGCGCTGTGAAGCGTGCTCAGGAGAAGGTCACGGTCACGGTCATCCAGCGCGGGGCTCTGGCTTCGGTTCATGACAACTCGCTCCGCCGCGGCGACGCGTTCCATGACATGCGGTGCTTCGATCTGGACGTTTCGCATGGCTGCGTGCAGCCGCTGGAGTGCAACGGCGTATTTAGCTGGTTCGGCCGGGTCAGGCGTCGCCTCGTAGTAGGTCCAGAAGGTGATGGCAAAGCCATCGACTTGATACACGCGCGGTTCGACCCGAGGATCGAGCGATGCGACAGGGCCGGGCGTCGCGGCCAGTGCCCGTGCGAGCCGGACCTCAAACGCCGCGACTTCCCGCCCGAGCAGCGCCGTTCGAGCGAACACGTCGCATGGCAGGAGACGCAGGGCGAGTGCGTTCGAGTTTTGGATCACAATGGCGTCGTTGACCTTCAGGTGGAGGGCGCCGGCAAGGGACGTCGCCGCGGCTATCGCACGTGATACAAGGCCAACCTGCACAACGTACATCCTGACACCCGCTCGCACATCGGCAGAAGAGTGCGTTCGTTTTGGTGCTGTCGTGCGGGCAACGTGTCCAGATCGACCGGTCCCGGGGCGATGCCGGCCTCGGCCAGCATCGCCTCGAACTGCTCACGTGCGGTGCCAAGGCGCCGGCAAGCCCTGGGCCGGGTTCGCCGGCCTGGAACAGCAGCGCGTTGACCTCGAGCGGTCGCCGGTACACCGCCGCCCCATACAACGCTTCCCGGGGCGTGGGATACCGGCGCCAGGTCGTGCAGATCTCGCAGGTCACCCCACCCACGCCGACACATCGACCATTGTCGTGGTAAACCAGTCGCTCATGAGCACAACACAGATTAAGAATGTCGACGGTCAAAGATCGAGCTCGAACGACTGCGATGACGGCCTTCACGTAATTCTCGTGTCCGCCGGAACCGCCTACACAGTACTTTGGCCCAGGAGTGCCCGGATGGCCGCTTCGCTCGTATTCACCTTGCGTGGGTGGCTGTTGTCAATTTATCGATCTTGTCTGTCTCATCAGGCGCGATTGCATGTCGTTGTATCGAAGAACCAAGGTCCGGGGGGTCCGGCGGACGGATGGGAGTGTCCAGTGTCCGGCGGAGGTGTGGATTAATCGCGACGAGCATTTCCACCACTCGGCTGATGCCCGGGGGCATCATCATTGCGTGGAAATCTTTTCGGGGTGGCGTCTGACGCTTCGGGATAGCGGCGTACCGGTCGTGGTCGAACTCTACGAAGGTGTCGGCTATTGCTTGGCGAATCCAACCCTCGTGGTGTGGGTCGGCTGCGGCGACCGCCACGGCTGCTATCGCCAGATCGACGACACGCTCAGGTTGGGGTGTTGGAGTCATAGCAGCATGCGTGACCGGCGCCAGCATGTCGCCGGCATCGAGAATGAGATCACGTAACGCCAACTTCTCCTTCGTCGGTGAAAGAGCTGCGCTGGTCGTCCAGCGGATGTGGCGGATACGGAAGTCTGCGCTGGACAGTTGAAGCCGGTATCCGGTTTCGGCGTGGATTGCATCGGCCTGGCTCGCCGCCCGGATGGCTTGATCGACGTCGCCGAGGTCGTGATGAATGGCGGCCAGGGTGCTGAGGGCGTATGCCTGCAGGTGGCGCCAGCCCGATTTGCGCGCTTGCGCCAGTGCCTCCTGGATGTCGGTGATTGCCTCGGTGAGCTGGCCTAGATGCCGGCGGTCGGAGGCGAGGCCAATCAGGGTGGTGATCGTCAGATAGCGTTCCTCGCTTTGTGTAGCTGTTTCGTATGCTTCTAGGCGGGTTTTTAGTGCCTGCTTATGGTCGCCGATGCGGTGGTATGCCTCGGTGAGGGCGTTGAGCGCGACGGCCGCCTGATAGGTGCGGTGTCCGCTTCGCTGGACTATTTCTATGGCCTCCGATGCAAGGTCTACAGCGTGGTGGTTGTCGTCTGCGGCAGAGTGGATCATGGCGAGGACCGCGAGGGTTTCGGCCTCCCCGGCGAGATTGCCATTTTGGTGATGCAAATCGCGTGCGGCGGCCAGCCGTGCGGTTGCCTGCTCGGTGTGGCCGAGCAGGTGGTATGCCAGACCGAGGTTAGTCAGTGATGTGGCTTTTATCGCTGAGAAACCTAGTGTTTCTTGGATTCTCAGCGCGTCTTCGAGGTTAGTGACGGCCTTGTGGAAGCGGCCCATCATGAGGTGTGTCAGGCCAAGGTTGGCCAGGACGGTGGCCTGCGCGGCGACGCGGCCGGTGCGCTGGTTCAATGTGAGGGCTTCGTGAAGCTGGCTGATGGCGGCATCGAAATTGCCTTGCTCGCTGCACTGGGAGCTCCAGTTCGCCAGGGTTGCGGCTTCGCCGTCGGCCCAGCCTGCGCGCCGGGCATCGGCCAGTGCCAACTGGAAATGCCGGGTGGCCTGGTCGTGGTCGCCCTGGTGCCAGCGCAGCACGCCGAGATTGAGTTGAGCACTGGTGTGAGCATACGGGTTGCCGTCGTGTTGAGCCGCGGCAAGCGCAGCGTTCGCGGTGGTCTGCCAGCTTGTGGTATGCATGCGGTTGGTGAAGTAGCCGCGCAGGCTGTGGGCCAGCGACCAGGCGGCGGGTCGGGGACCGTGCTGCGCGGCGTGGGTGACAACAGCGACGAGGTTGAGGTGCTCAGCGTCCAGCCATGCCAGTGCCTCAGGGGCGTCGTCGAAAGGTATTGCCGGCTGCGTTGCCATGTTGGGTAACCGCAGCAGGTGGGGGTAGAGCAGTTGCGCGGCTGCATCAACGCGGCTCTGGTAGTGCCCCAGCAGTCGTTGTAGGGCGGCTTGACGTGCCGGTTCGGGCTCTTCCCGCCGAGCGGTTTCCGCCGCGCAGAGACGGATAAGGTCATGGCTGGTGTAGCGGTCACCGCGACGCTCGAGCAGATGTGCGTCGTTGAGGGTCTCCAGCAGGTCTCGCGTCTCGTCGATGGGCAGGCCGACCAGTGCTGCAGCTGCCGCTGCTGTGATGTCCGCGCCGGGATCAACGCCGATCAGACGGAACAGTCGCCGGGCCGCCGGGCCGAGTCGTTGGTAAGAAAACGAGAATGCTGCATCAACTGCGGACTGGTCATCGCCGACAACTCGCAGGGCGGACAGCCTGCTGGCCGTCAGCTGTTCCACATAAGCGTTCGGATCGAGGCCGGGATCGGAGAGGTTGGCCGCCGCGATGCGTAATGCCAACGGTATCCTGCCGCAGGCGTCGATCAGCGCGGGAGTGACCCGCCTGAGACTGCGTAGCCGGCGGCCACCGACCAGTCTGCCGAGAAGTAGCGTGGCCTCTAGCGCGGGCAAGGGTTCCAAGGCGATTCGTTGGGCGCCTTCCAACGCTGCTAATCCGCCGAGTCTGGTTCGGCTGGTGATCAACGTGAAATTGCGGCGTCCCGGGGGCAGAAGTGTGCGCACCTGCGCGGGATCAAGCGCATTGTCCAACACGATAAGCATCCGTCGTCGAGCGATGACACTGCGGTACATCGCCGCGGCGGCGTCCAGATCAGGCGGTACCTGTTCGGCGGAAAACCCCAGGCTGGTCAGCATGTACGACAGTGCATGCGCCGGCGGCATGGGTTCGGACGGGGCGAAACCGCGTAGGTTGAGGTAGAGCTGACCGTCGGGGAAGCGGTGACTGGCCTGATGCGCCCAGTGCACGACTAGGGCGCTCTTGCCTACCCCTGCCGCTCCAGAGACGACAACCGGCACCGGCGCGGTGTGACCGAGCTTGGTCAGCAGGTCGTTGAGGCGCTGTATCTCCCGGCCACGCCCCGAGAACCCCGAGATGTCGGCCGGCAGCTGCGCAGGCGGCACGATAGCCGCCCCTGCCGGTTCGGCTGCCACCGGGCTCGCCGCGGCGTCGATCACAAACTGGGCACGTTGATCTCCCTGCAACCCGAGCGCATCGGCCAGCCCACGGACCGTGGCCGGACGTGGCCTGCCCGCGCGGCCAGACTCCAGGTAGCGGATGGTGCGGACCCCCAACCCTGCCCGATCGGCCAGCTCCTCCTGCGTCATTCCGAGACGCTGGCGCAAGGCCACCACCGCTGCTGCGAACACCTCACCAAGATAACGTCCGCAATCGATACGTGGCGAAGAATCTTGCCTGCCAATTGCCTCCCTGTTGCCTGGGCCGATCCGCCACGCGGGCATAGCTTTCTCAGCAGACCTGCTGACTGAAATCTATTCCCACCTCTGGAGACGACCATGACACCACCACACCGCCACCCGCGCGCCGACCCGTTGCCGCTTCTGGACTTGCCGCCTATCGATTCCGGCGCCACGACAAGCTCATCCCATCCTGATGCCGGCTCGGGTTCGGAAGCGGTCGGAGACTCAGCAGAATAAAGGGATACCGCCCGCTACCAGCGTCGCGCGTCACAATGGTCGCCGCGATTATCAAACCGCACCCGCAGCGTGAACTGCTGACAGGCACGGGTGACCGTCAGGAAATGATTGCACAGGCGGACATCGGTGTACTCGCGGAACATGTCGCACGGTGAGTGGACGGGCGCGCCAGAACCGGCTAGGGCACGGTGTCGCAGATGGTGACGATGATCATTTCGTCTTGCGTTTCGACGGTCACCTCGCTCCACATGTGATTGACCAGCTATAGGCCGCGCCCGGTTGCGGCGTCCGGCGGCGGTGGGTCGAGATCAGTGGCACGGCGGAGAGATCGCGTTGCCGGTTGACTCCGCTGTAGCGGCCCGCGCGCCCGGTGTCCCGCGCGGGGCCGGGACTGTCCCGAGCCGCCTGACCTCTTCGCTCGCCCCGGCTCGCGCACACACACTGAAGGCCCTTTCCCGCGCTCGTCTGCGACCGGGAGTTCCCAAACCGTAAGGGAGTGAAGAATGTCGATGTTAAGTCGTGTGCCGGGTCTGCGCCGCCCCACCGCGACCGGGCTCGTGGCAAGCGTGGTGGCCGTGCTGCTGATGGTCACCGGCGCCGCCGCCGTCGCCGGGACCGGTGCCGTGACGGCGGACGGTCCCGAGGTGGTCATCCGGGACACTTCCAGCGACACCGGAGCCGAGCCGTCCACCGTCTCGCCGTGGTGGGTCAGCCCCGCGATCAGGGTCTGCGAATGGACCCCCGTGGATCCCCCGGTGAAGTGCGCGGTCAGCACGGACCAGCTGGCCATCGGCGGCTCGTACTACGTCTGGGTCGAGGTGGGCAACATCGGCAACGCCGAGGCCCAGGGCGAGCTGAGCCTGCGGCGCACAACACCGGGCGGCAGCACCTACTGGGACGCCGACTGGAACCCGGTCGGCCTGCCGGTGAGCGTCACCGTCCCCGCGGGCGCCACCAAGGACGTGTGGTTCAAGTTCGACAACGTGCCGGCCGTTGGCCACTTCTGCCTCGCGGCGCTGTGGGACTCGGACGACGACGCGCTGAAGCCGTATCCGGCCGACCAGGACAAGGTGGTGACGGCGGACAACAACATCGCGCAGCGCAACGTGAACGCGGTCGCGTTCAAGCCCAACGAGCCGGCCTTCCGGCCTTTCGCGATCGCCAACAATCTGTCCGTCCCGACCCGTACCAGTCTGACGTTCACGTCGATCGGCGCGCCGTTCCATCAGGTCGGCGAGATCATCGTCGACCTCGGCCCCGTCATGTACCAGCGATGGTGGCAGGCCGGTGCCTTCGGCAGCGGCATCCAGCAGGTCTCCGGAAGCGCCACGCAGTTCCGGCTGATATCCCCGCAATCGAAGATCGAGGAGCTGCCGCTACAGCCCTTTGAACGGATCACGCTCTGGTTGCGCTTCACGGCGGGCGGCGGCGCCTCGAGCGGCGTCACCTACGGGCTTGCCGTGGACCAGGGCAAGGCCACTCCCGTGACGTGTAACCCGGGACCCGCCCCTTGCCCGCCGCCGCCACCGCGGCCGCCGGTCGGCGGCGTGCACTACGCGATCAAGGTCATCCGGTAGCCGCCGAACGAAACCCCATTCGCCCGGTGCCGCGCGCCCGCGCGGTACCACCGCTTGAAGGGAACCCGCATGAAAGTCATCGCACCACCGGCAATCTCGGCCGCGGTCGCGCTCCTGCTCGTGGCCACGCCCGCGGCATCGGCCGCCTCGGACAAGCCCGCGGCATCGGCGGCCGCACGGCACTCCGAGCAGGCCGGCCCGCCCGGCTTCGCCACGTGGGCCGAGGTCTATGCGCTGCAGGACCGGTTGAACGCCACCGCACAGCGGATCCTGCAGGCGGGCGACCCCGGCAACCCGAGCATCGTCGCCGATCCGCTGCGCCGTGCCCTGCTCGTGTACTGGAAGGGGGACGTGCCACCGGCCGTGCGGGCCGAGGCGGCCGCCGCCGGCGTGCCCGTGCGGTTCCTGCCCGCGGCGTACACGCTGCGCGAGCTGACCGCCGAGGCGCAACGCCTCGTCGGCGACGGCCGCGTCGTGGAGGCCGCGCCAAAGGCGGACGCC
>NZ_QJUG01000238.1 GCF_003426775.1 Allorhizocola rhizosphaerae | reverse complement strand
CTGGAGGAGCTGTGCGGGGCGCGGGTCAGCTTGATCGGCGTGGGCCCCGGGCGCGAAGAGAATGTCGTGCGCCACGATATGCTGCCGTGAAAAAGGGGGCCGGGCCCGTAGGGCTGGGGGGCGGGAGATAATGGCGCGGGTACTTCTGATTGGCTCGGGCGGCCGCGAGCACGCCCTGGCGAAGGCGCTTTCGCAGGACGCCACCGTGATCGCGGCCCCGGGCAATCCGGGCATCGGGCAGGTCGCTTCGCTGCGCGCGGTCGACCCATTGTCGGGCGAGGCCGTTGCCGCGCTTGCCGTCGACTGCGGGGCCGATCTGGTGGTGATCGGGGCTGAGGCGCCGCTGGTGGCGGGAGTTGCGGATGCCGTGCGCGCCAAGGGAATCGCGGTCTTCGGGCCGTCGGGCGCTGCGGCCCGGCTGGAGGGGTCAAAGGACTTCGCCAAGCAGGTCATGCGCGCCGCGGGGGTGCCGACCGCCCGCTCCCGCACGTGCACCACGCCCGGCGAGGTGAAGGAGGCGCTGGCCGAGTTCGGCCGGCCCTACGTGGTCAAGGACGATGGGCTAGCGGCAGGCAAGGGCGTCGTGGTGACCGACGATTTCGATGCCGCGACCGCGCACGCCGCGGAGTGCGGGCGCGTGGTCATCGAGGAGTTCCTTGTCGGGCCGGAGGTTTCGCTGTTCGTGGTGTGCGACGGGGAATCGGCCGTGCCGTTGCTGCCCGCGCAGGACTTCAAGCGGGTGGGCGACGGCGACACCGGGCCCAACACGGGTGGCATGGGTGCCTATGCGCCGCTGCCGTGGGCCCCGCCGGATCTGGTCGACACCGTGATGGACCGGATCGTGGGGCCGACACTGGCGCGCATGCGCGAGCTCGGAAACCCGTTCCAGGGCCTGCTTTACGTGGGTCTGGCGATCACGGCGGACGGGCCGAAGGTCATCGAGTTCAACGTGCGGTTCGGTGACCCGGAGACCCAGTCGGTGCTCGCGTTGCTGGACTCGTCGTGCAGCGAGCTGCTCTACGCGGCGGCGACCGGTCGTCTGGCCGGCCTGCCTGCGCTGCGGTGGCGCGACGGGGCCGCCGTGACCGTGGTGATCGCGAGTGCGGGCTATCCGGCCGCACCCCGGACCGGCGACGAGATCGCCGACGCTGAAGGACTGCTGCACGCGGGCACCAGACTCGACGAGGACGGCATCCTGCGAAGTGCCGGTGGACGGGTGCTGTGCGCAACCGCCACCGGCTCGGATGTGCCATCAGCGCGGGCCGCCGCCTATGCGCTCGTGTCCAAGGTTCGGCTGGAGGGCGCGCATTACCGGCGGGACATTGCCGCGATTTAGTCGGGTTTTCGCCGGACGTTGTTCAACTTGCGGCCCCTTCCTGTCTCGTCACGGCAGCCGGGCCGCGGCCTTGACCGCGATCTCCTTCATCTCCGTGACCGTCTGCGGGTCGCGGAAAGCTATCTGCGTCAGCCATTCACCCTTGCGGAGGTAGACGTAATGCCACTGGTTCACCTTCACCAGAAGGGAGTCGTCCCCGGCGAACCCGCTGGCGATGATCCTGATCGTGTATCGCATGTCGTTGGTGGAGAAGCTCGCGCAGTCGGCGACCCAGCGGCGGGTGTGGTTCATTTCCCAAGTGTTGCTCTCGACATTGCCGAGGCCGACCGATTGGATGACGTCCTTGGGTCCCCTGAAGCTGTACTCGCGCCTGCCGGACCGGGCCGGAGCCGGGCCGCGATAGTGATCCGGCCGGTAGGTGGGGCAGATCGACGTGAAGTACTCCATGCGCCAGTCGCCTTGGCCCGTGCTGTCCTTCCCGGTGTAACCCGAGCCGAGATCTTCGGGCCTGAGCATGGCGGATCGCGGGACGACCTCGGTGCCACGGCTCGGGCCGCCCGGTGCGCTCGGTGACGATGAGGGCGGGCTGGGTGATGCGCTCGGCGACGGTGACGGGCTCGGTGTCGGTGAAGCGGTCGGCGTGGGGTCGGCCAGGAGCGGTGCGTCCTGCCGCGGCAGCTGTGCCACGGCGATGGCCGAGGCGGCGCCGATCAACAGCACCGTCGCGCCGGCCACCAGGCCGACCCGGCGGCGGTGACGCCGGTGAGCGGATGCCTCCATGGAGTCAAGCGACGGTGGGACGAAGGCGTGCGGTGCCTTGTCCCGATAGTTCATGAGCGCCGGAAGCACGGTCAGCTCCTCTTGCGGATCGGTCATCGGTTCACACCCCTGTCGTCGTCTCGAAGATGTCCGGCCAGTTCGGCCCGGCCGCGATGCAGCCACGAAAGCACGGTGCCGCGCGGGACACCGAGGTCTTGGACGATGTCCGCGACCGGGAGGTCGGCCAGATAGTGCAGCACGATCACGCGCCGGTGGTTGGGCGGGAGCCGGCGAAGCGCGGTCATGAGCGCCACGTTGTCCGGGCCGAGGGCCGCCGTGACGGCCTCGTTCCTGTCGTGCTGCCGGGCGAGCCGGGCGTCGCGGACGATGCGGCGCCAGCGGCTGGTGGCGAGGTTCCACGCGACACGGCGGATCCAGGCGACCGGGTCTTCGTAGTCGCGAATCTGTCGCCAGCGTTGCCAGGCACGCAGAAACGCTTCCTGCACAACGTCTTCGGCCGCTGCCGGGTCGGCCAGGTATGCGGTCAGTTGTGCGGTGAGCCGCCCGTAGTGTGTGTGATAGCAGTCGGCGAAGCCATCCGGCTGGGCCCCCGGCGGCGCGTTGGTCGCAATCCCCATTTCGGTCACGGACCATACACGCCGGGTGGGCCGGGCTGATTGCGCCTAGCTTCCGCGCAGCTGACCGGGGATCACCTTGCCGGTCACGGTACGCGGAAGGTCGCGCACGAACAGCATCGCGTTGCCCACATAGATCTGTCCAATGTGTCCATCCGGCACCGGACGGCCCGCGCGGTCCAGGATCATCACGCGCGTGCCGTGCGGCGGCCGCCCCGCCGTGCCCGGGTCGCGGCGCAGATCGCGCGGTGTGGCGATGGACGCCCACGACACTTCCGTTGAGCCGTAAAGGTTGTACAGGCAGTCGCCCCACGCGTCCATGAACACGGTCGCCAGCCCGCCGGGCAGCGCCGAACCGCTCACCGCGACGATGTGCGGCGGTTTCGCGGGCACGAGCCGCGACTCCAGCAGCCGCTGCAGCATCACCGGCACGGCGAACATCGACGTGCACCGGTATTTGTCGATGACGTGCACCGTGCCGCCCGGGTCGAACCGTCGCCGCAGCACGATGGTGGCACGCATGGCGAACGCGAGCTGGAGTGCCGCGTAGCCCCAGGTATGGAAGATGGGTGCGGCGATGTGCATGCGGTCGCCCACGCGCAGCGGGATGCGATCGATCATCGACGCGAGCGGGCCGAAGCCCTGCGGTGTGGGCCTGCGCGCACCCTTGGGCGCCCCCGTCGTACCCGACGTCAGCACGATCATCCGGCCCGCGCTTGAGCTGTGCCATCGGGCCGGTGGCCGGGTGTGCGCGATCAGACCGTCCACATTGGACTCGTCCAGGCGTTCGCACGCCGCGGAGGCCGCGATGCCCGCGAATTCGCGGTCGTGCAGGAGCAGCCGCAGCCGTTGCTGTTCGGCGACGGTCGCGAGCTGCGGCGCGGACAGTGCGGTGTTCACGAGCACCGCGTCGGCCCCGAGGATCGAACATGCGACCATGGCTTCGATGAACCCGGCGTGGTTGCGGCACAGCAGTCCGATGCGGTCCTTCTCGCGCACGCCACGGGTGGCGGCGAGCCCGGCGGCCAGACGTTGGGCACGCTTGAGCAGTTGGCGGTATGTGACGGGGCCGCGATGCTCGTCGATGACCGCGGCCTTGTGCGGGTCGCGTGCCTCGGCGGCGGGCAGTTCGGCGGCCAGCGTGAAGCCCCACCTGCGGAACGTGTTGAGCTGGTCGACGACTCGGTCCGGGCGGCCCGGGCTGAGCAGGCCCCGGCGGGCAAGCGTCTTGCCGATGAACCACACGTCCATCTGACGCACATTACCCGCCGGTAACACACGTGTGAAGCCGCGGCCATCCGCTGCTAGCGGAGAACGGCTCCGGTGATCGCGCGGGCTACGACCAGGCGTTGGATCTCACTGGTACCCTCAAAAATGGTGTAAATCTTTGAATCTCGGTACCAACGCTGTACCGGATGCTCCCGGGTGTAGCCGGCACCGCCCAGGATCTGGATGGCCTTCTCGGTCACCGAGACGGCCGTCTCGCCCGCCTTCAGCTTGGACATCGAGCCCTCGCCCGCCGCGAACGGCCGGTTGTTCTTGCCCATCCACGCCGCCCGCCAGACCAGCAGCCGCGCCGCGTCGATGTCCATGCGCATGTCGGCCAGCATGAACGCGATCGCCTGGTTCTCGACGATCGGACGTCCAAATTGGACCCTCCCGCGCGCGTAATCCAGCGCGTATTCATACGCGGCGCGGGCGATGCCGAGTGCCTGCGCCCCAACGGACGGCCGCGTCAGCTCGAATGTGCGCATCGAAGCCTGCCCCTTGGAGCTTTGGCCCTCGCGCGCTTTTTGCAAACGCTCGTCGAGCTTTTCCTTGCCGCCCAGCACGAGCGACGACGGGATGCGCACGTCGTCAAGGAACACGTCGGCCGTGTGTGACGCCCGGATGCCCAGCTTCTTGGTCTTGCCCGGCGACGAAAGCCCTTTTGTCCCAGGAGGGATGATGAAGCCGGCCTGCCCGCGCGTGCCCAGCTCCGGGTCCACGACGGCCGTGACGACGTGCACGTTGGCGATGCCGCCGTTGGTGGCGAACGTCTTCTGTCCATTCAGGACCCACTCGTCGCGTGCCTCGTCGAAGACGGCGCGCGTGCGCATCGCCCCGACGTCCGACCCCGCCTCGGGTTCGGTGGAGCAGAACGCCGCGACCTTGGGGTCGTCTTCCGTGCCGAAGCATTGCGGCACCCATTCGACCAACTGGTCGGGCGTGCCGCTGCCGTAGATGGCCGCCGTGGCGAGCGCGGTGCCCATGAGGGCCAGACCGATCCCGGCGTCGCCCCAGAACAGCTCCTCGTTGGCCAGGCAGATGGACAACCCGGTCGGGTCGGACCACGTGTTGGCCAGGAACTCAAACCCGTACAGCCCGATCTTCGCCGCCTCCTGGATGATCGGCCAGGGCGTCTCCTCGCGCTCGTCCCACTCGGCAGCGGCCGGGCGCACGACGTCGGCGGCGAAGCCGTGCACCCAGTCGCGCAGCTCGCGCTGCTCTTCGCTGAGATCGAGGGAAAACTCAGCCGTCACGATCGTGTGCCTCAGGCCTTCGGAATGTTGAACAGGTTGGCGATATTGGCGGCCAGGCCGAGATCGCCCTTGGCCTTGAGCTTGCCCGTCATGAACATCATCACCGGGTTGCCGTTGCCCGAGACGACCTTCAGGAAGTCGGCGGGGCCCATGGTCAGGGCCAGCTTCGGCTCGTCTTCGGGCTTGTCCGACAGCTTGCACGTGCCGTCGGCGATCACGATCTCGTAGGTGTCGCTGCCACCGTCGGGTCGGCCCGTGATGTTCCAATGGATGACGGCGTTGGTGTTGCCGGCTCGGTCCGGGCGGAACAGCGCGGGCATCCGGCGGAAGATCTCGTCCAGCACCTTCGTGCGCACGTCGCTGCTCATCACCTCGTTGAGCTGAGCGTCCGACGCGTTCTTGACCAGCTGGGCGAATGCGGCCGGATCGAGGTTGCTGAAGTCGGACAGGTCGATATCTGTCACTGTGGTTCTCCCTGTTGGGTTCGAAACTTACTCACGCGTAACCTTACGCCTGGGTAGGTAAGCTGGCAAGAGTGACGACGTCTCCCAAAAGGCTCCCGCGCGCCGTGCGCGAGCAGCAGATGCTCGACGCCGCTGTGCGTGTGTTCTCGCGGCGCGGGTTCCATGCCGCCAACATGGACGAGATAGCCGAGCTTTCGGGCGTCTCCAAGCCTATGGTGTACGCCTACCACGGCACGAAGGAGGAGCTCTTCCTCGCATGCCTACGGCGCGAGTCGGAGCGCATGATGACGGGCATCATCGACGCGGCCGACGGGTCCCTGCCGCCCGACGAGCAGCTGTGGCGCGGACTCAGGAGCTTCTTCGAGTTCGTCGGCGCGCACAGGGACGGATGGTCGGTGCTCTACCGGCAGGCGCGCTCACTGGAACCGTTCGCGGGCGAGCTGGCCGGCATGCGCCGGGCCATCGTCCAGGTGATCGCCCACCGGCTCGACGTCGCACTGCAGCACGAGGGGCGTCAGGTGCGCGCCGAAGACCTGACCTCGATGGCGCTTTCGCTTGTGGGAGCGAGCGAATCGCTGGCCGACTGGCTCGCCTCCCATCCGCAGGAAGACCCGGGCCGCACGGCCACCCGCCTGATGAACGCCGTTTGGCTGGGAGCCGCCCGCCTTCTGGAGGGCGAGACGTGGCGGCCCGCTAGCTGAAGATGTCTTGCGCCGTCACGGCTATGACGTCGTCGGTCAAGTGCGTGACCTCGTTGCGCGCGCAGCACATAACGCAGCGACGCCGAATCGACGTCGAGTGCGGTCGCCTTGGCCGTCAGGCCCGCATGGATCCTGGACACGTCGACCTGCTTGCCCCCGACTGCAAGCAATAAACGCAGCGACGCCGGATCGACGTCGAGTGCGGTCGCCTTGGCCATCAGGCCCGCACGGATCCTGGACGCGTCGACCTGCTTGCCCCCGACTGCAAGCAATGTTGGCTAGCTAGGTCAATTATAGGGTCACGGTCACGACGAGGCCGCCGCCGGGGCGCGGTGCGGCGGTCGCGCGGCCGCCATGGGCGTGGGCGATGGCCCGGACGATGGACAGGCCCAAGCCGAGGCCCCGGGTCGCGAGGCTGCCGGTGCGCTCGCGGCCCAGGCGCCGGAACGGTTGGAAGATGGTCTCCATCTCGTAGCCGGGCACCGCCGGGCCCGAGTTGATGACGGTCAGCCGGGCTCGGCCGTCCACTGTGGACGTGGTGACGTTGATCCAGCCGTCCTTGGGCACGTTGTGTTTGACGGCGTTTTCAATCAGATTTTGTACCAGCCGTTCGAGCAGGATCGGGTCGCCCAGACACGGCGCGGGCCCGAGCTGGCGGCTGGAGAGAATGCCGTTGGGCGGCAAAATGTCCAGCACGTGCGAGGCGACATCGGCCAGGTCCACCGGCGACCGCTCGGCGATTTCGGACTCGCTGTCGGCCAGTGTCAGCAGGCCCTCGATGAGCCGTTCGTGCCGTTCGTTGACCTTCAGCAGGGACTCGCCGAGCTGGCGCGCGTCGTCGCTCACGCCCGGCCGGGTGATGGTGAGCTCGACCAGCGCCCGGTTGAGGGCGAGCGGCGTGCGCAGCTCGTGCGACGCGTTGCCGACGAAGCGGCGCTGCGAGTCGAAGCCGTGGTCGAGCCGGGCGAGCATCTGGTCGAACGTGTCGGACAGCCGCTTCACCTCGTCCTGCGGGCCTTCGAGCGCGATGCGCTCGTGCAGGCCGCGCCCGTCGTGTGCGATCCGGGCCGCCGTGTCGGTGATCTGCTGCAGGGGTTGCAGCGCCCGCCCGGCGATCAGCCACGCGATGACCGCGGCGCCGGTGAGGATGATCAGCAGCGCGATCCCGCCCTGGGTTAGCAGCGTGTTGAGCGTCTCGCTGCGGATGTCGTTGAGCTGGCCGATGAAGACGCGCTCCAGCTGAACGGACGGCGGGTCGGCCACGCTGATGGGGCCGTCGGCCGACGCGGCCACGCCGCCGCTGATCTTCTGGGAGGGCAGTTGCCGCTCCACGAGAACGTATGTCACCGAGAGCAATACACCGCCCGCGACCAGGAACAGGGCGGAATAGAGGAACGTCAAGCGGGCTCTGATGGTCAGCTTCTTCATCGCAACCGGTACCCAATGCCGGAAATGGTTTCTATGACCGCGGGATCGCCGAGTTTCTTGCGCAGTTTCATCACGGTCATGCGCACGGTGTTGGTGAAGGGATCGGCATGCTCGTCCCACACCTTCTCCAGCAGGTGCTCGGCCGACACCACGGTGCCGTCGGCGCGCAACAGCTCGGCGAGCACCGCGAACTCCTTGCGCGCCAGATGAAGGTAGCGCCCGTCCCGGTAGGCCTCATGCCGTGCCGGGTCGAGAGTGATCCCGCCGTGCCGAAGCAGCGGCGGGGTGGCGGGGGTGGCCCGGCGCATCAGCGCGTGCACCCGCGCGGCCATCTCGACCATCGCGAACGGCTTGATCAGGTAGTCGTCGGCGCCGAGGGCGAGCCCGGCGACCCGGTCGGCCACGGCAGCGGCGGCCGTGAGCATCAGCACCCGCGTCTCGGGGCGGGAGTCGGTGATGCGGCGGCACAGCTCGTCGCCCGAAATGCCGGGGAGATCCCGGTCGAGCACCACCACGTCATAGGCGTGCACGTCGATCCGTTCGCTGGCCGCCGTCCCGTCATAGGTGACGTCGACCGCGAACGACTCCCGGCGCAGCCACTCGGCGACCGCGTCGGCCAGCACGTCCTCGTCCTCCACCACCAGCACCCGCATCGACCCATGATGACTCGCGAAGATGTAACCGCCACATAACCAAATGCGATTACGCCCCGGATACCGCGCGCGGGATCGACTGGTCGCATGAGAAGGCTGATTGCGGTGCTGGCGTGTTCGCTGGCATTGACGGTTGCCTCGGGATGCGGCAAGGCCTTGGATGACGGCCTTCCCACCGCGGGCGGCCCCGACAAATCCGACAAGAAACAGGTTTCCGGCGATCCGGCCGAGCGCATGCGCCAGTTTGCCCAGTGCATGCGTGACAACGGGGTGGACATGCCCGACCCGCAGATCGTCGAGGACGGCGAGAAGGGCGGTGAGGGCGACTTCAAGGTCGAGATGCGCCAGGACGCCGGACCGGGTGAGGCCGGCTCGGCCGCGGGACCGGGCGCTACCGACATGGAGAAGTTCAAGAAGGCCGAGGAGGCGTGCAAGGACTACATGCCCGAGGGCGGCACGCTGAGCGGTCCGGCCGACCCGCAGATGCAGGAGAAGATGCGCCAGATGGCCAAGTGCATGCGGGAGAACGGGTTTGAGAACTTCCCGGACCCACAGGAGGGCGGCGGCATCGCGATCGGGCCGGACAGCGGGATCGATCCGCGCGACCCCAAGTTCCGGGAGGCGCAGAAGAAGTGTGACGAGCAGGCGGGCCTCATGGGCGAACGCAAGACGGCGGAAGGAAAGCCCGCAACATGAACCGTCGTGCTTTCCTCCTCACCGGCGGGATCGGGGCCGCGGTGCTCGCCGCGGCCTCGGCCGGGTTCGCCTACGGACTGCCCACGGGGACGGCCAAACCCCAGGCGACAAGCACCGGCCCGCGCAAGACCGCTCAGGTGACGCGGCAAACGCTGGCCGACACCGAGTCGAAGAACGGCACTCTGGGCTACGGCTCGACGACGTCGGTCTCGTCGAAGCTGAACGGCACCCTCACCCACCTCGCGGAGGCGGGTTCGACCGTCCAGCGTGGACAGACACTGTTCAAAGTGGACGAGCTGCCGGTGGTCCTGATGTATGGCGCTTTGCCGCTCTATCGGCCGCTGCGCTCGGGCATGGAAAGCTCCGACGCCGACGTCAAGCAGTTCACCGAAAACCTTAAGGCGCTCGGATTCTCGGGCTTCACGTCGTCGGCCATCAAGAAGTGGCAAAAGAGTCTCGGCCTGGAGCAGACCGGTGTGGTGGAACCGGGCCGCATCGTCTACGCGCCGGGACCGGTCCGGATCGACTCGGTGTCCGCGTCGATCGGTGATGCCGCGCCGGGGCAGACCATTCTTTCCTATACGGGTACCCGACGAGTCGTCACCACGTCTCTTGACGTCGATGACGCGCGCCTGGCGACCGTCGGCGCGGCGGTGAAGGTGACGCTGCCCGACGGCAAGGCGCTGGACGGCAAGGTCGAAAGCGCGAAGACGACCGTGCAGCCGGGCCAGAACGGCGGCGATCCCACCACCGAGATCGATGTCGTGATCGGGCTCGGCGACGCGGCCGTGGCGCTGGAGAAGGCGTCGGTGAAGATCGCGTTCACCGCGTCCGTACGGGAGAAGGTGCTGACCGTGCCGGTCGCGGCGCTGCTCGCCCTGCGCGAGGGTGGATACGGGGTGGAACTCGTGTCCGCGGACGGTTCCTCCCGCGTGATCGCGGTCAAGACCGGGCTGTTCGCGGCGGGCCGGGTCGAGGTCAGCGGCGATGGGCTGACCGAGGGCGGCACCGTCGGGATGCCTTCATGATCCGGCTGCGCGAGGTCACCAAGACGTACCCGGGCGGGGTGCACGCGCTCGCCGGGGTCAGCCTGTTCATAGGTTCGGGCGAGCTGGTCGCGATCGTGGGCCCGTCGGGCTCCGGCAAGTCGACCATGCTGCATGTGATCGGGGCGCTCGACCGGCCGACCTCGGGGGCGGTCGAGATCGCCGGGCACGATTTGGCCGCGCTCAGCGACCGGCAGCTGTCGGCCTTGCGCGGGAGCCGGATCGGGTTCGTGTTCCAGCAGTTCCATCTCGCCCCCGGCATGTCCACAGTGGACAACGTGGCGGACGGGTTGCTGTACAACGGGATCCCCCTCGGCGAGCGGCGCAGGCGGGCGGTGGCCGCGCTGGAGCGGGTCGGGCTGGGCCATCGCCTGACCCACCGGCCGCACGAGCTGTCGGGTGGCGAAAAGCAGCGGGTCGCCATCGCCCGCGCGGTCGTGGGCGAACCGCCGCTGCTCCTGGCCGACGAGCCGACCGGCAACCTCGACACCGCCTCGGGCTCGTCGGTCATCGAGTTGCTGCGCGAACTGCACTCCGACGGGACCACGGTCGTCGTCATCACGCACGACCGGGACATCGCGGGCGCCATGCCGCGCCAGATCACGATGCGGGATGGGGTGACCACATGTTGAGGCCTCCCCGGCTACGGTTCGCCGATCTGCTGCGGGTCGGCGCGATCGGGTTGCGCACGCGCAAGACACGGGCGTTCCTGTCGGCGTTGGGTATCGCGATCGGGATCGCCGCGATGGTCTCGGTCGTGGGCATCTCGTCGTCGTCGCGCGCCGAGCTCGACCGCACGCTGGCCGCGCTCGGGACCAACCTGCTCACGGTCGGGCCGGGCAACACGTTCTTCGGCGAGCAGGCGTCGCTGCCACGCGAGGCCGCATCGATGATCGGGCGGATCCGGTCGGTCACGTCCGTCTCCGAGTCGGCGAAGATCAGCGCGAACGTGTATCGCAGCGACCGGATACCCACCGTGGAATCCGGCGGGTTGAGCGTGCGCGCCGTGTCGCTCGGGCTGCTGGGCACCGTCGGCGGTGC
This sequence comes from Allorhizocola rhizosphaerae, assembly GCF_003426775.1. Taxonomy (GTDB): domain Bacteria; phylum Actinomycetota; class Actinomycetes; order Mycobacteriales; family Micromonosporaceae; genus Allorhizocola; species Allorhizocola rhizosphaerae. Next base: position 934 of record NZ_QJUG01000238.1, on the reverse strand, counting down.
CGTCCAAAATGGAACCTGGCTGAACGACGCGACCGCTCGATATCCGGCCGTCGTCCTCGGCTCGAAGACCGCCGAAAGGCTCGGCATCACGTCGGCCGACGGGGAACGCCAGATCTGGCTGGGCGGCAAGTGGTTCACCGTGATCGGGATCCTCGCGCCGATCCCGCTCACGCCGGAGCTGGACACGTCCGCGCTCATCGGCTGGGAGGCCGCGCAGTCCTATCTGGACTTCGATGGCAACGCCACGATGATTTACACGCGGACGCTGGACCACGCGGTCGAGGCCGTGCGATCGGTGCTCGCGGGCACCGCGAACCCGGGCGCGCCCAACGAGGTCAAGGTGTCCCGCCCGTCGGAGGCGCTGGCGGCACGCCAGGCCACCGACAAGACGTTCACCGGGCTGCTGCTCGGGCTCGGCTCGGTGGCCCTGCTCGTCGGCGGGGTGGGCGTGGCCAACACGATGGTCATCTCGGTGCTTGAGCGGCGGGCCGAGATCGGGCTGCGGCGCTCCCTCGGGGCGACGCGGGGCCAGATCCGCGGGCAGTTCCTGATGGAGTCGCTCCTGCTGGCCGCGCTGGGCGGGGCCGGAGGGGTGCTCCTGGGCGGTGTGGTCACGACCGGGTATGCGCTGGTGCAGGCGTGGCCCAGCGTCATACCCGCTTGGGCGAGTCTGGGCGGGATCGGTGCGACCGTCGTGATTGGAGCGGTCGCGGGACTCTACCCCGCCATGCGCGCGGCCCGCCTGAGCCCGACGGAGGCCCTTGCGGCGCCTTAATATCCGCAGCGGGTGGGCCCGGATCGCTTCGCGCCCGGCCACACCCGCGCAAGAGCACGGCTTCGCCTGAACAGAGTTAAACCCGATGTTCGCAGCGGGTGTGCCCGGATCGCTTCGCGCCCGGCCACACCCGCGCAAGAGCACGGCTTCGCCTGAACA
>NZ_QJUG01000237.1 GCF_003426775.1 Allorhizocola rhizosphaerae | reverse complement strand
CCTCGGGAGCCGGTGGGAGGGTAGGGCTCGTGAGGTGTGGCTGGCGAGTGTCGGTGGTGGGGGCGCCTCGGGAGCCGGTGGGAGGGTAGGGCTCGTGAGGTGTGGCTGGCGAGTGTCGGTGGTGGGGGAGCGCCCCCGAAGTCAGCGGGAGGGCAAGGGTCCGCGAGCTGGCCGTGGAGGATGTGTGCGGATGGGTCAGCGGGCGCGGGATAGGGCCCAATCTATGGCTGCGGGGATGTTGGTGATGGGGAAAAGGGCGTCGGTGATGGTGCGGGTGGCGTCGATGACGAGGACGAGGCGGCGCAGGCGCGGGGTGTCGGGCGCGCGGAAGGTGGGCAGCCGCAGTGTCGCGGTGAGGTGAAGGCCTGCGTCGGAGAGTAGGGGGAAGGGGACGCGCTCGGCCGTGGCGAAGTCCTTCTGGTCGGCGGCGGCTTGGGTGCTGACGCCCCGGATTGCAGCGCCCGCCGCCTGGAAGTCCGCGTGTGCTGCGGCGAAGAGGCGGTTTTCCAGTGTGCAGCCGATGGCGCCCGGGATGGCGCTCCAGCCATCCGGTTTGGGCGTGCGGGACGCCAGCGGGAAGGCGAACAGGACCGTGTGCGACGCGGAGGGATCGACGACGTCCAGCGGAGTGTCCAATGTAGATGGAAGGGTCAACTCCGGTATCCGTGTGCCTGCCAGTGATGAAACCCGAGCGGCTGCGGCCTGCGAGCCCAGCCCGGTGAGCGAGCCGTCGCCGAGCAGCCACGTGTCGCCCCAATCCTGCAGCGCCACCAACACGGGCACCAGCGCGAGCCCTGCGGGAGTCAGCCAGTACTCATGCCGCACCGGGCTTTGCGAATAGGGCCGCCGCTCGACCAGCCCGTGCCCCACAAGTTTGCGCAACCGCTCGGTGAGCACCTTGCGTGAAATCCCCAACTCGCCCGTCAACTGCTCGAACCGATGGCTGCCCCGCGCCAGATCCCGGATCAGCAGCAGATCCCAAGCGTCCCCGAGCACCCCCAACGATTGCGCGATCGCGCAGTGCGTCTCCGGAATCCAGCTTGCGTGCGGCATGCCCTCACTCTAGGTTCCCATTAGAAACTTACCAAGTACAACGGGGGAGGCGAGGGCGCGTGATCTGGTCGAGCCTCAAGCAGCTGCCGACATGGGTGCGCCTGCTCGTGCTCGGGCGCTTCATCAACGCAGCGGGCGCCCTCGCCTGGTTCTATCTCACGGTCTACCTCGTGCAGGAGCGCGGCATGGCCCCCGTCGAAGCAGGGGTGATCGTGGGCGCCAACGGGGCCGGGCTCATCGCGGGCAACCTGCTCGGCGGTTGGCTCGGTGATCGCTTCGGGATCAAGCGGGTGCTGCTGATCGGCTACGCCGGATGGGCCGTGACGTGCAGCCTGATGCCCTTGGCGCCCAACGCTTTCCTGCTTGCCCTCTCGGCGCTCGCGGGCTTGAGCGCCGGCTCCGGCCACCCGCTCGGCGTGGCGCTCGTGGCCGACGCCGTGCCGCCCGAGCAGCGCCGCATGGGCATCGCCATCTCCCGCGCCGCCATGAACGCCGGCATCATGGTCGGCCCGCCGCTGGGTGCGCTCGCCGCCGGCGTCGACTTCTCGCTGGTGTTCGTGATTGACGCGGTCACGAGCCTGGCCCTCATGTTCATCGTGTGGCGCTTCGTGCCGAAGGCCCAGCCGAAGTCCAGAGACGACATCCCGTCGGGATTCTTCCGCGCGGTCCGGGCCGACCGGCGCGTGCTGGCTCTGGTCATCGGCGTCGTCGCGCTCGACACGTCGTACCGCCAAATATTTACGGGTTTGCCGCTCATGCTGACCGATGACCAGACCCCGCTCATCGGCTACGGCGCGCTCATCTCGATCAGCTGCCTGATCATCGTGCTGGCCGAGACCCCGCTGGCGATTTACCTGGCGAAGCGGCCCGCCCTCAAGGTGATCTCGTCGGGCTGGGCGCTGGTCGGGCTCGGGTTCGTCGTGCTGGCAGTCTGGCCCCGCTACGGCGGTGCCGTCCTCGCGATCCTGATCATTACGGTGGGGGAGATGCTCTACAAACCCACCTCGCCCGCGTTCGCCGCCGACCGCGCGCCGAGCGGCATGAGCGGGCGCTTCCAAAGCCTGTACTCCGGCGCGTCGATCAGCGGCATGGTGCTGTCCCCTCCACTGGGCGGATTCGTGTACCAGTACGCGCCCGGCCTCCTGTGGCCCATGTGCGCCGGATTGGCCCTGCTAGCAGCCGTCATGCTGGTGAATCTGGATTAGTCCCCGGCCGCCGGGGGTATGGCCATGTCATGTTCTCGCCGTATCTGCCGCCCCTGCCTCCGCTGCCGGGCGAGAGGGAGAAGTACGAGTACCGCCCTGGCGGGCGCAGCATCATCTCCGTGCTCACCGACGAGCACCTCCAGCTGGAGGCGCTGTCGTCGGAGTTGCTCAAGGCCGAGCAGTCCCGGCGCGAGCTGGCCGACGTCGTGACGGCGGCCGTGTCGCGGCACCTGTCGGCGGAGGAGCAATACCTCTATCCGGCGGTGCGAGCGCTCGTGCCGGACGGAGACAACCTGGTCGACGACGAGATCGACCACGACACGACGCTGCTGCGCCAGCTCGCCGTGCTTGAGGAGGCCGCGCCGGACAGCCCGTCGTACCACGATCTCGCCGAGGCCGTCGACGCCGAGATCCTGCGCCACGGGTCCACCTGCGCGAGCCGGATCTTTCCCCAGCTGAGCCGGGTGGCCAGCGAGGCCGACCTGATCCGGCTGGGCAACCGCCTGGAGATCGCCGAGGAGGCCGCGCCGACCCGGCCGCACCCGGACATGCCCAACCGCCCGCCCTGGAACAAAATCGCGGCCCCGGCCGTGGGCGCGGTTGACAAGATCCGGGACAGCGTCGAGGGCCGTAAAACGTACCGAGAAGATTTATAGATTTTAATCGAGTAGCTCGATGAGCTCCTCGGCGTTGCGTTGCGCATAGTCGGAATAGCAATTGTTCATCAGCACGTGCGTCTGCCGCGTCTGGTCGGCGAGCTTGCGTATCTTGCCCGCCGCCTTCTTCAGCTCCGCCGTCGAATAGCGGTAGCCGAACTTTTCATGAATGTCGCGGCTGGTCCACTTGTCGCTGTGCCCGTGCAGGCGCACCACCGAGATGTCGCTTGTCGCCTCGAACACGGGCGGCACCGAGTTTTTGTAGCCCTGCGGCATGTCGACGCAGACGAACGGAAGCTTGTTGTCCCGCAACAACTCCAGTGTCTCGTCCTGATTGGACCCCTCGAACCATAGGGAGCTGCGCAGCTCGATCGCCACGCGCAGCGGTGCGCAACGCTGCTTGACCTCCAGCAGGTATTGCTTGTTGTCGCGCCTGATGCCGAACCACGGCGGGAACTGGAACAGCAGCACGCCCAGCTTCTTCGCCTTCACCAGCGGGTCCAGTGCGGACAGGAACCGGGTCCAGACCTCCTCGTATGCCTGGTCGTCCAGATCCTTGGGATAGATGTTCTGCTTGTCGGTCTCCGGTCGCAAATCCTTGTACAGCGCGGAAACCTTCGTCGGGTGGCCGGTCAGCATGCTGAACGCCTTGATGTTGAACAGGAATCCGGGCGGGGTGCGCTGCGCCCACAGAGTCGTCGTCTGCTCGGCCGGCGGGGCGTAGTAGGTGGAGTCGACCTCCACGATGGGGAACTGCTCGGCGTAGTAGGCGAGCCGGCTCTCGGCGTCATTTGCTTCTTTTGGGTACCACCCGGAGGCCAGGAGGGTCTTATCGGTCCACGAGGCCGTGCCCACGCGAATCTTGCCCATACAGGTAACCTACGCCCCCGCGGGAGATCACGTCCGCGATTGGCGTTTTCGAGCAGCGCATGATAGCCACCAAGGCAAGCCTTGGTGGCTATCGATGTCGCCTGGAGCGTCGGCTATCCGACACGCCGCTCGCTCGCCGCATTGGTGAGGTGTGTTTCGAGTCTGGTAGCGGGCGGGCACCGTCGCTTGTGGATGATGATCGGCCATCCAGGACATCCCGCAGATCGATGTGCAGGTGAAGCTGGAGGAGGCGCAGAAGTACGGGCTCAAGCCGGGCGACGTGCGCCGGGCCGTGGCCACGCTCATGGCCACGGAGGAGGTCGGCGACCTCTACCAGCGCGGCCGGATCTTCGACGTACGGCTCTACAGCACGCCGGAGACGTGCAGCGACCTGACCGCGCTGCGCAACCTGCCGCTGGACACCGCGCAGGGCGGGACCGTGGCGCTGGGCGAGGTGGCCATCATCTCGTTCATCACGCTGCCGTCGGCGTTGGTGGGCGGCGTCCTGGCGGCCTATGTCGGGGGAGGCGTGATATCGCTGGGTTCGCTGGTCGGGTTCTTCACGGTGCTCGGCATCGCCGCGCGCAAACGGGATCCTGATGATCAGCCACTTCCAGCATCTGGAGCGCGAGGAGAGCGTGCCGTTCGGCGCCGGCCTCGTGCTGCGCGGCGCCCGCGAGCGGCCGGCCCCGATCCTGATGACCACGCTGGCGGCGGGGCTCGCGCTCGTGCCGATGGTGATGTTCGGCGAGATCCCGGGCAACGAGATCGAGCACCCGATGGCCGTGGTCATCCTCGGCGGGCTGTTCACCTCCACGCTGCTCAATCTGTTTGTGGTGCCGGCGTTGCACCTCCGGTTTGGACGGTCACGATCGCGCTATCCGTCCGTAGCGACGGGTTGAGCGAACTGGGCGGCGTATAGGCGTGCGTATGCGCCGCCCTCCGCGATCAGCTTGTCGTGCGTGCCGTGCTCGACGATCCGGCCGTCCTCCATCACGAGGATCACGTCGGCGTTGCGGATGGTCGACAGGCGGTGCGCGATGACGAAACTGGTGCGGCCGCTGCGCAGCGAGCTCATCGCCTGCTGGATGAGCAGCTCGGTGCGGGTGTCCACGGAGCTGGTCGCCTCGTCGAGGATGAGGATGGCCGGCTCCGCCAGCACCGCCCGTGCGATGGTGATGAGCTGCTTTTCGCCCGCGCTGACGTTGCTGCCCTCCTCTTCGAGCGTTGTTTCGTAGCCGTCGGGCAGCGTGCGGATGAAGTGGTCGGCGTGGGCGGCCCTGGCCGCGTCGCCGACCTGATCGATCGACGCGCCGTCGGAACCGTACGCGATGTTGTCGGCGATCGTGCCCCCGAACAGCCACGTGTCCTGCAGCACCATGCCCATGTGCGAGCGCAGTTGCTCGCGCGGCATGGTGGCGATGTCGACGCCGTCGAGCGTGATGCGGCCGCCGTCCACCTCGTAGAAGCGCATCAGCAGGTTCACCAGGGTCGTTTTGCCCGCGCCGGTCGGGCCGACGATGGCCACCGTTTGCCCCGGTTCCACGACGAGCGAGAGGTTTTCAATCAAGGGCTTGTCTTCCTGGTACCGGAAAGAGACCTCCTCAAACGCGACGCGCCCACGGACCGGTGACAGCGCGAGCGGCGCCGGATCGGCCGATTGCTCTTGCGCGTCAAGCAGTTTGAACACCCGCTCGGCCGACGCCACGCCCGACTGGACCATATTGGACAGTCCGGCGATCTGGTTGAGCGGCTGGCTGAACTGGCGCGAGTATTGGATGAACGCCTGCACATCACCGAGCGACAGGGTGCCGGACGCGACGCGCAGCCCACCGATCACCGCGATGATCACGTAGTTGAGGTTGCCGATGAAGAACATCGCGGGCTGGATGAGCCCGGAGATGAACTGCGCCTTGAACGCCGAGCCGTAGAGCCCCTCGTTGTGCTCCTTGAACTTGGCGATGGCCGTCTCCTGCTGGCCGAACACCTTGACCAGCGAATGCCCGGTGAACATCTCCTCGATGTGCGCGTTGAGCTTGCCCGTGGTGGCCCACTGCCGCACGAACTGGGGCTGGGCCCGCTTTCCGATCAGGACGGTCACATAGATCGACAGGGGCACGGTCACCAAGGCGATCAGGGCCAGCAGTGGAGAGATCCAGAACATCATCGCGAGCACGCCGAGGACCGTGAGGATCGATATCACGAGCTGGGAGAGCGTCTGCTGCAGCGCCTGCGCGATGTTGTCCACGTCGTTGGTGGCCCGGCTGAGCACCTCGCCGCGTGCTTGGGAGTCGAAGTAGCGCAACGGAAGCCGGCCGAGCTTCGCCTCGACGTCCTCACGCAGTCGGTACATGGTGCGCTGCACGACCGTGGTCGTGATGCGCAGCTGGAACAGCTGGACCATCGAGGCGGTGAGGTACACGACGAGCGCCCACAGGAGCATCCGCCCGACCGCGCCGAAGTCGATGCCCTGGCCGGGCACGAGCCCGGCCATGCCGGAGACCATGTCGGCGAGCTGGTTCTGGCCGCCGGCCCGCAGCTGCTCGACGGCCTGCTCCTTGGTCACCCCGGCGGGCAGGCCGCGCCCGACGACCCCGCTGAACACGATGTCGGTGGCGTGGCCCAGGACGCGGGGCCCGGTCACCAGCAGCGCGACGGCGCCGACGCCGAGCACGAGCAGGGCGACGAGGCGGTTACGCTCGGGTCGCAGGAGACGCAGGACGCGCTTGGCGGTTCCCTTGAAGTTCAAGGATTTGTGAATCGGCGGGCCGCCCATCGCCGCAGCCGGCCCAAACCTCGGTCCCGTCATGCGAGGGCCTCCTGCTCGGTCAGTTGGGATAGCACTATCTCGCGGTAGGTTTCGTTGTCGCGCATCAGGTCTTGGTGCCTGCCCATGCCGACCACCTGACCGTCGTCGAGCACGACGATGCGGTCGGCGTCGCGGATGGTGTTTACCCGCTGGGCCACGATGACGACCGTGGCATCGCTGGTCTCGCGCGCCAGGGCCCGCCGCAGCGCGGCGTCGGTCGAGTAGTCCAGTGCCGAGAAGGAGTCGTCGAACAGGTAGATCTCGGGCCGTCGGACCAACGCCCGCGCTATCGCGAGCCGTTGCCGCTGCCCACCGGAGACGTTCGTGCCGCCCTGCGCGATCGGCGCGTCGAGCTTGTCCGGCATGGCCTCGACGAACTCGCGCGCCTGGGCGATCTCAAGGGCGTGCCACAGCTCCTCGTCGGTCGCATCCGACCGCCCATATCGGAGGTTGCTGGCGATGGTGCCGGTGAAGAGGTAAGGCTTTTGCGGGACGTAACCTATGGCCTGCGACAGCAGCGCGGGATCGAGGTCGCGCACGTCCACGTCATCGACAAGCACCTTGCCACCCGTGGCGTCGAACAGCCGCGGCACGAGATTGAGCAAAGTGGACTTGCCGCTGCCGGTGCTGCCGATGATGGCGGTCACCTCGCCCGGTCGCGCCACCAGATCGATGCCCTTGAGGACCGGCTCCTCCGCGCCGGGATAGCGGAACTCGACGTCGCGCAGCTCCAGGTGTCCTTGCATGCCAACGTTTTGCACCGGGTCGGCCGGCGGGATCACACTCGCGTCGGTGTCGAGCACCTCCTCGACGCGCTCCGCGCAGACCTCGGCCCGCGGGATCATCACGAGCATGAAGGTCGCCATCATGACGGCCATAAGGATTTGCATGAGATATGTCAGGTACGCGGTGAGGGCTCCCACCTGCATGCCGCCCTCATCGATCCGGTGCCCGCCGAACCACAGCACACCGACGCTGGAGATGTTGATGATGAGGAACACGAGCGGGAACATGAGCGCCATCAGCTGGCCGGTCTTCAGCGAGAGGTCGGTGAGCTGGTCGTTGGCCACGGCGAAGCGCCTGCGCTCGTGCTCGTCCTTGACGAACGCGCGGATGACCCGGATGCCGGTGATCTGCTCGCGCATGATCCGGTTAACCTCGTCGATGCGCTCCTGCATGCCGCGGAACAGCGGGCGCATCCGCAAGATGATCAGGCCGATCGCGGCCACGAGGGCGGGGATGATGACCAGCAGCATGCTCGACAGCGGCACGTCCAGGCGCACGGCCATGACGACCCCGCCGACCATCATGATGGGCGCGGAAACCATGAGCGTGAACGCCATCAGCGCCAGCATCTGCACCTGAAGCACGTCGTTGGTGGTGCGGGTGATCAGCGACGGCGCACCGAACCGGCCCACCTCGCGGGCCGAGAAGTCCATGACACGACTGAAAATCGCGGCCCGCATGTCACGGCCGGCGGCCATCGCGATGCGCGCTCCAAAGTAGACGGCCACGCCGTTGGACACCATCTGGACCAGCGACACGCCGAGCATGACCGCCCCGACACCCAGGATGTGGCCGGTGTCGCCCTTGACGACGCCGTTGTCAATGATGTCGGCGTTGAGCGTCGGAAGATAGAGCGTCGCCAGCGTCTGCACCAGCTGCAAGACCACGACCAAGGTCAGCGTCGAACTGTATGGCCGCAGATGGCGTTTGAGGAGTCGCAAGAGCATCGAGTACCCCGTTCAATACCTCGGGTGTTCTACCAGGGATCATGACGGTCGAGACCAGAACCCAACCAATTGTTTCGCTCGGGTGCAAAAGGTTTTTGCGATCGGGCTCGACCAGGCGCTGCACCGCCGACACCAGTGGCGCGAGGCGCTCGGCTCGGGTGAGCTCGGACAAGAGTTGGGGATGCGCGCTGAAGTGGCGGCCGAGGATGCGGGCGGCCATCTGCAGCCGTACGCGCACGGGAAGCAGGTCGGGCAGGCGGTCGATGGCCTCGATCACGGGTGTGGGATCGCAGGCCTCCTTGACCGCCGCGCAGATGAGCGCCGCCTTGTCGGCGAAGACCCGGAAGATGGTGCCCTCGGCGACCCCGGCCGCCTCGGCGATCGCGCGTGTGCTCACGTCGGCGCCGTGCTCGGCCAGCAGCGGCAGCGTCGCGGCGATGAGCGCGGCGCGGCGCTCGTCGGGCGTGAGTCGTGCCATCACCCGGCCCACAATAATGAGTGATCACTCATTATTAAAGGGCACCGGACCGTTTTCGCTCTGAGCGTGGCGAGGGCGCCGGCGACCGGATTGACCGCCTGTCAACGGGGTTGGAGGAGCCAGGCTCCGATGCGGTCGAGGAGTTCGGCGGGGGCGGCGTTTTCGGCGTGGCCGAAGCCGGGTTCGAGCCACAGGTCCTTGGGCTGCGCCGCCGCGTCGTAGAGCTGGTGGGCGTGCTCGACGGGGAAGTAGGGATCGGCGTCGCCGTGCACGACGAGTAGCGGGGTGGGCGAGATCAGCGAGGCGACCTCGTGGGGGGCTTGGGGCAGCGGGTCCCAACCAGTGGACGCGATGCGTGTGCGCAACGCCACTCGCCCGACGACACGCCCGAGTTTGCGCTCGACCACCCAGTGCAGCCACCGCATGGGCACGGTGCCGCGGTAGTACCAGCGTGCCGGGCCGCTGACCGCCACGACGGCCACGACGTCGCGGATCAGCGCGGCGTGGCGGACCACGACGGAGGCGCCCATCGAGAACCCGACCGTGGCGACGTGTTTGTAGCCCAGTGTGCGCGCCCACCCCACGGCCGCCTCGACGTCGAAGATCTCGCGATCGCCCACTGTGGACAGTCCACCCGAGGAGCCGTGCCCGCGGAAGTCGAAGGTGATGACGCCGCCGTGCCGGCCGAACGCCGCGGACGCCCGGCGCATGCTGGGCCGGCGCCACGAACCGGTGAAGCCGTGCGCCAGCACGATCGCAAGATCACTATCGGCCGGGTCGTGGTGGGCGCTGATCCGTACCCCATCGGAGGCCTCAAGGTACATCGACGAAATGCTCCACCAAGGGTGGTTGGGCGAAGTATTGTCCGATAAGTCCGCGCCAGGTGACGAAGCGCTCGGTGGCCCGGAAGTTTTCCAGGTGCGCCTCGACCGAGTCCCACTCGACCAGCAGCACGAAGCGCGACGGCGACTCTATCCCGCGGGTCATCCGGACGCTGCGGCAGCCCGGAGTTGTGGCAAGCGTCTCACGGCCCTTGGCGTATGCGGCCGCGAAATCGTCTTCCTGCCCGGCCCGCACGTCAATCAGGGCGACCTCTAACACCATGGGCCTGATCCTTGCATGCCATACTTTGCTGGCAGGAGGGGAGTATTCCCTCGCGGCGGTGTCGTCAACACGGCTTCCGACTCGTGCTCACGAGGCGGGACCCGGCGCCGTCGGTCGCCGGGGAGGGCCCGTGGCTGGCTCACGGATCGCGGCGGGAGAGACCTCCGGGGCCTAATGCTGCCAACCGGAGGTTTTCGCGTATGAACGTGTCCACATTGGTCTGGGGTATCACGCTGGCCGGCCTGATCGCCGTGCTCCTGCTGGACCTGCTGATCGTCGGTCGCCGACCGCACGAGCCGTCGATGAAGGAGGCGACCGGCTGGGTCGTGCTCTACGTGGCCATGGCGACCGTGTTCGGCGTGTTCGTGTGGTTGGGCTACGGCGCGCAGTACGGGCAGGAGTTCTTCGCGGGCTGGCTGACCGAGTACAGCCTGTCCATCGACAACCTGTTCGTCTTCGTGATCATCATGAGCCGGTTCACCGTGCCGCGCATCTTCCAGCAGAAGGTGCTGCTCATCGGCATCGTGCTGGCGCTGCTCATGCGTGGCGTGTTCATCGCGGCGGGCGCGGCCCTGGTGTCCCGGTTCGTGTGGATCTTCTACATCTTCGGCGCGTTCCTGCTCTACACCGCGTGGACGTTCACCCGGCAGGGCGAGACCGACGAGAGCGACTTCAAGGAGAACGCGCTGATCCGATGGTCGCGCCGGGTCCTGCCGATCAGCCGCAGCTACGACGGCGCGAAGATGACCACCCTTTCGGAGAAGGGACGGCGCATCTTCACCCCCATGCTGATCGTGATGATCGCGATCGGCACCACCGACCTGATCTTCGCGCTCGACTCCATCCCGGCGATCTTCGGCCTGACCAAGGAGCCTTACCTGGTCTTCACCGCCAACGTGTTCGCGCTCATGGGCTTGCGCCAGCTCTACTTCCTGCTGGGCGGGCTGCTGCAGCGGCTGGTCTACCTGTCGCTGGGCCTGGCCGCGATCCTCGGTTTCATCGGGGTCAAGTTGATCCTGGAGGCGCTGGCTGGAAACAACGTGCCGTTCATCAACGGGGGCCAGCCGATCACCGCTGTGCCGCACATCACGATCGGCTGGTCGCTGGGCACGATCGTCAGCATTCTGGTCATCGCCACGATCGCAAGCCTGATCAAGTCGTCCCGCGACGGCAGGGCCGCGCGCAAGGTCGCGGCCACGGCGGCCGAGACCACGCGCACACCCGCGGAGACCACCGCTCGCCGGCCCGACAAGAGCGAGCGGGAGAAGAACGGGCAGCGATAGGCGCGGTTGTCAAAAGCCACACGTTTTCGCACGTCAGCGCGCTGATTGGCGAGAACGTGGCCGCCTACCCATACCCGATTCGGTGTTGGCCCTGCTCGCCGAGCGCAGGGCCAACCCGGAGATCGCGCGGCTGCTGTTCATCTCGCCGCGCACGGTGGAAAACCACGTCGCGACCGGGTTTTTCGCGGCGACGAAAGGGAGCCGACAGCGTGGAAATGGCCGCGCAGGGTGTGCTCACCAGGCCGGGGCTGTCGGCTGGCATTCTGCACCGCGCGGCCGGTGCGCAGTGCCGGCGCCTTCTTCGTGCCGGGGTGTCAGCGCCCCAAGCTCCAGGTGGAGCCGGGGCCGGCGGTGAAGACCTCGCCGCCCGGCAGGTAGAACATCCAGTGATCGAAGTCCTTCGAAAAGATCGAGAAGGTCCTCAGCCGGGTGCCGTCGGAGAAGGCGAAGGTCGATGACAGCGATGGCATGTCGAGCTGGATGTCGCTGAGCGTGCGCCCGTCGAGGGAGCGCACGGTCGGCTCCAGGAACTCGCGCGGGTCCTCGGACGACGCCACGATCTCCGCCGGTGTCTCTATCCGCCAAGCGGAGCAGTAGACCCACAGATGGAACTCGCCGTGCACCTTGCCCTTGGCCTGTTCGACGCGTTCGCCGAACTCGACGGTCAGAAAACTGCCCACGCCCAGGGCGGTGCCCCAGGCTACTTTGCCGGTGGCCAGGGCCAGCTTTGCTTGGACGTCGGCCAGCGGGTTGATGGTGTTCATCTTTGTTGCGCTCCTATACCTACTGGTCAGCCACCGAACATACTGAGGATTGTCTCGATGATCTCGTGATAGCCCATGTTCTGGCCGGTGATTTCGTCGTGCACCCGCCGGATTTCGCCCTTGTCGAGTTTGCGGCCGAGCTGTCGCTCCGCGTTGCGCACAGCATCGTTGAACTGCTTGTTCTGTGCTTGATTGTTACCAGGCGTGCCGTTTGACGACATCTGCAGGATCGTCCCGGCGGCGGCCGCCGCCGCTGCCGCCTGCGCCGCGGAGATCGCCGCGCTTGTCCACCAGGCCGCCGCCGCGCTCGCGGCGGCCGAGCTGCCGAAGGCGCCGCCCAGACCGGC
>NZ_QJUG01000236.1 GCF_003426775.1 Allorhizocola rhizosphaerae | reverse complement strand
CAGGCCCTGCTTGCGGGTCTCTACGCGCCTCAATCACCAGACGCGTGGCGCGCTCGCGCAACTCGTCCGGGTACTTCTTCGGTGCCGCCATAACAGCCAATCCTCCGGGTGTTCGATGTCTCCATCAAACCCGGGGCGGAACAAACAGACTGAACCAGGCTCATGTGTCTCGGCTTGCGGCCAAATGCTTACAGGGGGCAAGGTCAAGCAGCAGGATCTCATCGATGAACTTGGCGAGTGGACTGATCCATCTCTGCTTGGGCCAGTATTGAATGCCAGGACTGGCAGCAATAACTGGAAGTCCGGGTTCTTCGGGAGCGAAGCGGAAGCACTGGCGGTCGCCCAACGTGGTCCGATGGGTGCAGTGCTCTGGACAAACGGTGCCGCGAGGCACATGGTGGTAATCGAACCGCTACGCTCAGGACAGTTCCTGGTTCGGGATCCGTTGCCAGGGGTAACTTACCGTGTCGGCGCCGACTGGATTAGACGCTACGTCGAAGGAGGGGTTTTCCAGTGACCGATAAGGTAGTGAAGCGCATTACTCCAATGTCTGAGAATACGTACGAAGTGGTCCTCGTCCTGGACGAAATAGAGCACACCGCGCAATGCACCGTGACCTACGGCCGAGATGTGCCTCTCGTGTCGTTCAAACCAAACCCACTCCACGAGCGCAGGTATACCGATACACGACCAATTGCCGCTGAGATTATTGCGGTACACCAAGCGCGCAGGAGCTCTCAAAGCCACTCTCTATGACGATCTATGCAGAGCTGGGGTGGAAATGAAGCTGCTTCCCACCCCACTCAGATCGATCGATGGCTCGCCCATCGCGATCGCCTATTATCCAAATGCCGTATGCTGGCTCGACCAACAGCTTAATCCGTGAGCATAAATCGACCGAGTATCTCTTTGTCGTGTTGCTCGAGGCAACCGCACCGTTGGAAAGCGGGGGCGGCTTGCGGTGGCATGTGTGTCGCCGCAGTGGTCGGGCCGGTCACCGCGAGGAAAGTTTGCTTTCAGGCCAGCGGGCTCGGTGGTCTACCTTCCGCACGAGGATTACCTCTGTGTCAAGATCTTGAGAGGCAGTGATCTACTCTCTAATTGTTGATCGAGGGCGAGCGAGGAGATCCGCCCCAAGTGAGTTCCGGAAATCAGGTGCCTGATCCTGAGGTTCCGGTGAGGGTACGGTCGCGGGCGTTTTCGGCGGCGTACAAGGCCAGGATTGTGGCCGAGTACGAGACGTTGGACAAGGCGGGCAAGGGTGCCCTGTTGCGCCGCGAGGGCCCGTACTCATCGTTGGTGATCGGCTGGAAGCAGCAGCGCGATATCGGTGGGCGTGAGGCGTTGAGCCGGCCGGTGGGGCGTCCGCAGGCCGATCCGCGGGGTCGGGGAATACGTTGCTGCATAGGGAGAACGAGCGTCTGCAGGCCGAGCTGAACAAGGCTTGGCGGTGATCGAGGTGTGGGGAAAGCTCTCCGCGCTGTTGGGTCAGCTCGCGACCGACAGCCCCGAACACCGGGAGCGAGCCCACACAATGATCGACGAGGCGATCGCCAAGCTGACCCCGCTGGATCGGGGTGCGGGCGGCATGCGCGGCCACGGGCCGGGCGCAGGCCAGCCACTACCGCCGATACCACCAAAGCCCGGCACCGGTCAAGCCGACGCGGGAACGCAGGCCACAGCCGCGGGAGCCGAGCCCTGCCGGGGGGATACGGTGCGGGCGTTGCGCAACAGCGAATCGTTTGCCGACAAGGCGCCCGCGACGGTGTATCACGAACTGCTCGACGAGGGCGTGTGTGTGGCGTCGATCTCGACGATGTACCGGTTCCTGCGCGCCCGCAACGAAGTTAAAGAGCGTCGCCGGCAAGCGGTTCACCCGGTGCGGGCCAAACCCGAGCTCATCGCCGAAGCGTCGAACCGGGTGTGGTCTTGGGATATCACCAAGCTACGCGGCCCGGCGAAGTGGAGCGCCTTCCACCTGTATGTGATTATCGAATATATACAGCCGCTATGTGACCGGCTGGATGATCGCCGACTGGGAATCGGCCGCGTCGGCGGAGAAACTGTTGGCCGAGGCCATCATCAAGCAACGTGTCGACCGTAACCGGCTGACCATCCACTCCGACAACGGCTCCCCGATGGCCTCCAAACCGGTGGCGTCCTGCTGGCCGACCTGGGCGTGGCCAAGACACACTCCCGCCCGCACGTCGCCAACGACAACCCCCACTCCGAAGCTCAGTTCAAACACTCAAGTACCGGCCGGACTTCCCGACCGGTTCGGTAGCATCCAAGACGCTCGCGCGTTCTGCCAACGGTTCTTCCACTGGTACAACGAAATCCATCGCCGTTCAGGCATCGCCCCCACGCGCCTGCCAATGTCCACCATGGACAACACGAGACCATCCGCGCAGCCCGTGCCGATGTCCTGGCCGCTGCCTACGCCCGCAACCCGCAACGATTCGTACGCAAGCATCCCGAGCCGCCCGCCCTGCCCGAGGCCGCCTGGATCAACAACAAGCTCCTGGGCCTCAGCGGCGTCGCACGCATCGACATCGGCTCGCTACAGGACAGTGAAGCGGTCGCCCTGCTCGAACGCATCGGTGGACAGCAGGCCGCCGCAGACGATAAGCACACCGCGGAAGTCGCTCGGCTATGCGGCAACCTGCCGCTCGCGCTGCGGATCGCCGGCAACCTGATCGCTGGAGGACTCGGCTGGAACGCAAGCTTCCTCGCCCGGCAGCTTCGCGATGAACGGGAACGCCTCAGTGAGCTTCACGCAGGCGACCTAGACGTGCGCGTATCTTTCAGCCTCAGTTACCGCCGTCTGCCAAGCAGACTGCGCTCGTTGTTTACCCAGCTCGTCCTGACCCCGGACTGAGGTTCGATGCAGCGCTCGCCGCACCACTATGCTCAGAGAAGGAGTCCAGGACGGCAGAACGTGAGGTTCAGCGTCAGCTTCGGGACCTGGCCAGCCAATCGCTACTTGAGACCGACGCTAAACCCGGCTGGTACAGACTTCACGACCTCGTGCGGGTGTACGCAAGCGAGCTACTCGCCGAGTCCACGCTGCCGGCAGACGCTGAGACTGCGCGCAACCGCGTCGTACGGAAGATCATGGGCACGGCGGCGACATGCGGTACAGCGATCAGTCCGCTGCTGGCTCGGGCGCATGGAGAAGAAGGCGCTGGCTACGATCCCCGTGCGTTGCAATGGATGGACGCTTACTGGGCTAACGTTGTCGCAGCAATTGACAGCTCGGTCACGAGCCGACGCCTTGACGAGGTCGCAGCAACTGTCCCGCGCTTGATCCGGTACGTGACCATGCGTCGTCGTGCCAGCGAATGGCTGCCGGCAATCGAAGCCGCCGCTGAGGCTGCCCGCAACACCAACCAGTCGTTGTTCATCGGATTCGAAGAACTCGCCGTTGACGCGCTCAAGGACCTTCGTCTGTATGAGGCATGCCTTCAGCGAATCGACAGGTTGCTGCCCATCGTCCCGGACACCGCGTTCGCCCGGCTGGGCAGCATCCACAACATTCGCGGCACCGCCTTGCAGGAGCTTTACCGGCACGACGAGGCACTTGCTGCGTTCTCCCAATCGATCCAGCCAGTTGATGCCCGGCAGGTGGTGGTCCGGGTGCGGGTACGCCGTCTCCGGTGCAACCGTGAGGGTTGCGGGCGGACGTTTCGTGAACAGCTACCTGGGGTCCTGGTGCGTTATCAGCGGCGTACGCCGCGGTTGGCATCCCAGATCGGCGCGGTGGCACGGGAATTGGCTGGCCGGGCCGGCGCAAGGGCATTGTCCGCCCTCGCGGTGTTCACTTCGCGTCATACTGCGCTGCGCACACTGCTGCGGCTGCCACTGCCGGTGCGACCGGTACCCCGCGTGCTTGGGGTCGACGATTTCGCTTTGCGCAAGCGCTGCCGTTACGCCACCGTGCTCATCGACGCCCAGACCCGGGAACGTATCGACGTGCTGCCCGATCGCAGTGCCGACACGCTGGAAGCCTGGCTGCGTAGTCATCCTGGCGTAGAGGTGGTGTGCCGGGACGGTTCTGGCGCCTACGCTGAAGCGATCCGTCGTGCCCTGCCTGACGCCGTGCAGGTCGGAGATCGTTGGCATATTTGGCACAACCTTGGCAAGGCCGTGGTGACCGAGGTCGCTGCGCACAGCGCGTGTTGGGGCAAGGCCAGTTTGCGGTCCCAGGATGGCAAACGCGATCAGACCACCCGGCAGCGCTGGCATCAGGTCCATGACCTGCTTGAGAAAGGTGTTGGCCTGCTTGAGTGCGCGCGTCGGCTGAACCTGGCCCTCAATACGGTCAAACGGTATGCGCGAGTGGCCGAACCTGAGCGCCTGCAACGGGTTCCTCAGTACCGGCCCACACTTGTCGATCCCTTCCGCGAACATCTGAAACGCCGCCGTGCCCAAGACCCAGCCGTGGCTGTGCTGCGCCTGTTCGAGGAGATCAAAGCCTTGGGATACAAGGGAAGTTTCAACCTGCTCTACCGCTACATCACCCAGGGCCGAGTCGAGGGCGACCGCCCGCCGATATCCCCTCGCCGCCTGGCCCGGCTCCTGCTGACCCGTCCCAGCAGCCTGACCGACAAGCAACGGGATCTTCGCGACGACCTTACCGCCGCTTGCCCGGAGATGATTGACCTCGCAGCGTTTGTTCGCGACTTCGCCGACCTGCTGCGCCCGCGTGAGGGCAACGCCGAGCGACTCGACCAATGGGTATCCGCGGTACGTGACGCCGATCTGCCGCATCTGCAAGCGTTCACCCGCGGCCTGGACCAAGACCGCGAAGCCGTACACGCAGCATTGACTCTGCCCTATCACAACGGCGGCACCGAAGGAGTCAACACGAAAACGAAACGAATCATGCGCCAAATGCACGGTCGAGCCGGATTCGCCCTTCTGCGCCACCGCATCCTGCTCAGCTGACATCATCCAGCGTCCACCACCGTTTTGGAGACAGAGCCTTTTGCGTGATAGTCCCAGTTGCTCAGACAGCCTCGCAAAATTAGCGGAGGTTTCCACCTTTCGTGATCGACAGCTGCTCCCACCGGTGCGCCGCAGGCGTTCTAGTACGGCAGTCTGAAGTCGTTATAGATCAACAGTCGGCGATGGCTTGGTTGCGTCGGTAGTGGGCCGCTTGGGCTTGGGCCTGGTGGGGTGCGTTTCTCTTTGAGTGAGGGGAGCGTCAGCGATCATGCGGCCGGGGCGAAGTCGAATGAGGCACTTGTGGCCACGGGTGAGGCACTCGTGGAGGCGGTCTGCGGGAGGGTAACTCGCCGCAAGGGGGTGACGCTGGTGTTCGTGGTGTAATCGGGTCGCGCGGACCGGGCAATGTGTGTAGGTTGCGCATTCATGCAGACTTCGCTGCTGTGGCTCTGCGGTGCGGACGCGGCCGGTAAGTCGACGGTCGGCTGGGAGATCTACAGCCGCCTCACTGGCAGTGGCCGGGCCGCGGCGTACGTGGACATCGACTACCTCGGTTTCTGTACTCCGCAACCGGGTGGTGATCCGACCTGGCTCGTGGAACGCAACCTCGCGGCGATGTGGGCGACGTTCGCCGAGGCCGGTGCCAGATGCCTGGTCGCGGCTGGTGTCGTGGTGACGCGGGAGCAGTGGCGGCGCTATGCGGCGGCCATTCCGGACGCCCGGGCCGTCTTGTGCCGGTTGCGTGTCACACCTCAGGAGCAGGCCGAACGGATCACTCGCCGTGGCGTGCTGGAGGCCGGGGACGGCGAGGCAAACGACGATTTGCTCGCCGGTTTACGGGCTTACGCTGAGCGATCCGCCCGGTTCGCCGTCAAGCTGGAAGCCGAGGACTTCGCAGACTTCGCCGTGGACACCGACGGGGTACCGATCAAGGCAGTGGCCGATCGCGTGCAGGCCGGCATCATCGCAAGTGGTTGGGATCTGCTGGTTACCTGACAAGACGACACCGGGTTGCGTGTCAGTGTGCGCAGCGTCGGTTGTTATGCGGCCAAGGCGAACCGGTCCTTGTAGCGGCTGGCGTGGGTGCGCTGGTGTTCGCGGTTGAGGTGGTATTGCCAGTAGGTGTCGAAGTCGCCGTTGGCGATGACCGCACGTAGTAGCAGGATGGCTTCGGCTCCTTGCAAGCTCCAGCGGGCGCCGGTGATGTCGAGCCTATCTTTTACCAGGTAGCGGCATGATCCTTCGATCACTCCGGTGGCGATCGGCCAGCCCAGCGTCAACGCGATGTGGTAGTTCAGGTAGGGCTCTTTGGCGTGCAGGTAGGCGATAGCGCGTTGCAGGCCCGGCGCTGGATTGTCGCTGCCGCGGCCGCGTAGACGGGCGCGCAGGTCGGCAACCACGCTTGGGGCGTGGCCTTCCAATAGGTTCCGGGCGGTGGCGGCGACGAACGCGGCGCGGGCCGGATGGGTGGGGTGAAGGTCCTCGGCAGCCCTCCATAGATACTCAAGAACGTGGATGAAGTCCACGACGATGTCGATCTGGACACCACGGCGGTTCGCTTCTGCTTCAAGACATTCCAGTTGATGGTTGGCGCCGTCGACCAGGCAGACCCAACGTCGTTGGTGGTGCGGGTCGCGGGACTGGGCTTGGTCGAACAGAGCGGCGACCATGGGCGCGACGGAGTGTTGCAGCGACGCGTCTACCTTGCGGCTGCTGGCTTGCGGGCCGTTACGCCTTGCGGCGCGTTCGGCTGCGTCGGCGGGCAGGATGTCCGCGGCGGTGCGTGGGGCAGGCGCGGCGTCGTAGAGCGCGGTCACCACCGCCATGCGGGTGCGTCCGGTGCGTTCCCGCCGCGATAGCTGGGCCGAGGGTGGCTGCGGCCCGGCCGGGCGCAGTGGTGTCGGCTCACGCAGATCCGAAGGAATCATGTTCACCCCGGTGGCGTCGATGCTGAGGACCAGTACGTCATTGCCACCGCGCCCAGCCGGATCGGGTCGCACGCTTGCCGCCTGCTGGTAAAAGTCGCGGATATCGACTGCTGCCTCGGTGGCGATCTGCATCAGCTGCCGGGTGCCCAAATACTGGCCGGCGCCTCGGATGAGCGCCTCACGGGCGGCCCGTAACGATCCGCCGGCCACCCTGTGGACCACCAGACGCTGCAACGGAAACGAGTAAAGACCGTCCGGTAAGGACAGTAGCTTGTCGGCCGGGTGCAGATTCGGCGCGCCGGGCGTCCGGTAGGCGATCCGGGTCACCTGCACCCGCCCGACCGTGGTGGCCACCAGCCGAGCGTGTCCGGTCTCGGCCCGCCGCCGTATGACACCGTCGGCGCCTGTCACCTGTTCGAGTCGTACCTCGGCTGCGGCACGGGCGTCGAGCTGGTCTTGCATCAGCTGCCGTTGCAGCTCCCGACCGGCCGAGGTGACGTACTCCTCCAGCGCCTGCTGGGAGCAGATCATCATGTCGGCACCGCTCAAATGGGCGATCATCTTGTCCAGGTGGGCGCGGGACGCGGCGAAATCGTCGGTTCCAAGCGCACGGTGCGGGTAAGGTTCCATCGGGTCTTCCTCGAGGCTGGTTCAGGCTTGTCACCGTCGCCAACTCGTCGAGGACCCTTCTGCGCCAAAGGAGTCACCCCTTCGCCGGACCTCGTGCACGCGGCAGGGTGAACATGCCCGGCTTCGTCTCCTCCACCCGTCCGGCCGCCCGCAACTTCTTGAGCCGATGCCGCACCCGTTCCACATGCCGGGCCACCGTCGCGTCCTGGCCCAATGCCGCGACCACCTCCTGGCAGCGCACCGGACGGTCACGCTCGACCAGAACCGCCAACACCTGCTCGGCGAACACCTCGGACTCGACAGCGGGTACAGCCGACACAACGCCGTTCAGCGGCGCCAACGCCTTCGCCGGATGCGCCATCGCAAGCTCACCGACCACCCCGCGGGCCGTGACCAAGCGTTCCAACTCCGCCCGGCAGACCGACAGTAACCCCCCGATCCGCTCCGCCTCGGCCACTAGCCGATCACACTCAGCCCGGCAGGCCGCCTCCCGCTCATCCAGTAGCCCAAGCACCTCGCCGACGTCCATCCGCCCGCCCTCCACGCCGGCCAATCACCCACTACAGCAACGAAATCGTCCGCCCAGCGGACACGTCGCCGCGCTGCAGCTCACTCAGAAGGAAACGCACCCGGCCTGGTGTCGGCGTCGCCAGTGTGACCAGGTGAGGACTTGTTCGAGTACTGCCCTGCTGGCTGGTCTGGCTGCCAGGATGAGCGCTGCGATGAGGTATCTGGCTTCGTTGACGCTGATGGGGATGAGGCGGTCCGGGTCGGTCATGTGTGACGGGTCGGTGGGGTCGGGTTGGTTGTCGTGGATGGCCAGACGGTCAGCGCGTGGCTGATCATGGTGAGGGTGCAGTGGCGGTGCCAGCCCTGCCAGCTGCGGGTTTGGTAGTGGTCGAGGCCGAACTGGTCCTTGGTGACCTGAAAACCTTCCTCTATCGCCCACCTGCGTCCGGCGACGGCGATGAGTTCGTGCAGGCCGGCGTGGGTGGGGTGCCAGGTCAGGTAGTAGGCGAACGTGCCGTCGCTTCCTCGTCTGACCAGGAGGCTGTGCTGTCCGGTAGGGCTGTCGCCGTCGATGGCGATCCACGCCCAGTCGTAGTAGCGGGGTCCTTTTGATCCGGAGCCGCAGTGGTAGCGCTGCCACTGGTGGCTTGCGGGACGGCGGGTGAGGACATCGACGCGGGTGCGCTGGCCGAGTTGACGGATCTGGGTGTTGCAGGCGACCGCGACGACGTAGCCCAGGCCCAGGGCGCGTAGCCCGGCGCGGAACTTGCCGTCACGACCGTAGGCCTCGTCGGCGGCCACCCATGCCGCGTTCAGCCCCGCGGTGAGCGTTCGGGCGATCATCGTCAACGCCAGCTGTGGTTTCGTAGCGAACTGCGTGCCTTCGGGCACGCCCGCTTCGGCGCACCGCCCAGGGTCGGCAACCCAGTGCCGGGGCAGGTAGAAGGCCCGGTCGACCAGGACCCGCAAGGTGGCGGTGACGTAGCCGACGAACACCCCGATCTGGCAGGAGTCGATCCTGCCCAGAGTGCCCGAGTATTGGCGGGCGACGCCTGCCGAGCCGGTGCCCTTCTTCGCGAACCCCGTCTCGTCGACCACAAGGACACCGCCCGGCGTGACGGTCGCCGCCAATGAATTTGAGCGAGTCTTCGTGGAGTCCGGACCTGGCTTTATCAACGTGACCGTCACGGCTTCGGCGCTTTCCGACCTGCTCAACGAGATGTCCGCCGATGACCGGCTCGGCGTGCCAATGACGGCCTCACCGGAGATCGTGGTGATCGACTATTCGGCGCCGAATGTGGCGAAGGAAATGCACGTCGGGCATCTGCGCTCGATCGTGATCGGCGATGCGACAGCCCGGATGCTGACCTGGCTGGGGCACGAGGTTCAACGGGCTAACGACGTCGGGGACCGGGGTACGCCGTTCGGGATGCTCATCGAGCACCTGCTCGACCTCGGTGAGACGGAGGCCGTCCATGAGCTGTCGGTCGGTGATCTCAACAATTTCTATCATGGTGCGCGGGTTGAGTTCGACTCCGACTCTGAATTCGCCGATCGGTCCCGTGCCCGGGTCGTGGCGCTGCAGTCCGGTGATGAGAAGACGCTGCGGCTGTGGAAGCTGCTCGTGGCCGAAAGCGAAAAGTACTTCTTTGCCGTCTACGACACCCTCGATGTCACGTTGACCAGCGATGACTTTTATGGGGAGAGCTTCTACAACCCGATGCTGGCGCCGGTTGTCGAGGAGCTCGACCGGTTGGGGCTGCTTAGCGACAGCGACGGGGCGAAGGTCGTCTTTCCTGCTGGGTTCACAGGACGGGACGGCGAACCGATGCCGCTGATAGTGCGCAAGCGGGATGGCGGCTATCATTGCGAGGTGGCTCACCTGCGGAAACGAAACGCGGGCAGCTGATCACGGGATCGTTATGACGAGCGCCTCCGATGTCGCCTTCGGTGCGCCGAGGTTCCAGCGCGGATCCGCCATGACGAAATGCATGTCGACATGGCCCAGGGACAGCAGTTCCGGCCGAAATTGCGCTACATCTCCACAGAAGGTGAACCGACAGCCAGAAGCGGCGATGCGCCGGATCTCGTCACGACCGGCGGTCGCCGACCCGTTTACCATGATCGGCGCATCCCGCATGCAGATGTTCTGCACCGAATGATCGCTCAACGTGGTGGTAAAGGGTCTCGGTGGCCCGATGATCCCGGGACCGGGTACGAAGTCCTCGAATCCCAGGTAGTTGGTTTCACCTTCGCCGCCGAGGTTGATGCTCCGTCCCGGTAGCGGGTTCACCGGCACGCCGAAGTGGTTCGTGCGACCGCCGCTGCCGGGCCCGGAGAACCCGGAGAGGGGACATGTCGAGTGATCATGAGGTGCGCCGAGAACGGTCGTCGAGATGAACTCATCGGTGGCTACCGCCTGCTCCTCGAAGATCGCCATCTCATCGTCGAGGCTGCGCAGCGTTCGCTTGCCTACGATGTCGTCAGGCGTCACCTGGCCCGGCGCGAGGATGTCGCGGGCTTCCTTGAAGTCGAAGACCGCCTCGGCCGTCAGCTCCCCGTAGACACCGTCGATGACAAGGAAGACCTCACCATCGCTGAGCAGGCTCAGGGCGATCTGGATGCTCGCGACATGGGAGCCCTGCGCACCCGGCACGATGTGCGCGGCATCGTCGACGAGGCAAGCGTCGAGCGTTGGATTAGGAGGATCGGTGAAGAGACGTGAAACTAGCGGCATGTCGACATAATGCCTGCTCATGCGCTGGTGGCGCAGCCGCTTCGCCGCGAACCGTACGCGATTCGGTCACTGGATCGGCGCCTTCGGGCCCGGAGAAGTCCTTTTCGGGTGGGCCACGGCGGTGACCTGTGGGTGATGTCGGTGGATTGTCGGAATCTGCGGGAGAGCCTGTCCGACATCGCCTTTGTCGTGGATGTACTCAAAGCGTCACGACGGCATGAGCGCACACCCACACCACATCCTGGAGCGGGCTACCCGAGCGGGCTGTCGCGTCCCCTGAGAATGCTCTCTACCCGGGAGAACGCGTGAAACCGCTGATCGTCGACACCCATGCCGCGTCGTGCTACTTCCGCACCAGCGTCGGCGGTGACGGCCGTAAGGCGCTGGTGCAGATCACCGAACGGTGCAACCTGCATTGTGCGCACTGCTTCGTCTCGTCGACCAAGGCCGGCAATGACATGCCACTCGACCAGTTCGTCGGCACGGTAATGCCCCGGCTGGGCGAAGCGCGAGTCGAACGCATCACCCTCACCGGCGGCGAGCCGTTCGAGCACCCCGACCTTATGAGCATGTGCCGCGCCGTCACCGACACCGGAATAAGCCTCGGAATCTGCACCAACGCCACTCTGGTCAGCGACGAACAGATCGCCGCGCTGGTCGGCATGGGCAACGTCCACATCACGTGAGTCTCGATGGGTTCCGGGCGGCGAGCCACGGTAAGTTTCGCGGCGACCAGTCGTCGTTTGCCGTCACCGTCGCTACCGTCCGCCGGTTTGCCGCCGCCACATTACTCAAAGGGTTGCTGTCCACGCCGAACATGCTCACCGTGCCCGACGAGTTCGCCGACCTGTGCGAGTTCGCCGTCGAGGTTGGCGCCGAGTACGTCCTGACCAACCCACTGAGCTCGTTCGGTCGCGGGGCCAAGAGCCAAAGCCGGATGGCCGCCGACGCCGCCCAGATGCGCGCCATCCGCGCGGTCACCGACCGTTTCGCCGACCGCCTGGACCTGGTGCGGATGCGATTCCCCAACGATGAAGAGAAACCGCTCGCAGGCTGCTACGCAGGCAAGCTCCTCTACGTGTATACCAACGGCGATGTCGCGTCCTGCCCGTACCTGGACTTCGCCGCCCGCACCCACGCCTCTCCGTACCCGGCGGATGAGTTCATCGTGGGCAATATCTACACCGGTCCCGTCACTGCGGCGTTGGACGGCTACTCGTTCCACGACCTCTACACAGTGGGCTCCAACTCGACCTACGGCAGCTGTGCGCTGACCTCGACCTGCGGGAAGGGCTGCCCGGCCGCGGTCATCTCCCGATTGGTGATGGCCGCACCGTCATCATCGACAGCTTCGGCATCCCACCTCAGCAACGCCTCCGCATTTTACACGCAGCCACACCGGGGATTACTGGATTGATCCAATTCAACCCCTACCCGATCCGTATCCTCGGAGGTGGGCTCGACCTTAGCCTCAATCCGTGGACTCGGTGATGGCGTGATCTTTGGGTCAGGTGTTGGTGATTCGAGTTTGTTGAGGGTGTGACTGGGCTGCTGGTCCTGTGTCCAGCATGCTCTGATCCTTTTCGCAGGGCCGATTAGGTGTGGTG
>NZ_QJUG01000235.1 GCF_003426775.1 Allorhizocola rhizosphaerae | reverse complement strand
CCGAAGAGGATCTGTTGCCAGGTGGTGGAGTCGGCCGTGATGGTGGCGGCGGGGTTGGCGGGGGTGCCGGGGTGGATGGCGAGGGCACCGTCGTGAGTGGACAGTTGATAGTCGTGGGTTGGGGGGTTGGCGCGGCGGGCGTCGTAGAGACGCAGGGCGATGGGCGGGATCGCCTTGGCGGTGGGAGGCGCCATGGTGCGCATGGCAATGACCACGGCGTCGGGAGTCATGCCGCCCGTGGGTTCGGGGTGGGGGCCCGCAGAGTACCACCTGCCGAGCGACTGGAGGACCTGTTCGAGGCCGCGTCCCCAATCGGTGGCGACGTAGGCGCGGGTGCGGGCCAGGTCCTGGAGCACGATTTGCTCGATGATGCCCGCCTGCCGCAGGGCACGCAGCCGGTCGGTGAGGACGGCCGGAGTGATGCCGCGGGCAGCGTCTTGAAGGTCGGCGAAGCGCTTGGGTCCGAGAATCAGCTCGCGCACGAGGATCAGGGTCCAGCGGTCGCCGACGAGGTCGAGGGCGTTCGCGGCGCGGCACGCGTCACCGAGGTCGGCGTAGCTGAGTTTCTTCGGCAATGTGAGGCTCCACTCTGTTAAAGCGAGTAGATCGTATGTTTATCATAGCGGCATGGTTGATGTTAGTGCTGTGCCGGCCGTTGTTGACCGCGAGACCTGGCTTAAGGAGCGCAACGCGCTTCTCGTGCGGGAGAAGGCGCATACGCGGGAGGGGGATGCGATAGCCGCCGCACGCAGACGCCTGCCGATGGTCGAAGTCCCGCCGGTCGAGCTGGTGGGGGAGAACGGGCCGACGCGACTGGCCGACATCTTCGAGGGACGCGACCAGCTCGTGGTGTACAAGCACATGTGGCACTTGGGAAAGCCGTTCGAGGACCAGTGTGAGGGCTGCACCATCAGCATCTGGAACTTCCAGAACGCGGTCTATCTGGAGGCACGCGGGATCACCTTCGCGGTCTTCTGTGAGGGGCCGTATGAGGATGTGGCGCCGTTCCGGGAGTTCATGGGCTACACGCATCCGTGGTATTCGACGTATGGAGTGGATGATACGTACTTCGCGGCGGCTGGCATTGCGTGTTATATGCGGTCGGGTGACCGGGTTTTCTTGACGTATGAGACAACGGGGCGTGGGGTCGAGGCCATCATGGGGTCGCTGAAACTGCTCGACATGGCGGTGTATGGGCGGCAGGAGGTTTGGGAGGACTCACCGGAGGGCTGGCCGCAGCACCCGACCTACAGCCACTGGCGCAAGGACGGGCGGCCGACGGCGCAGTGGACCAGACCGGGGGTCACGCCGGTGGGAAAGAAGGACGAGCACCACTGCCATGCCAGTTGATCATGGGCTTTTGAGCTCATGATCAACGCGAAGAGGAGCGCGGCGGGGAGAGGCGGGAGAAGTGTCGGTGGGTGGTGGGGTGGAACATGAGGGTGGTTGCGGTGAGGACGGCAAGGGTGTGCAGGGCGCGGCTGGCGGTGAAGGCGATTTCGGTCGCGCCCGTGGGGGCCGTGAGGGTGCCGTCGATGAGCGACACGATGGGGTCGTAGACCAGGGATAGTGTGCCGACGAGGCCAAGCGCGACGGCCAGGGTGATGCGTGCCCAGTTGCGGCCCGAGCGCATGCGCAGCGCGATGACCACCGCGACGGTCGTGATGACGATGCGGATGGCGATGGGGGCGGCGGTCTCGCTCAGTGGGCGGCCGGCGGTCATGAGAGCCGTCTCGAAGACACCTGCCGCGAGGGCGAAGAGGTAGAGGCCGAACGCGGCTTGGATGGGCTTGGGTGTGGTCATGGGGTTCACTGTGCGGCGCGGGAGGTGGGGCGATCACGCCCGCTGACAGGTGTCTTCGGGGTGGGGTTAGCCTGACCAATGTGTACGACGTGGCGGTCGTGGGTGCGGGCCCGGCGGGAGCGGTGGCGGCGATGGCCGCGGCGCGAGCCGGGGCGAGCGTGGTGCTGCTTGACCGGTACGACTTCCCGAGGGACAAGGCGTGCGGGGACGGGATCGCGCCGCACGTGTTCGAGTTCCTGAAAGATGAGTTTGGACTGTCCGGTGTGGACCGCGGCTATCCCGCGATCCCGGTGCTGAGCCTGACCGGCCCGCGCGGTGCGGTGGCGAGACGGCCGCTGCGCGGTGGGGTGCGGGTGATCCCGCGGGTCGTTTTTGACGCACGTTTGGTGCAGGAGGCGGTGCGGGCGGGGGTGGAGCTGCGCCCGCACACCGTGCGTCGTTTGTGGACAGACACCGACCGGGTCGTGCTCGACGGGGAGATAGAGGCGGGCGTGGTAATCGGGGCCGACGGGGCGGGCTCGATGGTGCGGCGGCACCTGGGCGAAGGGCCCAATCCTGCGGGGCACGTGGCCATTGCCATACGCGGATATGCGTCGCAGGAGGGACCCCTGGAGCAACGGATTGTGATGTATGACAGGCGTTGGCCGGCGTATGCGTGGTCGTTTCCGATCGGTGACGGCCGGCGCAACATCGGCTATGGGGAGGTGTTGCGCGGGCGTGCGCTGAGCCGGGCCTATCTGCTGGGCCGCATGGCGACTCTCCTGGGAGACGTGGGCCCGGCGGAAAAGCTTCGCGCGCATCACCTGCCACTGTCGACGCATCGGCCCTTGCCGGGGCGTGGACGGGTGTTGCTGGCGGGCGACGCGCTTTCGCTCATCAATCCGTTCACGGGTGAGGGAATCTATTACGCGGTCGTGTCGGGGGCGTTGGCCGGGCGGGCGGCCCTACACGGAGGTCTTGCCGCGCAACACTATTCGCGAGAGCTGACGGCGAGGTTGGGACGGCATCTGCGGCACACGACGATTGCCGCGCGGCTGGCCAACACCCGCCGGATCGTGGATGCGGGAATAAGCGCCGGGGCCAAGAATCAGGGCGTGTTCGACGATTTCGTCGAATTGGGCCTCGGCGACGGGTTGCTGACAGCCCGTCTGCTGTGGCGCACCGCCGCCGAAGCCGTTATGCCGTGAACAATTATGCCGTGAACAATATCGCGTCGTCGGTGTCGTCGACGACGGCCAGCCGCACGCGCGCGGGCTCGTCGGCATGGCGTGGCACGGCAAACACCGCGCTGGCCGTGCGCTCCTGATAGCGCATGGTGTAGCGCAGCATCCGCCACTCGCCCTCATCCCACGAGTCGACGACGTCCGAGCGGAGCAACTGGCCCACCTTGCGGTAGGCGTCGCTGCGCTGCAGCTGCTGGACCGTCGAGTGCAGCGGGGTTTCGTCGGTCTGTGCTGAAGCGAGCGGATGGGTCAGCCGGACCTTCCATTGCCGCAACGGAATCAGCCAGTACCGGTCGAACTGCGGGCTGAGCGCGAAGCCGAGCACAAATCCCGCCACCGCCACCGCAGGCACAAAGAGCGCGGCGAGCAGCACCCCCGCGAACGCGAAGTTGCGCCACCCGATCGGGCTGCGGTGCGCGCTTGAGCACCCGCACGACGAAGTCGGCGCCTTCAGCCGTCCGTAGGCCAGGTACCCGATGAAGGCAAGGGACAAGACGACCGCAGGCATCCGCGTAAACGGGAGTGAGGCCACGACAGCCAGTTCGACCGCGCCGACCGTGCGATACACCCAAACGGTGTGCCGTTGTCCCACAAGGGTTCTCAACGCCGATGAAGCAGCGGCCACCGGGGCCGTGCGGGCGAACAGCTTGAACCCGCCCGACCAGGCGAGCACGCCACCCACGAACACCAACTGCCACGGGGACATGTCAGACACCCGCGTAGACCGTGGCGATCTGGATCTCGTTGGTGTCGGGGATCCACGCGCCGATGACCTTCACGTGCCCGCCGACCTTCAGCAGCGACATGTCGCTGATGGCAGGCGTGCCGTTGTAGACGGTCGCGGTCGTGCCCGGCACCACGTGCGCGACTATCTTGCTCCCGTGGTGTTCGAGGTGCAGCACATTGCGCCCGATCGACGAGATGTGCGCCTCGATGTTGACGATGTTGACCCACAGCGACTCGGCCGCGAGCACCCCGTCGGCCATCCGGACCCCGCGGGCGTAGAGGCCGTCGCCGACCGCGACCTTCTCGAACGAGGTGGGCGTCAGTTTCCAGACGCTCGTGGCGCCCGTGACGCGCACGCGGTTGAACACGCCGTCCGAGCCCGTCACGAACAGCATGGTCCCGGTGATCGTGCCGATGCGGCCTTCGACGAAGTTGGGGTCCGGTGCACCCGGCTCCACGTCGAACTTGGGCGCCGCGAAGGCCTCGGCCGGGTCGAGCGACCCGACGGCGGTCGCTCCGGTGAGCACGGCCGCGGTCAGGAAGACGCGGCGGTCAAGCTTGGTGGTCATCGCGATTCCTCCCTAACCGACATCGACGCTGACTGGCCGAAGGCCGGTGGACAGGCTGGCGATGACGCTGTATGCGGACGGGGTCAGGTCGATGAGCCGGTTGCTCGCGCAGTTGGCGCCGCAGCAGCTGCGCTCGCCGCAGAAGCTGCGCGTGCGCGGGCCGCAGTCGGCGATCGACGTGGTGACCGCCGCGCCGTTGCACAGGTTGGTGGTGCGGTGCCGGAATCCGCAGCTGCGCCTGGTCAGGCCGATGCCGCAGAGGTCGGGCCGGGTGATGTCGAGGCAGGCCTGCGAGGCGGCGGGCCACGCGTGCTGCCGGGAGCCGGAGTTGCAGGTGCCGCAGGCGCCGTGCCCGGTGGATCCGCATGGGCCCCACGCGTTGCCGCAACAGAACCAGGACATCTCGCCCCTGACTGCCACCATCGGGTGCTCCTTTCTTTCCGGGGGTGTTCACATCCTGCTTCCTGAAACTTAGCCACGTCAATGTATCTATTGAAGGAAATTTTTAACGAACTCTCCGTGATTGATGCCTGTCGTCATCGGGTACGGCGTGGGCGTGCGCGAGCCCGAGATACCCTCGCCCGACGAACCCCCGCGCAGCCCGTCCAAGCTGGGCTGGCGTGGCATCCGCGACGCGCTGAAACGCACGGTCAAGGAGTTCCGCGACGACGAGCTCAACGTGTGGGCCGCCGCGCTGACCTACTACGGCGTGCTGTCCATCTTCCCGGGGCTGCTCGTGCTCGTGGCCGTGTTCGGGTTGCTCGACGAGTCGCTGACCCAGTCGCTGCGGGACAACGTGGGCCAGCTGATGCCGCAGACCGCCCGGCAGGTGTTCGACGGCGCGATCGAAAACGTCAAGCGCACCGACACCCGGCCCGGCCTGGCCGCGATCATCGGACTCGCCGTCGCGCTGTGGTCGGCGTCGGGGTACGTGTCGGCGTTTACGAAGGCCGCCAACAACATTTACGACGTGCGCGAGACCCGGCCGTTTTGGAAGACCATGCCGCTGCGCCTGATCGTCACGATCGCCACCGGCGTGCTGCTCGTGGCGAGCACCGCCATGGTGGTGCTCAGCGGGCGCCTCGCCGAACAGGTGGGCCGCGCACTCAACATCGGCGAGGCGGCCGTGCGCACCTGGGACGTCGCCAAGTGGCCCGTGCTCCTGCTGATGGTCAGCCTGATGCTGGCCATCCTGTACTGGGCCACGCCCAACGCCCGCCAGGGCGGCTTCCAGTGGGTGACCCCGGGCAGCCTGCTCGCCGTGCTGCTGTGGCTCGTCATCTCCGCCGGTTTCGGCGTGTACGTGGCGAACTTCGGCTCCTACAACGAGACCTATGGCACGGTCGCGAGCGTCATCGTTTTCCTGGTCTGGTTGTGGCTCACCAACCTGGCCGTCCTGTTTGGAGCCGAATTCGACGCCGAGCTCAGCCGGGGGAAGGCGATCGCCGCGGGATACCCCGAGGACCGGGAGCCGTACGTGCATAAGCGTGGCTAGACCGGGTACCAACAAAAAATGGAATCAACGGCCGACCTGATCAAGAAGGCGACCGACCAGATGTCCACGCTGGTTCGCGACGAGATCCGGCTGGCCCAGGCCGAACTCGCGGAGAAGGGCCGGCACGCGGGCATCGGGATCGGCATGTTCGGCGGGGCCGCGATGGCCCTGCACTTCGGCATAGCGGCGCTGCTGGTCGCGGCGGGGCTGGCGCTGGGCCGGGTGATGCCCGGCTGGGCGGCCGCGCTCATCATCGGTGTCGCGCTGCTGCTGATCGCCGGCGTCGAGGCCCTGATCGGCCGCAGGCACTTCCAGCAGACGACGCCGCTCAAGCCGGAGCGGACCATACGCAGCGTTCAATCGGACATCGACACCATGAGGAGCTCACGATGAAACGCACCGACGAGCTCGCGACCG
This sequence comes from Allorhizocola rhizosphaerae, assembly GCF_003426775.1. GTDB lineage: Bacteria > Actinomycetota > Actinomycetes > Mycobacteriales > Micromonosporaceae > Allorhizocola > Allorhizocola rhizosphaerae. The sequence continues at coordinate 6,210 of NZ_QJUG01000235.1, read as the reverse complement.
AGATCGCGCACACCAGGCACGAACTCGGCGAGACCATCGACGCTCTGGCGCACAAGGTGGATGTGAAGGCGCGTGTCAGCGATGTGGCCTCGGATGTGGCTGCTGAGGCCCGTGAGACGGGTGAGCAGATCGCGGAGCGTGCGCGGCACAACCCCATGACCCTGTTGGTCTTCGCCGTAAGCGCCGCCGTGGCGGTAGCAGTGGTCGTGATAGTGAGGGGCAGGCGCTCATGAACCGGCTCGTGTACAAGCCGGTGGGCTTGGTGGCCGGAGCGCTGGCCGGTGCCTTGGCGGGCCTGTTGTTCAAAGAGGTTTGGAAGCGTGTGGCGGGGGAGGACGACGCGCCGGACGCGACCGACGAGGGTCGCACCTGGACGGAAATCCTTGTGGCCGCGGCGCTTCAGGGTGCGATCTTCGCTGTGGTGAAGGCGTCGATCGACCGCGGCGGCGCGACGGGCATCCGCGCGCTCACCGGGCACTGGCCGGACTAGCCATGGCGGCCGAGCGTAGGCAGTTGATGCCCTCCGATGTCACGGCAGAGGTGGGCTGGTTCGACCGGTTCGCCAGGGCCGCGAGCACGTTCGCGTCGCGGCCCTGGTTTTTTGCCATGTGCGTGCTGCTGATCCTGGTCTGGGCGCCGTCGTTCTTTTTGTTCAAGGATGTCGACACCTGGCAGCTGATCATCAACACGGCCACGACCATCGTCACGTTCCTGTTGGTGGCGCTGCTGCAGAACACCCAGGAGCGGTCGGACAAGGCCGTGCAGCACAAGCTGAACGCCATCGCCGACGGCCTGGCCGACCTGATGCGCTCGGTCAGCCACGACCACCCCAAATCCAAAGAGTTGCAAAAGGATCTGGAGGAACTGCGTCAGGCCGTGGGGCTGGAGGAGAGGGAAAGCGCCTGACAGCTGGGGCACCAGTAGGTGACGCGTTGACCCTTGTCGGTGCGGATGCCCTTGCCGCAGCGCGGGCACGGCTGACCGGTGCGGCCGTAGACGGCGTGCCTGCGCTCCCGGCCGAACCTTGCCCGGTCGAGCAGCTGTTGCGCCGTGCGCACCAGTCCCGGCAGATCCTCCACTTCGGACACCGGGGTGAACGGCGACGTCCGGTGCATGAACAGGGCCTCGGTCTGGTAAATGTTGCCGATCCCGGCCAGATTGCGCTGATCGAGCAGCGCCTCGGCGATCGGCGTGTCCGGGTGGGCGCGCAGCCGGCGCACCGCCTCGTCGGGATCCCAGTCGTCGCCCAGCAGATCGGGGCCGAGATGGCCGACGAGGGTCGACTCCTGGTCGGTGGGCACCAGCGCCAGCTCATGCAGGTGATAGCCGACGGCAACGGCCGTCGGCGTGCGCAATATCACCCGGATCAGGTGCGCGGGGCGGGCCGTCCAGCGCTCACCCGAAAGGTACAGCCGCCAAAGCCCATCCATCCGCAAATGCGAGTGCAGCGTCACCAGCTTGTCGCCCGCAGGGGAACGCATGCGCAGCAGCAGATGCTTGCCGCGGCTGGCGGACTCCAGCACGGTCCAGCCGTCAAGCTTCACCGTGGCCAGCTGTGGCACGCGGAAATCCGAGCCAAGCAGCGCCGAACCGGCCAAGCCGTGCTGCAGCCGCCGCGCCATGTTCCAAACGGAGTCACCCTCGGGCACGCCGTCAATTGTGTCATGTCAATCGGGTCAGCTGACCGCCTTGACCGCTTCCTGGAGCTCTTCCTTGGTCATCTGGGAGCGCCCCGAGATGTTGTGCTCTTTGGCCTTCTCGTAGAGCTTGTCGCGGGTCATCTCCGAACCGCCGACCTGGCGCGCCCGCGGGCCGTGCTCCAGCTCCGCACCGCGCCGCAGCGCGAACGCCTCGCCGAGCTTGGCCAGTTGATCCTCGCTGAGCCCCGCGCGCAGTGACGGCAGCGCCTCGGATTCCTCCTCTTGGATGTGGTGCTGCACACCCTCGATGAGCATGGCCATGGTCTGCTCGAACTCCGGCGCATCGGCCTTCATCTTCTTCAGCTTCGCCACGAGCGCGTCGGCCTCGGCATGCTCCTCGCGGGAATGCTTGGCCTCGTCCTGCGCCCCCGTCTTGGCGAGCATCGGATAGACCTCGGCCTCCTCGGCCCGGCTGTGCGCTGCGAGAAGGCCCGCGAGCTGCTGGAAATACAGCTCCCGGTCCCCCTCACCGGTTTGCAACATCTCGAACAACCGCTCAAACTCGCGGTGATCTTGCATGATCAGCGTTACTACGTCGCGTTTCATGCTTTACCCGGTACCCTTTGCGGCCGTCCGGAAACGTCGAAACCCTATCGGAGCAGGACCCCCACGCCGTCCGCGAAGGCCGGACGCTCCACCACGAACAACTCCGCGCCGGTGCACGCCGCCGTGCGCACCAGGCCGTCGCCCGCGTCGACCGGGGCCGGGTTGGCCACGCCCAGGCGAAGCAGGTCGCTCTCGCTGGTCGCCACGTAGGCGGGCTCGGGACCGATCCACAGGTGCTGTCCGTCCAAACTGGACGGATCGACGATGATCGCCTCGGCGACACCGCGCTGCAGCGCGGAAACCGTTGCGAGAAGACCGGATTCGGCCTCGCCGTGCGCCGACTGCAGGCGGTAGCGGTCCAGCGCGTCCTCGATCCGGGCCACCGCGATCTCCTGCACCGCGGCGTGTGTCGTGTCGTCGAGGCGCTCCGGGTCGGCGCCGTTTCCGCCGCCCCAGTCGGTCTGGACCGTGCGCTCCCGCCAGTGCCGCGGAAGCTCGTCCACGAGCAGCTGGCGCGCCCGCACGTCGCCCGCGACGATGAGCACCTCGGCCTGCGCCTCCTCGGCCATGTGCGCGGCCGCCGACGCCACCTCCGACGCGTTGCGCTCCCAATTCTCCTCCGCCTCCCGCTGGTACCGGGGGGCGGACCAGCCGCCCGGCTTACGCTTGCCGATCGGGTAGTGCTCACTGCCCTCCACCGACTCGACCCGGTGCATCCGGCCGGCGACGGCCTGTTCGATCCGGCCGCCCGTGCGGTCCACCACGATACGAAGCCAGGACACCTGCTCGCCGCGCTGCTGCAACATCGGCATCACGCGTGGCAGCGGGCCCATCTCCGCGCTCGTGGTCGGCGGAGGCTCCGGCAGCGGCTCCACGTGCGCCGCGTCCGGCTTGTTGGCGTTGGCGATGATGGCCAAGCCGTGGTTGCCGGGGGAATGGTCGCGCGAGACCAGCTTTTCGATCTGGTCCAGGCGGCCCGGATCTGCGCCGGACTCCAGTAGGGACTCCCGCGCGGCACGCCAACGCAGGCCGACTTCTTCAGCTCCGCGCTCGGTCGCGCGGGAGGCGTCCAGATACACAGAAATCCACGGCCCCGGCAGATCGTATAGCGGCCGTAGATCCGTTAAGAACATACGTTTCGGGTACCCGCCGCGTTCCCCGATAAACCGTATTTCCAGCAGCGGCTGGCTCGGACCGCCGGCGCTGCCGACCTCGACCGCTCAAGATCACGGCTTCGCCTCAACGGGCTAACCGTTTCCTTCGGTTGTCGCGGGGTATGCATCGCCATGCGGATCGCAATGATCTCGGAGCACGCCAGCCCCCTCGCGGCCATCGGCGGTGTCGACGCGGGAGGCCAGAACATCCACGTGGCCCGGCTCGCCGCCGCGCTGGCGGGGCGAGGTCACGCGGTGGACGTCTACACCAGGCGCGACAGCCGGCGGGTCCCCGAACGGGTGACCGTTGCCGACGGGTACACGGTGTACCACGTGCCGGCGGGCCCGGCCAAGGCCATGGCCAAGGACGAACTCCTGCCGCACATGGAATCCTTCGGGCGGTGGCTCGCCGACCGGTGGTGCGCGGTGGGCACGCCCAATGTGCTGCATGCACACTTTTGGATGAGTGGGCTGGCGGCGCTGGCCGCGACCCGGCGCCATCCGATCCCGGTGGTCATGACTTATCACGCGCTCGGCTCGGTCAAGCGGCGCATGCAGGGCGCGGCGGACACGAGCCCGCCCGACCGCATCGATCTGGAGCGCATGGTGGGGCGGGCGGCGCACCGGATCGTCGCGCAGTGTTCCGATGAGGTGCGGGAGCTTGGCGGATATGGGATTCCGCGGGAGCGGATCAGCGTCGTACCGTCGGGAGTGGACACTCACACGTTCCGCCCGCTGTCGAATTCGCGGCGGAGCGCGCTCAAGCGCATCCTCACGGTCGGGCGGATGGTGGAGCGCAAGGGGTTCGCCGATCTGGTGCGGGCGGTGCCGGACCTGCCCGACGTCAGGCTCGTGGTGGCGGGCGGGCCGGCGCGGGAAAAGCTCGCGGACGATCCGGTGGCGAGCGGGCTGATGCGGCTGGCGAAGGAGCTGGGCGTGGCGGGTCGGGTGCGATTGTTGGGGTCTGTTTCGCCCGCGCAGATGCCACACTGGTACTGCGCAACGGAGCTGCTGGCGTGCACACCGGCGTATGAGCCGTTCGGGATCACGCCGCTGGAGGCCATGGCGTGCGGGAAACCCGTTGTGGCATACAAGGTTGGGGGACTGCAGGATACGGTCGTGCACGGGCAGACCGGTGCACTGGTGCCGCCCGGCGACCACACGGCGCTCGTGGCCAGCTTGCGCGCTTTGCTTGACGATGACGAAGCACGGGCGGCGCAGGGCCGGGCGGCGCGGGCGCGCGTCGAGGCACACTACCCTTGGCCGACCATCGCGGCCCGGGTCGAGCAGGTTTACGCGGACGCCATTCGCACCGCCCCGACTCTCGCGCTGGCTTGATTGTCGGACCTTCGTTTAGCCTCGGCTGGGGTCGGCATTCTCCCCGGCCGAGCTGGAGGCCGCCTTGCGGCAGGGCACGCTGCTGGAGTTGCGCGGCATGATCCGGCCCGCGGAGGATCTCGCGAGTCTGTCGCCGCTGTCCGCGACATCAAGGTGCCTACGGCCAGGAGGGTTCCGTGTCGGGGCACAGGACCATCTCGCGCATCGCACAGCCGGCCGGCTGGGACAGGGCGAACATGACGGCCGCGGCGACGTTGCGCGGGTCGTTGAGGCGGGCGTCGGGGCCGGGACGGTACTGCTCGTCGCGGCCGTCGAAGAACGAGGTTTGCATGCCGCCCGGCACGAGCAGCGTGACACCGATGCGGCCCGCGGTTTCGGCGGCCAGCGCACGCGTGAAGCCGACAACGCCGAACTTGGCCGCGCAATAGGCGGTCGCGTGCGGCAGGGCACGCATGCCCAGCGTAGAGGCTACCGTGACGACGTGGCCGCGCGATTCGAACAGGTAAGGCAGAGCCGCTCGCACCACTGCGGCGGTGCCGAGCAAGTCCACGGCGACTACACGATCCCATTGTTCGCCCGGCACGTCCTCAAGCGCGCCAGGATGGTCGATGCCCGCGGCCGTGACCACACCGTCCAAACCGCCTGCGGCGGAGGCGATTTCGCGCACCGCCGCCTCCGCCCGCCGGGTGTCGCCGACATCGATGCCCTCGCTCAGGTCCACAATGTACGGTTTGCCGCCCGCGTCGGCCACGGCCGCAACAACTGCCGCACCGAGGCCCGAGGAACCTCCCGATACCAGGACTCTCATGCCATGCTCCTGATCAGCTCAGTGGTCGATCGACCGTCCAAATAGGGCACCGTGACCGCCTGCCCACCCATCGCGGCCACATGCTCCGCCTCCGGCATCTGCTCGGCCCGGTAGTCGCCGCCCTTGACCCACACGTCCGGCCGGAGCCTGGACAGCAACTCGACGGGCGTGTCCTCGTCGAAAATCACGACAGCATCAACGCATTCGAGCGCCAGCAGCAGCCGTGCACGGTCCTGTTCGGACACTACGGGCCGTCCGGGTCCTTTGCGGGCTCGCACACTCGCATCCGAATTCAGGCACACGACCAGGCAGTCGCCCAGCGCCCGCGCCGCCTGCAGCGTGCTGACGTGCCCGGCGTGCAACAGGTCGAAACACCCGCCCGTCGCGACCACAGTGCCTCCGGTCGCCCGCGTCGCCGAGATGACGCGCTCTGCCGCCGCCATGCCGACTCCTGACGCCGCCCGAGGCCTGGGCGCGCGACCGTAGCCTGACGCCGCGCCACCGGCCACGAACACCGCAGCCGCCTCAACAGCGGCCGACACAGCCTCGCTCGTGACCGCCCCGTCCGCGAGCGCCGCCGTCGCCGCGGCCGCGAACCGGTCGCCCGCACCGCACGCGTCCCCGTCGCCGCGCACCGGCGGTCGCACCATCAAAGGCACCCCGC
>NZ_QJUG01000234.1 GCF_003426775.1 Allorhizocola rhizosphaerae | reverse complement strand
GCTCACGCCGCCAAGAAACACAGCTGCGCCTGTCTGCTGACGGACCCTTATGCGGACAGTTGTCGGCGGTGGCCGTCCGCCTTGGAGGGGCCTCCGATCGATCGTTTCCTGGCGTTAAGATCAACGCTCGGTTCGCGGCAGATGTGCGCAGTGGGCTCTGCTGGTCATACTCGGATACCAGTAGGAGGACTCGTTGGGGGTGGGGTCGATAAGCAAGACAGTGCCGGTCGAGTTTGGTGGCCGTTGGTTCTGGGCGTACGACGTCAGCCTCGGGATTCTGCTCCTGGAGGCCATCCACGTCGCCGTGCAGGTGCCGGCAGAGCAGCGGCCACCCTGGGCCGAGGCCGTGCTGGAGGACCTGCGAACCCACATCCGCGTCGGTGCCAGCTTCGCCTTCTCGCTGGACGGCGACGGCTGGGACGACCAACAGCGCAGCTACGTCCGATCGATCATTGCGGAGGCGGGGCGCCGGTTGCGCGGGCGCGGGATGATCACGTCGGCGGAGGCTGCCCGCCGGTACGTGATCGACGGCGCACCATACTTCCTGCGCGGGCACGACCAGATCGACGGCGCGGTAGTCGCCGACCTGGCCGCGGCGATCGAACGGCTGATCCAGGATGAACTGCCACCGGTACCCGCGATCGATCGACGCTGGTACTTCGGCGTAGGCGACGGCCCGCGAACGCTATGATGGCACCAACCGCGACGGTCGCTGTTCGCCTGGTGCCAGCCGCACTGTTCGCGGCAGAAGCGGATGCAGGTCGGATAGCCGAGGCGGCCGTGTGCGGACACCTTTCGCGCTGGTAGTCGCTGCAGCGAAACGTGGACCCGCTAATGCATGACCGAGACTAGAGCGGCCTGGCCCACTCGTCCATGGTGGTGGATGCCTTGGCGATGCATTCGTCGATAGCCGTCGCGAACGTCTCAGAGTCGTGCGCCGGAAAGTAGATGGGGACGAGCCCGAACAGCGGCGCTCGGATGTCGACCCTCGATTTGTCGACCTTGTGGTGGAGATTGTAGTGCATCAAGGTGTTGCGGAACGGCTTGGCGGCGGGCGCCAGGATCAGCTGGGCTTCCCGCGATTCGACCAGCTTGTTGATGAACTGAGTGGACCGGCTCGTAAGCGGGCGGAGTTCGTCGTTGCGCAGGATGCGAAGGCTGCTGAGCACCTGGTACAGCGTCAGGAAGCGCATTTTGAACGCGGAGTAGTCGATGGCGCTACAAATGCCGGTGCTGGCTATGTGTGCAAAGTTCAGCATCGCCTGGAACACCGTGAGCAGCGCATTAAGGTCTGGGTTGGACGGACCGTCGAAAACCTTCGCGTAATAGCGCTCTGAGCGGACGTCCTGGCCGTGAGAGTCGAACTTGCGGGCGTCCAGGTGGCTCACGAACGTCTGGCCGGGGGTGCCATGCTGGCCGCCCAGCATGGCGATGAAGTGACCATACTCCTGGTAAATCGCCTGGATATCAGCTCCGGACATGGCGAAGATGTCCTGTGGTTCCTGGCCCATGTGGAAGTTGGCGGCATGGGTGGTGCTGATCAGGCGCCGGTTGTATCGGTAAAGGCTCAGGTCGGTCTCGAGAAACCGTAACATCCGGAATCGGACGTTACCGAGGAAGCGCCGCCGGTGCGCCGACATAAGCACGTCGCGGAAGTAGGCAAGCTGCCCGTCGACGCCACGTTTGTTGTCCTCGAAGAGCTTCAGGCTGTGACGGGAGCGCGCCACGATCCGCTGGACACCGCTGGAGAGCAGCGCCGACATCGTGGGATCGATGGCATTGAGTTTCGCCAGTGATTCGTGAACGTAAAGGGAAAGGTAGGGGCTGACGCACAAAGACAGGATGCTCGCGCCGCCGCCGGCAACCGCGTGAATATCCGTGGACAGGTGCCCGGCGTATGCGGCGTCACTGGCCATCCCCTGCCATATCACTGCCTCTTCGAGAGTCACGCGTCCACCATTTCATTCAAGGTCTGCGGTAGGGACCGGCCCCCGTTTTGGGTTCACGTGATCCGTTCCCCCTGGACCGATGTCCGGCGCGACGCACGCTTCGCGGCAGATGAGTGCATCGGACCACTACTCAATGTCTGAGTCATTTTGTTGCTGCCAGGTAGAGGGCGCGCCCTTAGTATATGGCGATTGCCTCGGCGTACGGTCCTTGCAAAGCTTGAATCGACAGCTCAGCAGACACACCATTGATCATGAGCGGAGGCTCGATGGGTCAGTACGGCGGGGAGATCCCGCAGCACCTTCTTGGCTATCGGCGTGACCCAAAGTGGCGAGACATGTCGGATTATCTTGTTCACTTTACCAAAAGCGAAGAGGATCTCGTTTCGATCCTCCAGGACGGTGAGATCCGGGCGGGAGGGCCGTTCGGCTCGGCCACGAATCTGGAGGAACGGCTGCGCTCCCAGAAGTCGGTGTGCCTCAGCGAGATTCCTCTGGACCAGCTCAATAGGTTGATGGCGCGTCACGGACGGTACGGGCTCGGATTCACCCGAGATTACGTCCGTCAGCAGGGTGGAGCGAGGGTCTGGTATCTCGACCACGGCACGCCAGCGCATGTCGCATTCAACGAAATGGTTCGTCAGGCAATGATTGGTGGCGTCGATCCTGCGGCGGAGATTTGGAAGCTGACGCCCTTCATCGATCGTGTGACGCCCGGGCGCTACGAATTTGAGTGGGAGAGGGAGTGGCGGATCGTTGGAGGCTTGCGCTTTGAGTACTCTGACCTAGCTTTTGTGCTTCTCCCTGACGGTGATAGGCAGGAGGTGGAGCAGGAAGTAGCCATCGAGGCTCCCTATATCCACCACAACGGCAGCGTAACGGGTTGGATTGCGATCCCCGAAGCCCTGGGAAACAAGCTGGACGAAATGACGGCCGAGTTCCTCGAAACGTTCGGCGATCCAAACGATCACCTGCCCTGGGATGAAGGCGAGTTTGTATGGCTCGTACCTCAGTGGAGCACGGTCGGAGCGGTGGAGTACTTATTCTCAGACTTAGGCGATAGCGTCCGAGAGCAGCTCGTCGATTACCTGGATGGCCTCAGTTCTCAGTGGCTACGGATCAGCGACATGAAGGAGTTTGCTGAGGGCGCCTGATAATTGGGCAGGTGTCGACTTCCTGCGACTCTACCGAAAGCGTAGCCGTGCGACGGCCGCGCATAGGCGAATCCGTATCTTCAATGTGACCCATTGCAGCGATATCGGCAAATCCGTGCGTCGGCCCGCCCTCGCCACTCCAGATCAATTTGTCCAACAACCCTTCCGGTTCGGAAATGGTTGACCGTGTCCGATGGGGGCGGCCGATCGCGATGTTGTGGGATCACGGGACGATTTTCGTGGGCTGCGTCCATTGACGGAGGTAGTGTATGACGGTCGGGTTCGCTGACTCGGGCGAAACACCGGATCACGCTCTTGACCGATCCCGGGAGGGCTGAGCACCAAGATTCACCTAGCCCGCCACAACCATGGCAGGCTATTGGCGTTCGTGCTCTCCGGCGGGCAGGTCAGCGACTTCGTTCGGTTTCAGCAAGTCATGGCGGCTATCGGCGCGCAGGGTGGCTGGCCAAACCAAGGCCGTGGTCAGGCCCTAATCCCTAGTCGGACCCGTGCGTGGCCGCGATCTGAGGTCGCTCGTCGTTTAGGCCGGCTTCTGGGGAGGGTTCGGGATTGTGTTGGAATGGTGCTCGACCTGACCGATGCTGGCCAGTAAATCCGCGGTCGCACGGCCTACTGGGCTCAGCGTGAAGCCAGTTGGGACGCGCGGTTCCGCCCGGCCCGCGGTTTGTCGAGCGTCGTGCAGTTCCTCCTGCTCGTAAGGGGTCAGGTTCAAGATCGCATGGCGCTCGTCAACCACATCCAGGAAGCCGAGCCGCACTAGCTTACTGAGGAGGATCGCGGCCACCGCTTCAAGCTGCCTATCGAACTCAAGCAGTTCCCGAGTAAGAAAGACCTCCTTGCACCTGACTGCGGCGGCTAGACAGCGGGCATCGACGCCTTCCAAGTCGTCCACCAGCTTCACCAGGAGTCGCATCTCGTCGATCTTCGTGTGGTCCTTGGCGCCAACGATGAATGCGCGCGCGAGGACGCGGACCTTCCAGTCGTCGGAGGTCGTACTCGAAGCCTCCACCGCCTCGCCCAGCAGATGGCGGCCTTTCCGACCGACACCCTCCCTCTCCAACAGCTCAGGCGCCGTTGACCCACTGTCCTCCTCCACGGCCTCAGCGAACCGCTGGACACCTTCCGCCGCCCACAAACCTTTGACGAATGCGACAGCCTCCTCCGTGGCCGACCCGGCCAACGCGCTGACTGGCACCGCCCAGATCGCAAGACTGGGGTTTCCGGTTACGGCGGCAGCGGCCGTCATTAGGGCGGCAACGCCCGGCGCGACGGTGTTGCCCGCTGCCCGCTGAACTATCGCGGCTGCTCGGTCGATCGCTTCTCCCATCCGTTCATTGTCGCCTGCCACCGGTGAGAGGAGCCGTCAGCTCACGCTGGTCATTCCTGTCAAATTCCATGTCGTCCGTCCACTCCACCGATCGCGGATGCCCGTCCGACCTCGAACGGCAAGCGGGCCGGGCTCGCGGTGCCAACGGTTCGTCGCGCATCACGCCGCAGCGTGTCGTTCCCCATTCAGAAACGGCACTTAAGAATGGCCGATTGGCGAGGCGGCTCTGCCCGTATCGTCACGCGGGTTTGTCAACCCGCTGCACGCGTAACCGGCGTGATGACGGTGCCTGACCGAGTTGGTCCACCCGTCAGGTCACCTGACGGGCTCGCGGGTGCGCCCATGGCGTCCGGACGTCAGCAGGCAGGGCCGCGGCGAAGTTGGCATTGTGCCCGGCCCGGGCCAGCGCATCGTGATATAGGCCCACACCGAGGCTTTCTGCATGGCACTGGCGGCACGGCCCGTGGCGCTGGCAGCCTGTTCCGGCGACGAGGTTGCGCACGTGATGGTACGCGTCATTGGGGTGATCAGCCTTGACCGCGTACCAGGTGCCGCTGCGGTCCCGGCCAGACAGCGCGGCGGCTAACGATGGCCGTAATGGTAAGTAGAGGTTCGTTCCGTGGTGGCGGATCATGAATGTCCGGTCGAGATAGTCACAGTCGTCGGCCTCGGGGCGGTTCTCGTTGAACGAGGCTGCCGCGTCGCTGATCGTTCCTGGTCCCCAAAGTCAGGTCGACTGGGTAACGGGTTACCTCGGCCCGCGAGTCATAGTGCCGCAATTCCGGATCACTGAGTCGCTCGTCCTGCCGGAAAACGGCACGCAGGATGATGCATTCCCAGGGACGGTCGTCGGGGTCGGTGAACTCGACGAAGGCGTCTGAGGCCAATACGGTGCACAACTCGTCGCCGCCAGTCGGCCAGGCCATCACGACGACATCGCGGCGCAGGGGCGCCGGGTACAGCCGTCCACCCGGTGTCGTGACCCCCCACAGCCGGTTGATGATTTTCCGCCAGGTCGCGGCGCGTACGCGCCGCCTCGACCTGGCCGTTGAGGTGGTACCCGGTGGGAGGGGCGACGAAATTGCGCAGGTTCGACAGTGCCTGTTCGATACCGCGATTGCGCTGCCCCCGCAGCAGATCGGCCTTCCGTGTCCATGCCCGCAGATCACCGAGCATCCCACCATCGAAGCCCATCAGCCGGCCGTCCGGGAGGCGCAGCCGCCAGCCGCCGTTGGAACCCATACGCCGGCCGGGCTGGCGCCCGCGGAGGAATTCCTGGACCTGCTCGAACCGCGTCACGGCCACCGGATGCTCGACGCCGTTGCGGTCGACGAATGTCACCGTGCCACAGTGGAAGTCGACGAACCTTTCACGCAGCGCCTGCTCGATCACCAGCAGGGCATGGTCGCCGACGAGGGTATACACCTCATAGCACAGCACTCCATAGGCGTAGACCGTCCGTAGGTGCTCGAAGCTTTGCCGCGCGCCGTCGCCGACATCGGGGGCGAGCTCGAACTCGGCGACTACCTGCTGCTGGCAATCGGCAGCGGCGTCCGGGCGCATCTGCACGCTCAATCCCAGGCCCAGCGGTGTGAACCGCAAGGTACGATCGTCCGCCTGACGCAATTCGTCGAGCGTCTTGATGACCACTCCATGCCCCTCCTGTCGACGGCGAACTGATCAGAGTAAGGCCCCCAGGTCGCATCGGCGAGCCATTTCTTGACCGGTCGGCACGCGACGTCAATCGTGGCGGCACAGCGTATCGAACCCGCTGATTTCAGGTCGGGTTCCGGACATCCAACTCATGGCAGCGCCCGGCAAGATAGGCGTGTGGCTGTCAACTTCCTAATGACTGATGCTCACCAGGTACGAGATGATGATCCGCTCGGACGTTCCTGGGTGGGATGGACACCGACCTCTACCGATGACCAGTTGTGGGAGATCAACCGCGGGTTGTGGATCCTCGGTGACCGGATCGCCGGTGAGAAGATCGCGACGTTGTCTTACGACGGGCGTATACAAGTCGTCGCGGAGATCACCGGACGCACACGCTACGAGATCGGCGGCCAATCAAAATGGGCACTGTCGGGCAACGTGCTGCGTCCTGGCGACCCTCTTCACGACCAGCTTAAGGGATCGCCCGCGCCACGTCACCGCAATCCCGTGAGCTACGTCGATACCTCAGTTCTCGAGTCACTCCCGCCGGTCGAACGTGCTCGCCTTGCTGTGCGCGACCGCGTCACCATGGTAGTGACGTGGAACCCGGACAAGTGGAACCCCGACAACTGGGGCACACAGGTCTATCCGCAGGATGTCAAGAAAGTCGCTGCGGGCGGCCTGCTCCGAGGTCAGTGGGCCACCGGAAATCGCAGGTCTGGCATCGAGCCAGGCGATCGAGTCTTCTTCTTACGCCAAGGCGTGGAACCTCGCGGCATTATCGGTAGCGGGATCACCACCAGTCGAATCTTCACCGATACACACTGGGATGACGAGCGATCAGACGGCGATGCCAACTACGTGCTGGTCGAGTGGGACACACTCCTACTACCGGAAGTTGGGCTGCCGCATGCCAGCCTGATCGGACAGATCCCTGACGGTGGAGCCTGGAGACCGCAAAGCGGCGGCTGGATACTTCGCCCGGACGTCGCCGCTGACCTGGAAGCATCGTGGGCCAAGCATCTTGGCCTGACCACGCTCATGCCGCCACGCAGTTCGCCTCGGCAGGGCTGGCAGCTGGACCCTGTGCGGCGTAAGAAGGTAGAAGACGCCGCACAGGATCGCCTGATGGAACACTACCGGCAGCGTGGCTGGGTTGTGAACGACGTCCGTTATGGCAACCCCTACGACGCCACGGCCACCAAGAACGGCGCCATGCTGTGGTTGGAGGCCAAGGGTACCGAGACCGCCGGCGCGACCGTCATCGTCTCGCCCAACGAGGTGCGCTGGGCGCGCGAGCACCCCGGGGCTTGTGTGCTTGGCATCCTGTCAGACGTCGTCTTTCAACCCAACGGTGAAGTCGATCCGACCAGCGGCACATTCCGAATCTTCCAATGGAACCCGGACGACATCGCGCTTACGCCACGTAGTTTCGACTTCACACCGACCGACACGGATCTGCTTACGTGACCTCGCGGCACGTCCTTGTACGCCCTCGATCGCCGAGACAACAACCGTTGTGTAGAACCAATCCAACCACCGGACGCGAGCGAGCCACCGTCGAGTGACAAGGTGGACAGTCGTATGTCGCTGTACATAGCACACAACCGGCAAGGCGTTGAAACCAAAAGAGCGGTGTTCGGTACCTCCCCAACCGGGGCGCGAGTAGAATCGCCGCTATACCAAGGCTTTCGCCAACGGGATCAACGCAGACAGGGTTGGACCCTGTTGGGTCTTGGTTTCTGTTGCCCAGGAACACAACGACGCCTACCGTTCTGGCAGATGCCAGCGGCCGACGATCTCGACCATGTCCGCATCTAGACGCCCGTTCCCATGTTTGACGGGACCCGCCGAACATCAAGACCTGCGCACTCAACCGCATTCCACTTGACCTGCCGTTCTAGTTTCAACGCATGCCCTTGAGCACGCATCTGCTCCTCGAAAGTGAACCGAACCTGCGCATCACCGGTGAGATCAACGCTCGGATCGCGGCAGATGCGTGCACCGTCGAACCCCGACGCGGCAACCGACGCAGTGGCCTTGCGGCCGGGCGCCACGGTAGTGACTAACGACCTTGGTTGGGAAGGTCACGCATGATGCGGGGTGCCTCGAAGTTGCGGTTGTCGATGACGATGTCGGCTCGTTCGGCCGGGCGAATCTCGGCCAGGTAAAGCTCCTCGCCCGGGATGTAGTACGTGCGGTACCGCTCAGCCGCCGCCTCCGCCGAGTCCATCCACGCCTGGTCGCGGATCGTGCCGCGGTGCAGCACGTCCGCCGCCTCGATGTGGACGTAGACGCGTAAATCCCAGTGTCGTGACAGGGCCGGCTTCTGTAGAAACCCGCCGTCCGCCACGAGGATCGCGTCGTCCGGAGCCACGTGGACGCCGGAGTCGATGGGCGTACGACCGCTGAAGTCCATGATCTGGGCGCGGTAACGGCGGTTGCCGCCCGGACCGAGCGGCGCCAGCAGCTCGTCGCGGATGGCGTCGACGTCGAACATCTCGAAGTAATAGCTCTCCGGAGAGCCGGGCGGATATTGCGTACGCAGGTTGACATGCCGTTTGAAGTGATCGATCGTGACTCGGAGCACGGGCCGTGCCGTCTTCCCTCGCAAGGTGGTGGCCAGTTCGTCGGCCAGGGTCGTCTTGCCAGCCGCGGAGGAGCCGTCGATCCCCACGCGCGTCGGGTGCTCCAGCCGCAACGCAAGGATTCGCTCGGCCAAACCGCCGAGCACCCGCTGCCGTGTCGTAGTCATCAAAGGGATGATGCCAGAGGCCGCGTCGACGGGCACGCCCGCAAACGGTTCGCGGAGGTGGCCGTCGTCGTTCTGCGATGACTCGGCACCTCGCGCACTCACATCGGCAGATCCGCGCATCGATCGTGGGGTCCCGAGCTCCAGTTCATATGTCCGTTATGAGTTCGTTTTGGACAGAGAGGATCGTGGGCCGCTCGCGAATCATGGCATAGACCTCGCCCTAGCTGGCCTCGCGTGTGGCCAGCCAAGCAACGCCTACAGGTCCGGAGCGGGAACGTGGATGTGGGCGCGTTGCTTGCCGAGGCTCGGCATGCAACGGTTCGTGGTATGCGTGGCGGTGGGCGGCTCGTACCATTGATCGGATGTGGCACTCCTCAGGTTGCACCGGTGCCGTCGTTACGCGTCTGTGCCAGGCGGCGGGCCGGTGCCTCAAACTCGGATGCATGGTTGAGGTGCCGGTAGCACAGGTGGATGGCCACGCGGCGACGCAGCGCCTCATCGATTCCCCGGAAGTACTCGTTTCGCTTTGGTTCCTCGGCAAGCGAATGCGCGGCGAAGTACAGCAGGGAGAACAGCGCAAGGAAGATTGACGCCCGTAGCCACGGGCTTTCCAGCATGCTGGGATTTAAGGCCAGCTTGACCAGTCCTGTTTGGAGTCCGGCCTGCCCGTCACCATATATCCACACCGCCGCCACCCCGGACGGGACCGCTAGAAGCACCAGCAGCAGAAACGATACGAACAGGCTCAGAAACACGGCGCCCGAGGTGAACGACTGGTACGTCAGCAACACCAGCAGGGCGTTGGCGGCCGCCAGGGCCCGAAGCCCGCGGCTTGATTCGCGAGGGCAGGGGTGGTCGCTCATCAGCGATCTGAGGCGCTCGGGCAGGTCCCCGAACTCCTTGTCCGGGCCACACGCGGCCAGCACCTCGTCCACTTCTTTCCACGAGCCGAATCTGAGTTCCTTCTTGATCAAGGCGATGGACCATCCTGTGACCAGGATCAGGACCAAGCTGGTCAGCAACGCCAGGAGCATCGCCAGTCTTGGCAAGGACAGACCGGCGACTATCTGCCAGGTCTCCGCGGTCAAGGCGAAGAAGATGGCGACGATGAGTAGGACCGGTGTCACCCCGGCCATTCGTTTCAAGGTGTCCGTTCGCTTCTTCCACGCCTCTTTCGCCGCCCAGAGGGTGAATTGCCAAAGCCCGAATCCCACGAGAAACCAGACGAGGACGAAGTATGCCATGTTGAATAGCACCAGGATTACGAGCTCCACTTGAGTGTCCTGGTCCGGCAGGGTGCTGGTGGAGAGCCACTGCAGAATTAAGAACAGCAGCGGATAGGCGAAGAGGAAGGACGCGATCCACTTGAGGCTCGGTTCTTCGATCTGCCTCTGCACCCTTTCGCCGGTCAAGGATCTGGCGACCTGGCTAGCCGCCTTGGCATTCCGGGCGCGGTACCAGCCGACCGCAGCCCATAGGATCACTACGGCACTGGCGGCCGTCACAAGAATGACGGCGTCGGGGCCGTCGAGGTAAAGCAAGCCGTGGACGATACCGAAGATCAGTACCAGGGTCGCCGTGGGCGCCGAAGGGATGTAGCGCGTCCGTCCCTCCGCCGCTGTGGACGAGGGCTGCCGAGTCCACAGGACCAGCACCAGCACCAGCACCAGCGTCATGACGAGGAGGGGGGCGATGGAGAAGGTCAGCACCTTGATCGGGAACATCGTAAAGCCGGTCTGTGCGACAGCCACGATCGCCAGGACGACCCAGACGGACTCGCGTCGAACCGGGCGCATCTGGCCTTTTGCCAGCAGCAGCAGGATCACGGCAATGTATAAACAAGTCAATATGAGTGCGGCGTCGGTCCAGGGGTCCGGCCAGAACCAGGCCGACTCTGTCTCCTGCAGGGGCGTGACTGTGAAGTGCAGGGCATGGAAGACGACCACCGGACCGGTCAGCAACAGCGGCAACAACCATTTCAGCCGCGTTCTCTCGAGCCCGAACGCGCTCATCGAAACCGGACGGGTCGCGAAGGCGATGAGGGCGATGAACGGCGCCGAGATGAACAGTGCCTTGACTGGGATGTTCGCTTCATCCGAGACATAAGGAGCGACCCCTAGCTCGAAGGCTAGCATCCACAGGAACGGCATGATGCGGCCGTGCTTCCAGGCCGGGCCACTGCCGGCGAACGCGGGCACCCCAAGCCGTCGAAGCCTTTCCTCACTGTCTCGGGCCAAGGACTCGACTGCGCCGCCCGTACGCTCCTGGGTGTGCAACTCTATGGTGTCCACAAACGATCCGCCTCCGATCGTCATGCTAGGCGTCACCCGGCCGGATTCCACTCCTTCGCTTGCCCAGACTGGCTCATGCGTGAAGATAGATATGCCGCCGAGTCGGATAGGTGGCAATGGATTGCCGGGTTCCGGCGTGCGCCGATCTATAGTCAGGAGGTGGCGACGGTCGCCTGGACGCTGACCGTATGTAGGCGACCGGGGCCGCAACGTCGCTTCCGACGATCAGAAATGCCGCTCCCCGGCACAGGCCAGCCCGGTAAGGGTTGCCAGATTCGTGACTCGCTATCATTTTGCCGTAGCGGATCCCCGTGGAACAGCAACGGATATAGATCCCGTCGTCCGGTAACTATGTGCCCGTCGCAATCCCGCGCCCTCAGTTGAGGAACTGACGAAAAACAATCCAGCGCTCTTGGCGCCGCGCAAGGCATCTTTCCGGGTCGGTAATCCGGGTGATGAATCACGCCGCATGGCATCGTCTACTCGAGTTGGCGGCAGATGTATCGACCTTCATGGGCGGTGGCGATGCGTCCCACCTCGGTGGTGCTATGACGTGGTCCTGCTGAACTCAAGCAGCGAGGAGAGGGATCTCTGTGGTCGCAACAGCCGCACGCGCTGGCCTTTGGTCGACGCCACGCCCGAGCCGCCTGTTCCTTGCCATCGGCGCCGCCATCTTGATCGCGGTCGTGCCGCTGCCGGTCCAAGCGGCTCCGCCTTCGGTGCAGATGCCGTTTCCATGCGGCGAAACCTGGCATGCCTGGTCATACACAGGACACTCGCCGTCTGCCTACGCCGTCGACTGGAACCTGCTCGGTGAAGACAGCGGCCGCAGCGTGCTCGCCGGGGTCGCTGGCACGGCATCGGTCATCCCGAACAACGGCGGGTACGGCAACATGGTCGAGATCAACGCCGGTGGCGGTTGGACTTTCCGATACGCGCACCTGTCGTCGTTTTCCATTGTCAACGGGGCAACGGTAACGGCCCAGACGGAGATCGGTAAAGTGGGCAACACCGGCGCCTCCAGCGGAGCGCACCTGCACTACGAACAGCGTTACCAAAACGTCGTCCAACCAGCGACGTTCGACGGAATCGCGATTTCCTACAGCTCGACCTATCCCGGCCACGCGTACACCAGCGCCAACTGCGGCGTAGGCGATTGGCACTGGCACCTGCGCGATGGTACGGGTGCAGGCCCCGCAACCTATGTGTTCGGCTATGCGCCGGCCACGGACCGGCCCATTACCGGAGACTGGAACGGTGATGGCACCATGACGCCTGGGATCGTGCGCAATGTCAATGGCGAGTGGCAGTGGCACCTACGCAACGCCAACAGCGCAGGCAACACGGACGTGGTCTTCGGCTACGGCAACGCCGTCACCGACCGGCCTATCACCGGAGACTGGGACGGCAACGGCAACATGACCCCGGGCATCGT
>NZ_QJUG01000233.1 GCF_003426775.1 Allorhizocola rhizosphaerae | reverse complement strand
CCCGACGACCAATCGTCGGCTCGCTCTCCGGCTCAGGCCGCGCCCGACGACCAATCGTCGGCTCACTTTCCGGCTCAGGCCGCGCCCGACGACCAATCGTCGGCTCACTCTCCGGCTCAGGCCGCGCCCGACGACCAATCGTCGGCTCACTCTCCGGCTCAGACCGTGCCCGACGCCCGATCAACGGCTCCTGCGAAGGTTCCGGCCGTGCCTGACGACCGATCGTCGGCTCCTGCGAAGGCTCAGGCCGCCGCCCGACCGGCGGCTCCTGCGAAGGCTCGGCCTCACGCCGCGCACGACGCCCGATCAGGGACTTCGGATCGGGCTCCTCCGCAGGCCGCGCTCGGCGGCCGACCAACGACTTGGGATCGGGTTCGTCGGGCGGGCGGACGTGCCTGGTACCCACGGGAGCCGCCGGGGAGATCGGCGGGCCGGAGGTCGGTGGCCCCGAGGTCGGTGGCCCGGAAGTCGGTGGCCCGGAAGTGGGTCGACCGGAGCTCGGCTGCGGCTCGGGGCTGGCCTTCGGCGCCCGCCTTGGCAATTCCGGCTCTGCCGGTTCCGGCGTGCGACGGCGGCCCTTCGGTGGCTCCGGTGGCGGTGCGGGGCTCTCATCCGGATCTCCGCTGAGCGCGCGCAGCTTGGCCCAGCGATCCGTGCCACCGCCGGTAAACTCGGAACGGTTCAGCCCGTCGCCCGCCTTCTTCGCCTTGCGTAGATCGGCGATCCAGCCGGTGTCCTCGTCGGCCTCCTCGCGACGGCGGCCATCCGAGTCGCCGGTGCCACGACGGCTCATGAATTCTCCTCCTCGCTGCTGCCCCGTATGACCTGCCGCAACTTTGGCAGGCGCTCGGCGATCTGTCGCTCCGCTCCGTGCAGGGTCGGGTGGTAGTAATCCACCCCAACAAGTTCGTCCGGCGGATATTGCTGGCTGAGAACCCCATAAAGATCATCATGAGGGTACCGGTAGCCAGCCCCGTGGCCAAGCCCCTTAGCGCCCTGGTAGTGGGCGTCCCTGAGGTGTTTGGGCACGCGACCGGCCTTGCCCGCACGCACGTCCTGCAGGGCAGCCGAAATCGCCAGCGTCGCCGAGTTGGACTTGGGCGCGCTGGCCAGATGGATCACCGCCTGGGCCAGGTTGAGCTGGCACTCCGGCAGCCCGATGTGCTGCACCGCATAGGCCGCGTTGGTGGCGACGGTCAGCGATGTGGGATCGGCCATCCCGATGTCCTCGCTCGCCAGGATGATCAGCCGACGGGCGATGAACCGGGGGTCCTCCCCGCCCACCAGCAGCCTGGCCAGGTAGTGCAGCGAAGCGTCCACATCGGACCCTCGCATGCTCTTGATGAACGCGCTCACCACGTCGTATCGCTCGTCGCCCGCGCCGGCCATGCGCAGCGCCGCGACGTCGACGGCCCGCTCGGCGGTCGCGAGATCGATTTCGCTCTCGTCGTTGGCCACGGCCGAACCGTGTGCGGCCTCCAGCGCGGTCAACGCCTTGCGCACGTCGCCGCCGGCCAGGTGCACCAGGTGATCCTCGGCTGCGGGCGCGAGCTTGACCGTGCCACCCAGGCCGCGCTCTTCGATCAGCGCACGCCGGATCAGCTCCCGCACATGGCCGTCCTCTAGCGGGCGCAAAGTCAGCAGGATGCACCGCGACAGCAGCGGTGAGATCACGGAGAAATACGGATTTTCGGTGGTCGCGGCGAGCAGCGTCACCGTGCCGTCCTCGACCGCGGCCAGCAGCGAGTCCTGCTGCGTCTTGGTGAACCGGTGCACCTCGTCGATGAACAGGACTGTGGGCTTGCCACCGGACCGGCGACGGCGCCGGGCCACGTCGATCACCTCACGCACATCCTTGACCCCGGCGCTCAGCGCGGACATGGCCACGAAGTGGCGCTCCTCGGCGGCGGCGACCAGGTGGGCGATCGTCGTCTTGCCGCAACCGGGCGGGCCCCACAGGATCACCGACATGGGCGCGCCCCCGGCAACCAGCCGGCGCAGCGGCGCACCCGGCGCGAGCAGGTGATCCTGCCCGACGAGTTCTTCCAGGTTGGCCGGGCGCATGCGGACGGCGAGCGGGGCATCCGGACCGACGGCGGCCAGCGAGGGCGACGCGGGCATGTCTGGCCAGCGTGAACCCGCGGCCGACGAGGCGCCACGGCCGTGGCCGTGAGGCTGCGCCGACGGCGAGCCGAACCCCTGGGCACCACCGCTCGGGGGCGTCAGGTCGAACAGGCCGTCGGGTTGCATCACAGCGACGATACCCGCCACGCCGAACACGTCGAAATCGTCGCGGGATCACGACACTCTCGCGGGGTCGCGACGGACTCGCTGCAAATCTGGGCAACTACCGTCATAAGCCGATACCGCGCGACCAATGACCCTCGGTGATGCTACGACTCTCGGTTATGCACTCATGCCTGTCCGTGCCGGATGCGGTCACGCAGCTCGGCGTAGCGCACCGACTCGTACGCGATCAGCGCCACCAGCACGGTGCTCAGCGTGAGCAGGGCAAACAGGGCCGACATCTTGATCGCCAACGGGATCAGCGCGAGCAGCAGCACGGAGGCGAGCGGGCGCACCCAATGGAACAGCCTGGTGGCGCGCAGCTTGAACGCGGTGTGCGCGACGAGGAACAGGATCGCGCCACCATATAGCGCGAACACGCCCTTGAAGCTCAGGGGATCGGCGAGGTGCTGGAAGACCTTTTCGAGCCCCAGCGCCAGCAGGATGATGCCCGCGATCATCGGGAAATGAATGAAGGTGTACGCGTCGCGGGCCACACGCGGCCGTTCGTCATCGCTGAGACGGTGCAGCGCGTGCTCCGCGGCGATCACGGCCGCGTCGAAGTATGCCCACCACAGCGCGGCCAGCGCGGCGGCGGCCAGCACCGCGGCGACGACGATCTCCCATGAGATGGGCAGGCGCGACACCCCGACGCCGATCGCGACGATCGTCTCGCCCAGCGCCACGATGACGATCAGCCCGTGCCGCTCGGCGAAGTGGGAGGCGGCCGACAGTTGCCACCCCTCGGCCCGGATCGCGTAGATGCCACCGAAGATCACCGCGAGCGCGGCCACCCACAGGATCGTCTGCACCGTCTGATCCGCCGGGTCGGTGTTGGCGCCCGCGACCAGGAGCAGTGCGGTCGCGGTGAGCGTCGGGACGAGCAGCATCAATGTGTTGCGGCGGATGCGCGGCAGGCGGCGTGCCGTATACAGCATGAAGAAATGATGGGTCAGCTGCACGAGCATGTAGCCGATCGCGAAAACCCAAGGGCCCCATAGCCCGCCCGGGATGTCGACGAACGCCTCCGGGATGGTCACGTCGACCACGAACACGATGGCCACCACGGCGAACAGCACCATGCGCACGGGACCCTCGTCGGCCTGCACGATGTTGCCCAGCCACGCGAAGCCGGTCCACATCCACCACAGCAGGCCGAGGATGGCCATGCCGCGCACCATGCCGGTCCAGCTCAGGTCAGCGGCCATGAACCCGGTGACCTGCGTGAAACCGTAAACGAACACCAGGTCAAGGAACAGCTCGGCCGGGGTGACCTTTGCCCCCTCGGCGAGCGTGACGATGTTGGCCGGCCGCCGTGATGATGTTGCTGCCATGGCTTGAGTGTGCCATCCTCCTCCGACAAATTTCGGGACACGCGACGGTCGGCGAGTGCTGCCACACCCTCGGTTTGGAAG
Source organism: Allorhizocola rhizosphaerae (assembly GCF_003426775.1). Taxonomy (GTDB): domain Bacteria; phylum Actinomycetota; class Actinomycetes; order Mycobacteriales; family Micromonosporaceae; genus Allorhizocola; species Allorhizocola rhizosphaerae. Next base: position 9,036 of record NZ_QJUG01000233.1, on the reverse strand, counting down.
ACACCGACGCGTGTCCCGCCCCCGCTGCCCCGCCGATGGACCGACGGCGCCCGGGATCTGGCTACCAGCTTGCCCGGAAAGGCTCGTCCGCATAATGAAGTTGCGGTGCAATTTCAGTGCAACTGTGAGGCTTATGTCCGATTAGGAGCTTAATTTTTCGTTAAACTGTAGGCGTTTCCGCGCCGGAGACCGGGGGACGGGGGTGAGACTGTGGTCACCGTGTGGACGGGCCGGGAGGCCAACGCGCTGCGCGAGGCGATGCGGCTGAGCATCGACGACTTCGCCGCGCTCGCGCGCATTTCCCGGCGCAGCGTGGCCAACTGGAGCAGCAGGGGCGATGCCATGCGGCTGCGCTGGGACGCGCAGCGCAGCCTCGACCGCCTGCTCGCCGCCGCCAGCCATGACGTGCACGTGCGGCTCGACCACCTGCTCGCCGCCGGCCACGACACGCGCATGCGGCTCGCGACCGAGCCCGGCCGCGGGGCACCCGACCTCGTCGCGACTCTGGTCAACCCGCCCGAGCCGGAGCACGATGATGCCGCGCCCGCGCTCATCCGGCTCGAACGCGCGGTGGCCCACATGCGCATGGGCTACCAGGCGTGCCGCATCCGCGAGACGTCCGACCGACTGCCCCGGCTGATGCGCACCCTGCGCAGCGCGCGTGCCTCGCTCGACCCGTCCCGCGTCGGCAAACTCGCCGCGGAGGCCTACCACGTGGCGTCCGAGCTGCTGCTCAAGCTCGGCGACGTGCCGCTGTCGATGTTCGCGGCGGAGCGCTGCGCGCAGGAGGCGCGCACCAGCGGGCAGCCGTTGGCCGTCGCCGCGAGCGACCGCGCCACCGCTTCGGTGCTCTTGCGCTCTGGGCACGCCGACACCGCCGCCGCGCTGAGCGCGCGGTCCGCCCAGCGGCTGCGCGAAGCGACCACTTTGGACGGTCCGCGCCCGCTGTCGGGCTACGGTGCGCTGCTGCTGACCGAGGCCCTCGCCCACGCCCGGCTCGGCGACCGGGCGCAGGCCATTGCGCGCCTTGACGATGCGGCTCGGGTGGCCGACGGCCTGGGCTTCGACGGCAACCACGGCTGGACCGCGTTCGGCCCGACAAACGTTGCGCTGCACCGGCTTTCGGTCCTGCTCGCGCTCGGCGACCCGGGCGGCGCACTGCACGCCGTCGAGCACCTGGAGCCGGAGCACATCCGCCCGGCCGAGCGGCAGGCGGCTTACTACCTCGACACCGCCGCCGCGCTCCAACGCATGGGCAAGCCCCAGGAGGCCACCGCCGCGACCGCCCACGCCGCCCGCATCGCCCCGGAACTCGTTGCCACTTCTTGACTGACACCCGGGCCCTGACCGACGCACGGCATCGCAGACGCGCTGTTTGGACGCGCCGAAAACCTGCCGTCCCACCAACGGACACGTCCGACTGCCGTGCGGCGAAGCCCTCACCAAAGGCGGTGGGCAAAGCCCGCGTCGCTTCTGGCTTGCGCGCGGCTTACCCACGGCAGCAACGCCGCTCAGGCAAAACCTAGCTCGCAACACCTTTGGCTCACCCACGGCGGCAAACGCCGCCCAGGCGAAGCCGAGCACGCGGCACGGCAGACACGCCCAGCCTGCACGCGACTCACCAACCTCGGCAACCCCGCCCAAACGAAGCCGAGCTGTGTGCTACCCCGTCGAGCAGGCCGCGCTCAGGCCGTGCTGCCCGCGCCTTGCTTGGCGCGCGCCGGAGTCTGCGCGTCGACCCCGGCCTCGCGGCGCTGCTGCGGCGTGATCGGCGTGGGCGCGCCGGTAAGCGGGTCGTATCCGCCGCCCGACTTCGGGAACGCGATCACGTCACGGATGGAGTCGGTGCCGGACAGCAGCATGCACACCCTGTCCCAGCCGAAGGCGATGCCGCCGTGCGGCGGCGGCCCGTATTGGAACGCCTCCAGCAGGAAGCCGAACTTGTCCTGCGCCTCCTCGTCGGAGATGCCCAGCAGCTTGAACACGCGCTTCTGCACATCGGCCCGGTGGATACGGATCGAGCCACCGCCGATCTCGTTGCCGTTGCACACGATGTCGTAGGCGTAGGCCAGCGCCTTGTCCGGCGCGGACTCGAAGTTGTCGACCCAATCGGCGTTGGGCGAGGTGAACGGGTGGTGCAGCGAGGTCCACCCGATCTGCCGGCCCACCTCGTCGGTGGCGGGCTCGAACATGGGCGCGTCGACGATCCAGCAGAACGACCACGCCGACTCGTCGATCAGGCCCGTGCGGCGGGCGATCTCGACGCGTGCGGCGCCGAGCAGCTCCTGCGCGGCGTGGCGCGGTCCGGCGGCGAAGAAGATGGCGTCACCCGGCTTGGCGCCCACGGCGTCGGCGAGGCCGGAAAGGTGGGCCTCGGACAGGTTTTTGGCGACCGGGCCACGGGCCTCACCGGACTCGGCGTCAAGCACCACATAGGCCAGGCCGCGGGCGCCGCGCGCCTTGGCCCAGTCTTGCCAGCCGTCGAGCTCCTTGCGGGTCTGTGCGGCCCCGCCCGGCATCACGACCGCTCCGACGTATTCGGCTTGGAAGACGCGGAACTCCGTACCAGAAAAATATTCTGTCAATTCGGAAAGCTCGACACCGTAGCGCAGATCCGGCTTGTCCGAGCCGTAGCGGTCCATCGCGTCGTGATAGGACAGTCGCGGGAACGACACTATCTCGTGCCCGGCAAGCTCCTTCCACAGCGCGCGCACGATCCCCTCGGCCAGCTCGATGACATCCTCCTGCTCCACAAAGGACATCTCGATGTCGAGCTGGGTGAACTCGGGCTGGCGGTCGGCGCGGAAGTCTTCGTCGCGGTAGCAGCGGGCGATCTGGTAGTAACGCTCCAGGCCCGCGACCATCAGCAGCTGCTTGAACAGCTGGGGTGACTGAGGCAGCGCATACCACGAGCCGGGCTGCAGCCGCACGGGCACAAGGAAATCGCGCGCGCCCTCGGGCGTGGACCGGGTCAGCGTCGGCGTCTCCACCTCCACGAAGTCACGCGCGCCCAACACCTCGCGGGCGATCGCGTTGGCCCGGGAGCGCAAGCGCATCGCCGCGGCCTGGGCCGGGCGGCGCAGGTCGAGATAGCGGTGGCGCAGGCGCGCCTCCTCCCCCACCGTCACATGCTCGTCGACCGGGAACGGCAGCGGCGCGGACTCGCTGAGCACCTGCAGCTCTGTGACGATCACCTCGATCGAACCCGTCGGCAGCTCGGGGTTTTCGTTGCCGGCCGGGCGCGGCTCGACCGTGCCGGTGACCTTCACGCAGAACTCGTTGCGCAGGTGATGCGCCTCCTCCTGATCACGGAACACGATCTGCACCACGCCCGACGCGTCACGAAGATCGATGAATGTCACTCCACCGTGGTCGCGGCGGCGGGCCACCCAGCCCGCGAGGGTGACGGTCTGCCCGGCATGCGAGGCGCGCAGGGTCCCGCCCTGATGTGTTCGGATCATGGGACTCATTCTCTCAGAGGGGTCCGACATTCAACCGACTTGGGTACCTTCGAGATCGCGGCCGACCTGTCGCACCGCCTCCGCACTCCCTTGACCGCCCTGCGCCTGTACGCCGCCCGCCGGCCGCCGGGCCGGACGCCGACGCGCTGCCCGCCGGACCCGACGCCGACCGCATCCACCACGCCGTCGACGCCCTCGAGGCCGAGATCGATGCGATCATCTTGAGCGCGCGCAGTGCGTCGCGCATGCGGGCCAGCGAGCAGACCGACTTCACAGGTCGATCATGAACTTACATCCATGCCGAGCGACGCGTCGCATGCGTAACTTCATGATCGACACGCCGGAGAGGCCGCAGGTCGACCATGAAGTTAACGCGGCGACACACCGTCGAACATGGACGTAAGTTCATGATCGACCGCAAAGTGGGGCCGCGACCGCAAATTAGGCCTGCGGCTCGGTGACGGTGAGTTCTTGGATGATGACCTCGGTCTTGGGGGTGCCGTCGGTGGCGTCGGCACCGGTCTCCGGGTCCTTCGCGCCGGCCTTGGCGGCCTCCTGGATCTTCTCAATTCCCTTGGTCACCTTGCCGAGCACCGTATATTGCCCCGGAAGCGGCGTGTCGCCCCAGACGATGAAGAACTGGCTGCCCGTCGAGTTGGGCTGCTGCGTCTTGGCCATCGCGATCGTCCCGATCGGATAGTTCTTCAGGTCGTCGGTGAAGTTGGGCAGGTTCTCCTCGGCCATCTTGTACGTCGGGCCGCCGCTGCCCTTGCCCGCCGGGTCACCGCACTGCAGCACCTTGATGCCCTCGGTGGTGATCCGGTGGCACTTGGTGTTGTCGAAGAAGTTCTTGCTCGCCAGGTACGTCATGCTGCGCGCGGTGCACGGGGCCTTGGCCGTGTTGACCTCGACCTCCAGCGTGCCGATGTTCATCTGGATGGTCATGGTCTGCGTGCCCTTGTCAGGCGCCTTGCCGGTGGGCGGCGCGCCGACATCCTTGAGGTCGGGGTTCTGCGTGATGTCATCGGGCGTCCAGATGCAGCTGCCGGGCTCGGCCGACGGCGTGGCATCGGTCGCGCCGGTGTTCTTGTCCCCTGTCGAAGAGACCGCCCAGATGACCGCGCCGGCGACCAGCAGCACGCCAGCCGCCGCGCCGACGATTGCCAAGCGCTGCTTGCGCTTGCGGGCCGCGTCCAGCTTCTCCGCCATCTGACGCTCGAGCCGGGCCCGTGCGGCCGCCCGCTCGCGGGTGTTGGTGGAACTCACGGTCAATCCTCCTGGTTACTTCTCAGCTGCCGGGCGTTGCCGATGCGGTCGGCGGGGTCGAGGCGGTCGGCTGGGTGGACGGTTCGGTGCTCGGGATGGCGCTCGGCTGGGCGGCCGGGTCCACGACCGTCAACGACTGGATGATCACATCGTTCTTCGGCTTGGTATTGGCGCCCTTGCCGTTGTCTACGGTACCGGCATCAACGATCTTCTTAATCACGTCGAGCCCGCCGGGGCGGACGGTGCCCACGATCGAGTACTCGGCGGTGCTCGTCGAGTCCTGGTAGAAGATCAGGAACTGACTGCCGGTGACGCCGGGCTGCATCGCCACGGTCCCGGCCGGGTAGCGCACGTAGTTGCTGGGCGACGGCGACCCGGAGGGCGAGCCGGTCGGGGCCTCGGACGCGCCGGGCGAGACGGACGGCTCCGCGCTGGGCACGGGTGCCTGCGCGGGCACGTTCTCCGGGACCCAGGTGAAGGCGGCGCCGCCGTTACCCGAGCCGGAGTGGTCGCCGCAGCGCAGCGCGCCCTCGTTGATCTCGTGGCACTTGGTGTCGGTGTAGTAGCCGCTCCCGGCGACATACGCCAGGGCCTCGGCCGCGCACTTGGCCAGCGTGCGGTCAAGGTCGATGGTCACCGTGCCGGAGTTGAACTGCACGGTCATCGTCGACTGGCCGGAGTTGGCGATGCCCGTGGTCTTGGGCATGTCGACGTCCTTGAGGTCCGCGTTGGCCGCGACGTTTTGCTCGTTCCAGGTGCAGTCGTTGGCCACCGGCGGCGCAAGCGGCTCCTTGTCGAACACTCCACCGATCCATAGCCCGCCCATTGTGGCGACGAGGAGGGTGACAACGCCGGCCGCAGCGGCTTTGAGCTGTCGCTGCCTTCTCTCCCGATCGGCCCGTCTGGCCAGCTGCCGGTCAAGCTTCGCACGCGCAAGCTTGCGCTGCCGGGTACTGCTTGTAGCCACCCGTGTCCTCCATCACACCACTCGAAAAGGGATACACGCCGGGGCGAGTGTACGGGCAAAGTCCGGTAAATGGTTATGTCCGCCTACCAACTGTGACCGAGGATTGAGCATTAGGCTCTCCACGACACGTATGGAAGGAGCTTGTTGTGCTGGTCGTGGGCTTTCCGGCGCAGGCGTTCGGCACCAACTGTTTCGTGGTCGCCGCCGCCCCGGACGAGCAGTGCGTCGTGATCGATCCCGGCATCGGCATCATCGACCAGCTCGACGCTGTGCTCGCGGAGCACCGGCTGCACCCGGCCGCGGTCCTGCTGACCCACGGGCACCTGGACCACACGTTCTCCGTGACGCCCGTCTGCGGCACCCGCGGCATCACCGCGTACATCCACCCGCGAGATCGTGAGCTGCTCAAAGACCCCTCCAAGGCGCTGAGCATGGACCCGTCCGTGTTCTTCCGCGGGCTCGAGTGGAGCGAGCCCGATGACGTCGCCGAGCTGACCGACGGCGCGACCGTCTCGATCGCCGGGCTGGAGCTGCTGGTCGACCATGCTCCGGGCCATACCGGCGGGTCGGTGATGTTCCGGATGGCCGGCGGCACCGAGCGCGAACCGCTGTGTTTCAGCGGCGACGTGCTTTTCCGCGACAGCATCGGGCGCACCGACCTGCCGGGCGGCAACATGACGGAGATGATGGCCAGTTTGCGTGACAAGGTGCTGCCGCTGGCCGACGAGACCGTCGTGCTGCCCGGCCACGGACCGCAGACGACCATCGGCCGCGAGCGGGCGCACAACCCGTTCCTGCGCGAGCTCCTAGGCTCCGCTCCCGCGCGTGGCCTTTAAACAGACTTTTGAGGGGTACCGAATAATGGCTATTTCTGGTTTTCCAGAGTGGCTGCCGGCGCAGCGCATCGTCGAGCAGGCAGTGATCGACAGAGCCCGGAGAGTTTTCGAGCTCTACGGCTTCACCTCGCTCGAAACGCGCGCCGTCGAGCCGCTTGAAACGCTGCTCGCGAAGGGCGAGACGTCCAAAGAGGTCTATCTTTTGCGGCGCCTCCAGGCCGACGAGAAGGACACGTCCGACTCCACACTGGGGCTGCACTTCGATCTCACCGTGCCGTTCGCCCGCTACGTGCTTGAGAACTCGGGGAAATTGCAGTTCCCCTTCCGCCGGTACCAGATCCAAAAATGCTGGCGCGGAGAGAGACCGCAAGAAGGCCGCTACCGGGAGTTCTACCAGGCGGATATCGACATCGTCGATCGCGACACGCTGCCGGCGCACTACGAGGCGGAGCTCCCGCTGATCATCGCCGACGTGCTGCGCGGGCTGCCGCTGCCGCCCATCCGCATGCAGATCAACAACCGTAAGGTGCTCAAAGGCTTCTACCAGGGCCTGGGCATCGTCGACCCGGAGGCGGCGATCCGCGCCGTGGACAAGGTCGACAAGATCGGGCCGGCGGGCGTGGCTGCGGAGCTCGCGCAGGTCGGAGTCGCCGATGCGCAGGCCAAGTTGTGCCTCGCTCTGGCCGAGATCTCCACACCGGATTCGTCCTTTGTGGACGAGGTGCGCAAGCTCGGCGTGTCCGATCCACTGCTCGACGAGGGCCTGGCCGAGCTCGCGACGGTCATCGACGCGGCCAACGAGCACGCGCCGGGTCTGTGCTTCGCCGAGCTCAAAATCGCCCGCGGCCTGGACTACTACACGGGCACGGTCTACGAGACGATCATGCAGGGCTACGAGCGGGCGGGATCGGTCTGCTCCGGCGGGCGCTATGACAACCTGGCGACATCGGGCAACGACCGCTTCCCCGGCGTGGGGATCTCGCTTGGCATCACGCGGCTTCTGGGCATCCTGCTCGGCCGCGACGCGCTCACGGCGAGCCGATCCGTGCCAACCTGCGTGCTGGTCGCGCTCGCCGACGAGCCGTCACGGGGTGCGGCCAACCGGATCGCCGGCGCCCTTCGCGCCCGCGGCATTCCCACCGAGGTCTCGCCGACCGCCGCCAAGTACGGCAAGCAGATCCGCTACGCGGAGCGGCGCGGCATCCCGTTCGTGTGGTTCCCCGACTCGTCGGAGGTGAAGGACATCCGCTCCGGCGAGCAGATCGCCGCCGCCCCCGACGCGTGGACTCCTCCGGATGGCGACCTTTACCCGACGATCAGTGGGTCTTTTGGTTAGTAAAGTTTAGTAATAGTCTGTGGGCTACCTCGCGACCGAAACCTGGGGAGCCACAGCGGATGACAGCCACCGATCACGCGCGCCACGATGTCGCTCGCAACCGAGGCGACGGAAGCCTGATACGGCTGGCCGACGCCGTCTTACAGCCGGGCTTCGTTGGCACGACGCCGCCGGATTGGATCCGGCGGCGTCTGTCGGAGGGACTCGGCGGAGTCGTCCTCTTCGGGCGCAACATCGTCGACGTCGAGCAGGTCGCGGCCCTGTCCGCGGGGCTTGCCGAGGAAAACCCGGACGTCATCATCGCCATCGACGAGGAATCGGGCGACGTGACCCGGCTGGAGGTCACCTCGGGCAGCAGGCGGCCCGGCAACTGCGCGCTCGGGTTCGTCGACGACCCGGCCCTCACGCAGGCCGTGGCGGCCGACATCGGCGCGCAGCTCGCGGCGGCCGGGGTCACGCTCAATTACGCGCCCACCGTCGATGTGAACAACAACCCGGCCAACCCGGTCATCGGCGTGCGCTCGTTCGGCGCCGACCCCAAGTTGGTATCGCGGCACGCGGCGGCATGGGTGCGCGGCCTGCAATCGGTGGGCGTCGGCGCCTGCGCCAAACACTTCCCCGGGCACGGCGACACCGGCGTCGACTCGCACCACGGGCTGCCCGTCATCGAAGCGGAACCGTCGCGTTTGGACGATGTCGAGCTGCACCCGTTCGGCGCGGCCATCGAGGCGGGCGCACGGGCCATCATGACCGCGCACATCCTCGTGCCCGCGATCGACGGGGAACACCCGGCCACGATGAGCCGAGCCGTGCTCGTGGACCTGTTGCGGCGGCGGATGGGGTTCACGGGGATGGTCGTGACCGATGGCATCGAGATGGCGTCGGTCGCGCGGCGGTACGGGCTCGCGCGGGCGGCGGTGCTCGCACTCGCGGCGGGCGCCGACGCGATCTGCGTGGGCGGCGAGACGGCCACCGAGGAGGTGGCCGTGCTGCTGCGCGACGCGATCGTCGATGCCGTGGTGGCGGGGACGCTGCCGGAGGAGCGGCTCGCCGCGGCCGCCGCGCGGGTGGCCGAGTTCGCGGCGTGGAGCCGGTCACTGCGGCGGGTGCGGCTTGCGTCCACACAGACCCCGGGAATCGGGCTGACGGCCGCACGGCGGGCCCTGCGGG
>NZ_QJUG01000232.1 GCF_003426775.1 Allorhizocola rhizosphaerae | reverse complement strand
GCCCACCCGCGACGCGGCAGCGCTGTCCGGGCTGCTCGCACTCGGCGCGGCGGCGAGCGGGTCACCCAACGGGCAGGCCGCCGCGACCGCCGCGCTGCGCACGCTGGCCTCCGGGCGCTCGCAGCTGCGGCAGGATCTGCTCGCGCGGTTCCCGCGTTCGACCGACCCGGCGGCGATCGCGTCGGGGTTGAGCGCGGCCGCGCTGTCGGAACAGGCCGTAATCGCGTACAACGCGGCCAAGCCTCCGATCAAGCTGGCCGCGCTGTATATCGAGCCCGCGCCGGTCGCGCTCGACTACCCGTACGCCGTGCTGTCCGATTCGGACGGTGCCAAGGCGGCCGCCGCGGCGGCGCTGCGCAGTGCGCTGCAGGAGTCGTCGTTCCGCGACCGGCTCGCGGCCGACGGACTGCGCGGGAGCGACGGCCTGCCGGGCAACAATTTCGCCGCACCGCAGGGCTCCCCCGCCCCGGTGATCACGCCCCCGCCGACCGCGGCACAGCGCAGTGAGGTCGCAGCCGCGGTCGAGCGGGCCCTATCCACGTGGGTCGCGGTGACCCTGCCCGCCCGCATGCTCGCGGTCATCGACATCTCCGGCACGATGGCCGAGCGCGTGCCGACCGCCGGCGGCGCGACCCGCATCCAGCTCACGCTGGAGGCCGCCCGGCGCGGTTTGGGCCTGTTCGACGACTCGTGGGCAGTCGGGTTGTGGGTGTTCTCCACCAACCTCGCCAACAACCAGGACTGGCAGGAGCTCTCGCCGATCGGGCCGCTGTCGGCGCAGCGCAGCCAGCTGCTGGCCAGGCTGAACTCGATCCAGGCCAAACCGCAGGGCGACACCGGGCTCTACGACACGATCCTCGCCGGATATCAAGCGGTGCAAAAGGATTGGGACCCGGGCCGGGTCAACTCGATGGTCATCCTGACCGACGGCATCGGCAACGACGACCCGGGCGGCGGCATCTCGCACGCCGATCTGCAGGCCAAACTGAAGCAGATCGCCGACCCGAAGAAGCCCGTTCAGCTGATCATCATCGGCATCGGTCCGGACGTGAAATCCGCCCCGCTGGAGGAAGTCACGAAGGTCACGGGCGGCGGCGTGTTCGTCGCGCCCGACCCCGCGAAGATCGACGAGATCTTCCTCAAGGCGATCTCGTTGCGCTCCTCCGGCGTGACCGGCTGAGTCACCACCGCTTACCGGATACGTCCTTGACGAGGCAGACGGTTCCGTCCGGGTCAGCGGGTGACACAGGCTGGTAGCCCTCGCTGCGGTAGAGGTCGATGTTGCGCAGGCTCTTGGCGCCGGTGAACAACACGATGCGGCGGTGGTCCGGTCCGGCGGCGGCCTCGGCGGCGCGCAACAGCCATCGGCCCAGTCCTCGGCCGCGCAGATCGGGCACGACGGCGAGCCGACCCAGGTGCAAGTCGGTGTCGATGGCGCGGACTCGGACCATCGCCAGCAGCCTGCCGTCGAGCCAGATGCCGCTGGTGTGCCAGCTCACCAGCCACTGACGCACCTCCTCCAGCGACTCATGCAGTGCCGGTATGGCCATGGTGTCGTTGACGACCGCCTCCTCCACCCAGCAGCACCGCTGCAGCACGGTGACCTCGGGCGCGTCGTCTGGGGTCAGCCTCCTCACATAGGACCCCGGCAAGGGGCCGGGCAGTGTCCCGGCTCGTGTGCGCTCGCGCATTGGCCGCAGGGCGTTGGCGACCCGGACCAGCTCGTCCAGGAGGTCGACGCTCGCCGCATCGCGGGTGGCATCCGGCCCTAGCCGCTCCTTGCCCAACGGGTCATCGATGCGCATGGCGACCGTGGCGCCCAGCGGAACCATGCGCAGCGCGGTCGCCACCTGCTTGGTGTGCTCGACGGAGCGGGCGCCCGCCGAGGTGTTGCCATAGCTCACGAAACCGATCGGTTTCCACGCCCCCTCGGTGTGGAGGTGGTCGAGGGCGTTCTTCAGAATCGCCGGAATCCCGTGGTCGTCCTCCGGCGTGACCGCGATGAACCCGTCGGCCGCGTCCGCGATCGCGCTCCATCGGTCGAGGTGTTCCTGTCGGTGGACGCCTGATGACGAATGCTCCTGCGCATCGAGGAAGGGCAGCTTCAGGTCGGCGAGAACCACCGGCACCAGTTCGACGCCCAGCTCCGCCGCCCGAGGCGTGATCGTGTCGATCAGCCATTGGAGCACGGCCGGGCCCAGAGCGCCCGGGCGGGTGCCGCACACCAAGACAAGAACACGAAGCCGTCTCGTCGACATGGAACCGAAGCTACGCGCAGGATTGATGACATGTCAACGACCCGCTGATCGCTCTTGGTCTCCGGTCTTCGCACGGGAAGAATCGCCGCGACGACCTCATCCCAGACCTGGGGTGGGGGCATTTGGTGGCCCATGCCCTCGATCGGGAGCAGGGTCGCGCCGGGGATCTCGCGGGCCAGGGCCTCGCCGTGCGGTAACGGGAACAGCGGGTCCTCGGTGCCGTGGATGACCAGCGCGGGCGCGGTGATCTGGCCGAGCCGCGGGCGAATCGGCTCGCTGTCGCCGCCTTCGAGGATCCAGTGGTTGGTCATGCTCGCGGCGACGTCGCGGGTGCGGTCGAACATGCGCCCGGCGATGGCGCGAGTGCGCTCCTCGTCGACCGGGATGGAGCCGGAGAACGCCCGCTCCATGTCCATGAACGACTGGATGACCGCCGCGCGGTCCGTCCAATCCGGACTCGGGGCGGGCTCGCTGAACATCTTGCTGATGCGGTCGGCCGGCGGTGGCAGGTCGTCGCCGAGCAGGCTGGTGGACATCAGGGTCAGCGTGATGACCCGCTCGGGATGCTCTATGGCGATCTCTTGCGCGATGCCGCCGCCCATGGAGATGCCCACGAGGTGGGCCTGCGCGATGCCGAGCGCGTCGAGGATGCGCAGGGCGTCGAGCGTCAGGTCGCGGCCGGTGTAGGCGCGGGTATGGCGAGGCGTGCCCGGTGGCGCACTCGCTCGACGTGGTCGGAGACCGGTGGGCCATGCTCGTGGTGCGCGAGCTGCGGCTGGGGCCCCGGCGGTTCAACGACCTGCAGGTGAGCCTCCCCAAGGCCGGGCCAAACGTGCTCACCCAGCGGCTGCGCGACCTGGAGGTGGCCGGGGTTCTGCGCAAGCACACGCTTCCCGCTCCCGCGCGGGTGCAGGTCTACGAGCTCACCGAGTGGGGAGCCGAGCTTGAGCCCGTGTTTCAGGCCCTGGCCAGGTGGGGCATGCGCTCCCCCAACGCACGCGAAGGCACGGTCACCAACGACACCGTGATGCTCGGGACACGCACGTTCTGGCCGCCGGAGTCGACCGGGTGGGACGCGACGCTGCAGGTGAGCCTAGGCCGCGACACCTATCGCATGACCGTCGTGGATGGACGGCTGACCGACCTGGCGCGCGGCGAGGCCGTGCGTCCCGACACGACCGTCACCACGGATCAGCACACGTTCAACGCGGTTCTCAACGGCGAGCTGGCCCTGGACGCGCTGGCCATCGAGGGTGACCGGGAGCCGGTCCGGCGGCTGGTGAAGACGTTCAGCTCAGTTGGCGGGCGCCAGGAATTCCAGGCGGTTGCCGACGCAGTCGTGCGTGTGGAAGCGGCGCAAGCCGGGTAGTTCGTCATTGCCCCACGTCACGGGGTAACCGTGCGCCGTGAGGCGGGCTGCGAGCGAGTCGAGATCGGGGCGCAGCAGGGCCGGGTGAGCCTTGCGCGCGGGCCGGAAATCGGGCTCGACGCCGAGGTGAAGCTCCGCGTCGTACTCGTCAAAGAACCAGCAACCACCCCGGGCCGCGAGTTGCGGGGGTTTGGGTTTCTCCGTCATGCCGAGCACGTCGATGTAGAACTCGCGAAGCGCAGTCTCGTGCCCCGCGGGGCAGGCAAGCTGGACGTGGTGCAACATGTGGGGAGTCTGTCACGCGGGTTGCGGTTTTAACAAGACGGACGTACGGTTTAGAACGACAGCGTGGTGAGATCGAAGGAGCAAACGGTGGCCAGCCTCGACACCTTTGGTGCGAAGAGCCAGCTCGGCGTCGGCGACGCAAGCTATGAGATTTTCAAGATAGACCGGGTCGAAGGACACGAGCGGCTGCCGTTCAGCCTGAAGATCCTGCTGGAGAACCTGCTGCGGACGGAGGACGGGGCCAACATCACGGCAGAGCACATCCGCGCGCTGGGCGGTTGGGACCCGAAGGCGGAGCCCAGCGTGGAGATTCAGTTCACCCCAGCGCGCGTGCTGATGCAGGACTTCACCGGCGTGCCGTGTGTCGTCGACCTGGCGACGATGCGTGAGGCCGTGCGGGAGCTGGGTGGCGACCCGTCGAAGGTGAACCCGCTCGCCCCGGCGGAGCTGGTCATCGACCACTCGGTGATCGCCGATGTGTTCGGGCGGCCGGACGCGTTCGAGCGCAATGTGGAGATTGAGTATGGGCGCAACCGCGAGCGGTACCAGTTCTTGAGGTGGGGCCAAACGGCTTTCAACGAATTCAAGGTGGTACCGCCGGGGACCGGCATTGTGCACCAGGTGAACATCGAGCACCTGGCCCGCGTCGTGATGCCACGCGGAGGGCAGGCCTATCCGGACACGGTGGTCGGCACCGACTCGCACACCACGATGGTCAACGGTCTGGGCGTGCTGGGCTGGGGCGTCGGCGGCATCGAGGCCGAGGCGGCCATGCTCGGGCAGCCGGTGAGCATGCTGATCCCGAAGGTCGTCGGGTTCAGGCTGCATGGGGAGATGCCGTCGGGCACGACCGCGACCGACCTGGTGCTCACCATCACCGAGATGCTGCGCAAGCACGGGGTGGTCGGCAAGTTCGTGGAGTTCTACGGCTCGGGTGTCACGTCGGTGCCGCTGGCCAACCGGGCGACGATCGGCAACATGAGCCCGGAGTTCGGGTCCACGTGCGCGATCTTCCCGATCGACGGGGAGACCATCGCGTACCTGCGGTTGACCGGGCGCAACGAGCAGCAGGTCGCGCTGGTCGAGGCGTATGCGAAGGCGCAGGGGCTGTGGCACGACCCCTCGCACGAACCGTCCTATTCGGAATATCTGGAGCTGGATCTGGGCACGATCGTGCCTTCGATCGCCGGGCCCAAGCGGCCGCAGGATCGGGTGCCACTCACGGACGCGAAGGCGGACTTCCGTGCGGCGCTTGGCGGTTACGTGTCCGACGGGATCGAGTCGCCGGTCGACGAGGCGTCGGCCGAGTCGTTCCCGGCGTCGGACTCGCCGGCCGTGTTCGCCGAAAACGGTGGTGGCCAGCCGCACGCGGCCGAGACCGTCGTGAAAGGACGGGCCTCGAAGCGGGTGAAGGTCGAGGACTTCGAGCTCGACCACGGCGCGGTGGTGATCGCCTCGATCACGTCGTGCACCAACACGTCCAACCCGCAGGTCATGCTGGGCGCGGCGCTGCTGGCGCGCAAGGCCGTGGAACTCGGGCTCACGTCCAAACCGTGGGTCAAGACGACGCTCGCGCCCGGGTCCAAAGTGGTCATGGACTACTACGAGAAGGCGGGGTTGCTGCCGTACCTGGAGAAGCTCGGCTTCCACCTGGTGGGTTATGGCTGCACCACATGCATCGGCAACTCGGGGCCGCTGCCCGAGCCGATCAGCGCGGCCGTCAACGAGCACGACCTCGCCGTGGTTTCGGTGCTTTCGGGCAACCGCAACTTCGAGGGGCGCATCCAGCCGGACGTGAAGATGAATTACCTGGCGTCGCCGCCGCTGGTCGTGGCGTATGCGATCGCCGGGACGATGGACATCGATCTGACGAGCGAGCCGATCGGGACGTCGTCTGAAGGCAAGCCGGTGTACTTGAAGGACATCTGGCCGACGCCGCAAGAGGTACAGGAAACAATTCTTCAAGCCGTTTCGGCGGAGATGTTCCGCAAGGGTTATGTGGATGTGTTCGCCGGTGACGAGCGATGGACCTCGCTGTCGACGCCGACCGGTGACACGTTCGCTTGGGACGGGTCTTCGACATATGTGCGCAAGCCTCCGTACTTCGAGGGCATGACGCCGGAGCCGGTGCCGGTTCGGGACATCGCGGGAGCGCGCGTGCTGGCCAAGCTCGGCGATTCGGTGACGACCGATCACATCTCGCCGGCCGGGTCCATCAAGCCCGATTCGCCGGCCGGCAAGTACCTGACCGAGCACGGCGTGGCGCGGACCGACTTCAACTCGTACGGGTCGCGGCGCGGCAACCACGAGGTGATGATCCGCGGGACGTTCGCCAACATCCGGCTGCGCAACCAGCTGGTGCCGGGCGTCGAGGGCGGGTTCACGCTGAATCACCTGTCCGGTGAGCAGGAGCCGATTTACGACGCGTCGCAGGCATACCAGGCGGCGGGCGTGCCGCTGGTCATCCTGGCGGGCAAGGAGTACGGGTCAGGGTCGTCGCGCGACTGGGCGGCCAAGGGCACGGCGCTGCTGGGCGTGCGGGCGGTCATCGCGGAGTCGTACGAGCGCATTCACCGGTCGAATCTGATCGGCATGGGCGTGCTCCCGTTGCAGTTCCCGCCCGGTGAAACGGCCGACTCGCTGGGGCTGGCCGGTTCGGAGACGTTCAGCATCACCGGGATCGAGGCTCTGAACGAGGGCACGACCCCGCGGACGGTTCGGGTCAAGGCGGGCGACGTCGAGTTCGACGCTGTCGTCCGGATCGACACGCCCGGCGAGGCCGACTATTACCGGCACGGCGGCATCCTGCAATACGTGCTCCGCAAGATGATCGAACACTAGTTATACTATCGTTACTTAGTCTACAAAGCATGTCGGACGACGATGTCGGCCTATCGTGTAAGGATGCGGGATGTCGATGATGAAGGAGACGAAATGACCGCGCAGCCTGTCACGGTAGGCCGCTCTCAGCCGGGCGGGCGCAAGTCCGGCTGGTGGCAGCCCAAGCCTCCCTTCACCGTGGACACGCTCTTCGATCTACCCGAGGGCGATCTGCGTTACGAGGTCTTGGACGGACAGCTCGTCGTGACACCCACCCCCACCCCCGCGCACAATCTCGCCGCCGACCGCATCGGCAGAATCCTGCTGCCTCATCTGCCCCGGCAGGTTGACGCCGTCACGGCTATGGCGGTGCGCATGCCTTCCGGCGACGGCCCAGTGCCGGATCTAGTGATCACCACCGGGGACATGACCGTGCTCAAACGCGGCCTGCCGGTCGAGACTGTCCACACCGTGGTCGAGGTCGTGTCGCCGTCGAGCACGACGGTCGACCGGGTCACGAAGGCCGGGCTCTATGCGCAGGCCGGGATTCCCTGCTACTGGCGGGTTGAGCTGCGCAGCTGGAAGGACCACTTTGGACCGCTGCCCGCGATCGTCGTGCAGCTGTTCCTCGACGGCGAGCGCAGTGAGCACCTGTTCGCCGCGGGCGAGACGCACGACATCCCGCTGGTGATCGGACCCGGGGCCGAGATGATCACTATCAAGCTCGACCCCGCCGATCTGGTCGGGCCCCGCCGTTAGACGACAAGCTCGGCCAGCACCTTCGATTCATCCAGATCGGACAGTCCGCGGGCCTGGAACCAGCTCACGACGTTGTGCACGTCGCGCTCCAGGAACCGCCGGCCCTGCGGGTTGGCCACGATGTCGACGATCTGCGGGAGATCGATCACGACCAGGCGGCCACGGTGGACCAGGATGTTGTACGGCGACAGGTCGCCGTGGGCGTAGCCGGCACGGGTCATGACGGTCAGCGCGACCATCATCTGGTCCCACAGGTTTCGCAATCCTGCCTCGTCGTCCGTGCGGACGGAGGCCAGACGCGGGGCCGCCGTGCCGTCGGGCTCGCCGATGTACTCCATGAGCACCTCCGTGCCCAGAATCTGCACCGGATAGGGCGTGAACGGCTCGACCTGCATCTGCTTGGCCAGCTCCCACATGTGGCACAGCGCGCCGAACTCGGCGACCGCCCACTGTCCCGCGATCGCCTCCTTGCCGAAGTCGCTGCGGTTGGACATGGCCCGGTTGACCCGGGAGGCACGCACCCGGCGGCCCTCAAGGTAACCGGAGTCGCGGTGGAACATGCGATGGTCGTGCGCCCGGTAGCGCTTGGCCACCATCAGGCACGCGCGGTCTGTGCCAGGCACCGCGCGCGTGATGAGGCAGGCGTCCGCCTCCTTGCCCGTCTTGAGCACGCCGTGCTCGGTGTCAACGGCGGCGAGCTCGGTCACGAGCCAGTCGGGCCACGGCTGTGGGCCCTTTTCGGTGGGTGTGGACAGGTCCCATGTGGACCAGCGGTCGCCCGTCTCGGGCGCGTCCGGGGTCTCGTCCCAGGCGATGTCCTCGGAATAGCTTTTTTCGAAAGTCAGATCGTCGTCGTCAAACCTGTTGCGACGCTTTTGCTTGGGCAACGCAAGGCTCCTTGTGAGGAAGGGGAAATTCGAACGAGCGCAGGGCAGAACACAACCACGACAGTCATCCGCTCATCTCCTCCTTCCGCTCAGAGCTCGGTTTGTGGCAACGTCCGTCAGCCTAGCGGGCCACGGGCGAAACGTGTCAAGTGACTTTCACCGCATGCGGTATGGCTGGTCCGCCGCGAGCACGGCGGCCACCGCCTGGATCACGCCGTCGGCGATGCGGGTCGGGCCGAATCGGCGCTCCGTCCACTTGCGACCGCGGTGGATCCAGACGCTCGGGATGCCCACGGTCGTCGCGCCCCCGATGTCGGCCTCCGGCCCGTCGCCGATCATCCACGCGCCGCGCAGGCTCATCCGCACCCGGTCGGCGGCGATCTCGAAGATGCGCGGATTGGGCTTGCGGCAGTCGACCTCCTGCGAGACCACCCAGTCGGCAACAAACCGGTCCAGACCCGTATGTCGGATCTTTCCTTCCTGTTGCCGGGTCTCGCCGTTGGTGACAATTACCGGTACCCAACCGGCGTCCGCCGCGATGCGCAGCGCCGCACCCACCATGGGATCGAACTTGGTGCACTCGACCTGGCCCTCGTGTAGCTCATCCACCAGATCCACCACCGATTCGCGCAAGCCGTAACGGTTGCGAATGGCGTCGGCCAGATCCCACCGGGACATCAGCCCATCCGCGTCCACGTCCACCAACCAGTCGATGTCATAGGCGGGAGCGCCTATCGCGGCGAGGAATCGAGCACCCCAGGTCCGGAACGCGGTGTCCCGGTCCACGAGGGTGTTATCGAGGTCCAGCAGCAATAAGGGCACGCGGGCACGATACGTGACTCAAGACACGCCGGTGAAGCCCCCTTCGTGTCCAAATCGAAACGGCCAGTGACACTTCCGCGTCATTTGCGCCGGACAATTTTCACTTCTGCGCAGGTACCACCCGCGGGGCCCAGCGTCTCGCCGTGTGGCGGCGGCCGCCCGACCACCGGCGCATCCGGGCTGGCCGGGGTGCCTGGTGGCGTTACACGAGATCGGCGTCCAGGCCGACGGCGTCGCGGCTGCGCACGGTCAGGATCTGGTCGCGCGCCCAGGTGTAGCTCGGCCTCTGCCCGCCGAACTGGCGCTGCACCCAATCCATGACGGCCTCGGGCTGCACGTCTTCGCCCATGGCGATGGCCTCGGCGATCATGCGCTGGGTCTCCTCGCTGCGCTGGGTCGACAGCGGTTTGCGGCCGATCGCGTCGCGCCCGTTGGTGGTCGTGTTGTTGACCGTGTCGTCGCCGCGCCGCTGCTCGGCCATGGGCCTGCGCCCGAGCACCTCGCGGGCGCTGGTGTTGGTCGAAAGCACGGAGGCGATCTGCGAGCGTGTGTCGGGATCGAGCACCGTGCCCTGCACGGACGGCGGGGGCGGGGGCGGCGGAGGCGGCGATGTCAGCGCAGGCGCCTGCGGCTCTGGTTGCGGCTGTGGCTGGGGTTGCTGCGGTGGCAACGGCTGCGCCGGCACGAGGATCGATCGGTGTGGCACGTCGCCACCGCGCCGGCCCGCAGTTGCCTTGGCCCGGCGCACCTCTGCTTTGGCCTGGACCTCCAACAGTTTGGCCTGCTGCTCCTCGCGCACGTGCAGCGCGCCGTCGAGTCTTCGTTGTCGTTTGGCGTCGCGCACGGCCTGCAGATGGTCGAGCGCGTTGCGGACCGTGGGCCGCAGGGCCTCCTCAGGCGGGTGCACGATCCAGGCGCGCCGGGCGGCGAAGGTCGACACTGGCGCGTATATCCAGCGCTGCCCGAAACGTGGGTAGCGGGTCTTCAGCGCGACCTCGTCGTCATAGGCAGCCATGAATTGGTCGAGCAGCTCGTGGAACATGGCCATGCCCGCCAACGACAGGAAGGCGAGATAGGCCCCGGCCCAGATGGACCAGCGGTCACGCCCGTGCACGAAATTGAGCACGGCCGACATGGTGGCGGCGGCCAGCACGATCTTGTAAGCACGGCCGGGATGCCGACCCCGCTTGACCGCGACGAAGGCCCACGCTCCAAACGAGACACTGATGCCGTCGAGGCTCAGCGGCACCAGGATGTTTGTCCAGTGCTGCCATTGCATGACGTCTGCCGCGAAGCCGGTGAGGCCGATGAAGGACACGCCCATCACGGCCAGCCAGACCAGCAGGGAGGGGATGAGCGCGGCGAGGAACAGCGCGGTGTCCTTGGCCTTCTCACGCATGGTCGCGAACGCCTCCGGGTGCGCGAGCCGGTGGCCGCGCCTGCGCCCGGCGGACCGCGCGAGCGGCACCCCGATGAACAGCGACAGCGTCAGCACCGACACGACGAGCACCATCACCCAGGTCGGAACCCAGGTGCTGGTCAGTTGGCCCAGGTCCACAGCGCTTCCTCCCAGAGCTGAGACGACCGTTCCTAGATGACCCTTGCTTGCCTAACGCCTTTCTGGACGACCTTGCCGGAGAGGCATTCTTCCACGAGCCTGTGACAATTTCTCACGGCACGCCCGAACAAGTGTGCCAACCGTACGTACGGATTAGGATCAGTCCGTGTCCAGACTGGCCCAGCCTCCGCGCTCCCCGGTGACCCTATGCCTCGGGTGAGTCAGGACCAACTCGAGGCCCGGCGGCAGGAGATCCTCGCAGCTGCGCGGGCATGCTTCGCCCGATACGGTTACGAGGGCGCCACGGTGCGCAGGCTTGAGGACGCGACCGGGCTGTCCCGTGGCGCGATCTTCCATCACTTCCGCGACAAGGACTCGCTGTTCCTGGCCGTGGCCGAGGACGACGCGGTCGAGATGGCCGCGACGGTCGCGCAGCACGGGCTGGTGCAGGTCATGCGTGAGCTGGTGCAGCGGGCGTCGGATCCCGAGTCGGCGGGCTGGCTGGGCACGCAGCTGGAGGTGGCGCGGCGGCTGCGCACCGATCCCGAGTTCGCCAAGCGCTGGGCCGCGCACGACGAAGCGATCACGAAGGCGACGCGGCAACGGCTGGAGCGGCAGGCCACGGCGGGCGCGCTGCGCGACGACATCCCGCTGGGTGTGCTGACCAACTTCCTGGAGCTGGCCTATGACGGCATGGTCAAACGCCTGGCCATGGGCGGGTCGGCCGACGACTTCGGGCCGGTACTGGACCTGATTGAGGAGACGGTACGAAGGCGGGGTCACTCGAAGACCGAGTGATGCGCGCCGGGCTCGCGCCGCCTGCGCCGCCTGCGGCGGATCAAGATGATCACGAGGTCGACGATCGTGATGACGCCGAGGATGACCGTGAAGACCGCGAGGCCGAAGTTGCGGAAGTTGACGGCGAGGAACCCGAGCACGATCGTGCACGCCAGCCCGAACAGGGTGAGCAGGAGGCGCAGGTTGAGCGCGCTCTGCGGCTTCTCCGGGAACTGGCCGGTCATGACAATGTTTGTGCCCGGAATCGGTACCGCCGAATCGGATTTTCTCGCTGGATCGGCGGGTCTGAAGATGTCGCACGGGTGTTGCACCATGGGTGGCATGGAGCACACGTGGGGGATCCCCAGCCAGACGTTCCTGTGGTGGTTCATCGCGGCGGCGGGCCTGGCCCTCGTCGCGACGCTGGCGCACCGGCGCCGGCTGTGGCGCGGTGACAATGATGTGCGCGCCGAAGCGCTTTCGCCGAGCCAGGCGGCGTATTTGTCGGGTGGGCCCGAGCGGGCAGTCCATGCCTCGCTGACCTGGCTGCGCAAGGCCGGCGTCATCGACGTGGATGAGCAGACTGGCCGGTTTCGGCGGCTGGGCGGCGTGCCGGTGGGCGCGTCCGGGCTCGACTCCGCGACGTTGCATGCCGCCGGCCAGGGTCTGCGGGCCTCGCAGATCCGGCAGGAGCGATCAGTCGTCGCGGCCCTCGACGAGTTGCGCTCCGATCTGGAGCGGCGCGGGCTGCTCGTGTCCGGCGAGGCCCGGCGCAGCGCGCGGCGTGGCGCGTGGGTGCTGCTCGGGCTCGTCGTGATTGGACTTGTGCGGGTCTTCGCCGGGGCGGCGGGCGGCAAGCCGGTCGGGTTCCTGATCCTGACGCTTGCGGTGCTCGCACCCGTCGCGCTGGTCCTGCTGCTGCGCCAGCCGCGGCTGACCCGGGCCGGGCGGGATTCGCAGCTCCGGCTGCTGAGCAAATACCGGCACCTGGACCGCAGCCATCGGCCCGCTTGGCAGACATACGACCCCGTGACCACCGCGATGGCCGTCGGCCTGTTCGGCACGGCCGTGCTGTGGGACGCCGACCCGGTGCTCGCCGGCGCGGCCGACGTGCGACAGCTCCAGGCGGGCAGCAACAGCTACATCGGCGGCTCGGGCGGCGGCTCCGCCGGTGATGGCAGCGGAAGCAGCCACGGCGGGAGTGGCGGCGGCGACGGAGGAGGCGGAGGCGGGGGTGGTTGCGGCGGCGGAGGCGGCTGTGGCGGCTAGTGGAGCGGCCGCGGCACGCCCGGCGCGGTG
>NZ_QJUG01000231.1 GCF_003426775.1 Allorhizocola rhizosphaerae | reverse complement strand
CGCGGGGCCCGGGCGGCCGCTCAGCACCATCGTGCTCCCGCCGAACTTCGCCGCCGAGAGCGTGCCGTCCCTTTCGTAGCAATAGATTCCGGCGTCGAGCGGCATTTGCAGCGACACCGCCGACGACTCGATGGCGAAGCAGTCGCCGGTCGCGCCCTCCAGCGGCTTCGGCAGCACGCTGACCGACAGCGCCTGGCGCAGCTCCGTGAACAGGTCCAGCCAGTCGGTGAACAGGTGCGAGAGCTTCGGGTCGGACGTCTTGGGCAGGCCGCCGTCGAGTTTGACGCAGCCCGAGCGCGGCTCGGCGCCCGTCGGCAGGGCACATTGGTGCAGCATGCCGCCGGTGAAGACAAGCGCGATATCGACCGCGCCGTCATGCGCGCCGCCCGGCACATCGACCCGCCAGGATCCATCGGTCGCCCGCTGGACCGACACCGTGCGGTCCGGGCGGCCGGGGCTCTTCAAGGTGTAGAGGGCGGCCTGCCGGAGGTCCTTCGCCGCGGCCGCCCGTGCGGCGAGTTGCGTCCTGGGCTGCTCATTAGGGGGTACGGCCGAAGGCCCGCCCTGGGTGGGCTGAGCACCCGGTACGGGCCCCGCGCCGCACGCGGCCTGGGCAAACAGCAATGCGACCACCAGGGGGAGGGCGAGCGGGCGAATCACTTGCACATTCTGACCCCCCTGCCGCCTGCAGCCCCGCTGAAACTCCGTTCAGGCGAAGCCGTGCTGTTGCGCGGCTGGAGTCGGCGCGCAGCGTCCGATGCCAGCCGCTGCGTAGAGGACTGAAACTCCGTTCAGGCGAAGCCGTGCTGTTGCGCGGCTGGAGTCGGCTGCCGGAATCACCGTGTCGCGGGTCACATCGCAAATTCTTCCCGTGCAGCGAGGTTCGCTCCTGCAGATGCGCGCCGTAACCGGTACCCCCAAATGACGTTTTTTCATCTGGGCCCGAAGCGTGAGATTGACACGGAGAGTGCCCGCCGGATCGCCATTAAGCTGTTGGCGTGGCTTTGGTGGTGCAGAAGTATGGCGGATCCTCGGTTGCCGACGCCGAGCGGATCAAGCGCGTCGCGGAGCGGATCGTCGCGACCCGCAAGGCAGGCAATGACGTCTGCGTGGTGGTGTCCGCGATGGGCGACACGACCGACGAATTGATCGATCTCGCGCACCGGGTGAGCCCGCTGCCGCCGGGCCGCGAGTTCGACATGCTGCTGACGGCGGGCGAGCGGATATCGATGGCCCTGCTCGCCATGGCCATTCACAACCTCGGATACGAGGCTCGCTCATACACCGGCTCGCAGGCCGGTGTCATCACGACCGCCTCGCACGGCAAGGCGAGGATCATCGATGTGACGCCGGGCCGGCTGCGCGGCGCGCTCGACGAGGGCGCGATCGTGATTGTGGCGGGCTTCCAGGGCGTCTCGCAGGACACCAAGGACATCACGACGCTGGGCCGGGGCGGCTCCGACACCACGGCCGCGGCGCTGGCGGCCGCGCTCAAGGCCGACGTGTGCGAGATTTACACCGACGTCGATGGGGTGTTCAGCGCCGACCCGCGCATCGTCAAGAACGCCCGGCAGATCGACCAGATTACCTATGAGGAGATGCTGGAGCTGGCCGCGTGCGGCGCGAAGATCCTGCATCTGCGCAGCGTGGAATATGCCCGGCGGTTCGGCGTGCCGCTGCATGTGCGCTCGTCATATTCGGAAAAGGCGGGCACGATGGTGTCCGGATCGATGGAGGCTCTCCCCGTGGAACAGGCAATGATCACCGGTGTGGCGCACGACCGGAGCGAAGCGAAGATCACGATCGTCTCGGTCCCGGATGAGCCGGGCGAGGCGGCCTCGATCTTCCGCGCGGTGGCCGACGCTGAGATCAACATCGATATGATCGTCCAGAACGTGTCGACGGAGGCGAGCGGGCGCACCGACATCTCCTTCACGCTGCCCAAGGACGACGGCCCGGCGGCCATGGCCGCGCTGCAGAAGATCCAGGAAAGGGTCGGATTCAAGGGCCTGCTCTACGACGACCATGTCGGCAAGGTTTCCCTGGTTGGGGCGGGCATGCGCTCCCACCCCGGTGTGACGGCGACCTTCTGCGAGGCGCTTGCCAAAGCAGGAGTGAACATCGAAATCATCTCGACATCCGAGATCCGGATTTCGGTAGTCTGCCGTGACACGGAGCTCGACAAGGCCGTACGGGCCGTGCACGAGGCATTTGAACTGGGCGGAGACGGCGAGGCCGTCGTCTACGCCGGAACGGGAAGGTGACCTGATGAGTAGACGTCCCACCCTGGCGGTGGTCGGCGCGACCGGTGCCGTCGGCACGGTCATGCTCGACATCCTGTCCAGCCGGGCCAACATCTGGGGTGAAATCAGGCTCATCGCCTCCCCGCGCTCGGCCGGGCGCAAGCTCATGGTGCGCGGCGAGGAGGTCACGGTCATCGCGCTGTCGGAGGAGGCGTTCGACGGCGTCGACGTGGCCATGATGGACGTGCCCGACGAGGTCTCGGCCGTGTGGGCGCCGATCGCCGCGTCGCGCGGCGCGGTGGTCATCGACAAGAGCGGCACGTTCCGGATGGATCCCGATGTGCCGCTGGTCGTGCCGGAGATCAACCCGGAGCAGGTGCGCAACCGGCCCAAGGGCATCATCGCCAACGCCAACTGCACCACGCTCGCGATGATCGTCGCGATCGCGCCGCTGCACCGGGAATATGGGCTCAAGGAGCTCGTCCTCGCGTCATACCAGGCGGTTTCGGGCGCGGGTGTGGCCGGTGCCGAAACGCTGTACGACCAGATCGTCAAGGTGGCCGGCGACCGCCAGCTCGGCCAGCGCACCGGCAACGTGCGCCACGCCGTGGGCGAGGACCTCGGGCCGTTCCCCGCCCCGCTGGCGCTCAATGTGGTGCCGTGGGCCGGCTCGCTCAAGGACCAGGGCTGGTCGAGCGAGGAGCTCAAGATGCGCAACGAGTCCCGCAAGATCTTGGGCCTGCCCGATCTCAAGGTGAGCGCCACGTGCGTGCGCGTGCCCGTGGTCACCGGGCACTCCGTCGCGGTGCACGCCGTGTTCGGGTCCGAAGTGGACGCCAACGGCGCGCGCGAGGTGCTGCGCGGCGCGCCCGGCGTGATCGTGGTCGACGACCCGGCGTCCGGTGAGTTCCCGATGCCCATCGACGCGGTCGGCACCGACCCGTCGTGGGTGGGGCGCATCCGGCGCGCGGTCGACGACCCGCGCGCACTCGACTTCTTCGTCACGTGCGACAACCTGCGCAAGGGCGCCGCGCTCAACGCGGCCCAGATCGCCGAGGTGCTAGCGGGAGAGTTTGCCTAGCAGCCGTTCCTTGATGAGAGGCCGCGTTCCGAACACCAAGAGGAACGCGGCCTCTCGCATGAGGCGCTGGGCGTGGTTTTCCATGAGCACCGAGCGGCTTCCGATGTGGACGATCAGGGTCTGGGCCGCCCGGATGGCCAGCTCTGAGGCTGTCGCGCGGGCCTCGGGGATGTCCGGGCCGAGCAGAAGCGCACGGCACGCCTCGATCTCGGATTCAAACCCGCCGTCCGTCAGCATGCTGCACCGTCGCGCCACGCCGAGGGCGAGAAAGCCGTTGATCGCCGAACCCGGCGCCTCGTTGCGCTGCCATTCGACGTAGGGCTGGGTCCCCGTGAACCGGTCCTCCGGCACGAAGTGCTGTCTGAAGTGGAGGGTCACCGTGCGGCTCGCGTTGGCGGCGACGAGGCGGACGGGCTCGGCGAGCAGGCTGTCGGAAGCGAACGCGTCGATGAGAAAGAACGCGATTTCGCCGCCGTCGAGCGCGGCCACCTGCACCACGTGCACCAGATCCCAGCCGGTGACCCACGGAACCGTGCCGTCGAGCAGATAGCCGCCGTCCACTTTGGACGCGTTAAGCAGGCCGCCGCGGGCGCCCGCGAGCGCGATGCCGCCCCGCATTTCGCCCTTCTCCAGCGCGGCCTTCATGGCGGCCGGGGCGGCGAAGACCGGGCCGTGATGCTGGATCCACACGAATGTCGTCGTCAGACAGCCGGACGCCAGCGCCTCGACGATCGGCATGGCATCGGCCATCTCGGGCAGGCTCGTCGCGATGCCGTAGAAACCGCCGTCTGCGAGTCGGCGAAAATGCGATTCGGGCACGCGGTCGGCCCGGTCTACCTCCAGTGCGGCGGGAAAGAGCACGTCATCGGCCAGGCGCTGGGCCCGCGTCCGCATCGTTTCGGTGTCCATGGGGTAACCATGGCAGACTGTGCCGATGCGCGCGGCAGATGTGGATCGGTTGCAGGACACGGCGAAGCGGTTGTTCGGGTGGGAGGCTTTGCGTCCGGCGCAGGTCGAGGCGATGGGCCAGGTCATGGCCGGGCACGACACGTTGGTGGTGTCGCCGACCGGCTCGGGCAAGTCGGCGATCTATCAGGTGCCCGCGGTGCTGCTGACCGGGACCACGATCGTGGTGTCTCCGCTGATCGCCCTACAGCGCGACCAGGTCAAGGGCCTGATGGCCAAGGGCGCGGCCGAAGCGCACGTGGTCAACTCGTCCAAATCGGAGTCCGCCAACGAGGCGGCGTTCGAGGCGCTGCAGACCGGTGGGGCCGAGTTTGTGTTCCTCACGCCCGAGCAATTGGCCAAGGCGGAGGTCATCGCCGAGCTGATTGAGGCGAAGCCCTCGCTGTTCGTCGTCGACGAGGCGCACTGTGTCTCCTCATGGGGGCATGACTTCCGGCCCGACTATCTGCGGCTGGGTGAGGCGATCGAGCGGCTGGGCCACCCGACGGTGCTCGCGCTGACCGCGACGGCCTCGCCGCCGGTGCGCGCAGACATCTTGGAGCGGCTCAAGATGCGCGACCCGGTGCAGGTGGTCAAGGGCTTCGACCGGCCCAACATCCGGCTTGAGGTGTCCCGCGAGATCACCGCGCGGGAGAAGCGGCGCGAGATCATCGACCGGATCATCGCGCTCGACCCGCCCGGCCTGCTGTATGTGCAGACCCGCGACGAGACCGAGGAGTACGCGGAGGCCCTGCGCAAGGAGGGCGAAGAGGCATATGCGTATCACGCCGGCCTTCCGGCCGCACAGCGCGCCGAAGTGCACGACGCGTTCCTGCAATCGGACAACGCCATCATCGTTGCCACGTCGGCCTTCGGCATGGGCATCGACAAGCCCAACGTTCGCTTTGTCGTGCACGCGGCACCGGTCGAGTCGTTGGACTCGTACTACCAGCAGATCGGGCGCGCGGGTCGTGACGGCGAGCCCGCCGCGGCGATCCTGTATTTCCGCCCGGAAGACCTGCGCCTGCCGCGCTTCTTCTCGTCGGGAAACGTGGACGAGGAGCTCCTGACGCGGGTGGCCGCCGCTGTGCGGGCGGTGGGCGGCAAACCGGTGTCCATTGAGGACATTGTGGAGGAGATCGACGTGAGCCGGGCGCGGGTCACGCGTTCGGCCAACCTGCTGCAGCAGGCGGGCGCGGTGGAGTCCGGGCGCGACGGGCTGCGCTGGCTCTCGCTGGGGCTGGAAGAGGCCGTCGCGGCCGCGGCCGAGGAGGCCGAGCAGATGCGCACGGTCGAGCTGACGCGCGTGGAGATGATGCGGGGATACGCCGAAACGGAGGACTGCAGGCGGCATTTCCTGCTCGGCTATTTCGGCGAGGAGTTGCCCGGCCTGTGCGGCTCGTGTGACAACTGTGAGGACGGTTCGGCCGCGGCGGAAGACGCGGACACGGGTTTTGCCGTGCAGAGCCGGGTTACTCACGCGCAGTGGGGGGCGGGGATTGTCATGCGGGAGGAGCACGACCGGATCACCGTGCTGTTCGAGGAGGTCGGCTACCGCACCCTCTCGCTGAAGGCGATCAAAGCGCGCAACCTGTTGGCGCCCGTGTAATCAACCCTCGTCGCGCTGGGCTTGCGCCTCGTCATCGGGCTCGCCGTCGGGCCGCTCCTCGGCGCCGAGGTGGTCGGCGTCCGTCCGGCCACGCGCGGCGAGCAGCGCCTCGTCCTGCCCCCGGTCGGCGTCGAGGCGCTCAACACTTTCCCTGTCCGGGTACATGTTGCACAGGTACCCGGACAGGGAAAAGGCAATCATCGGTTAAAGGCGTCGCGCGCCGCGTCCTTCGCGTCCTCGACCGCCTGCTGTGCCTTGGCCTTCGCCCGCTCTGCGGCGCCCTCGGCCTCAAGGCTCTCGTTGTCCGTCGCGTCACCTATCTTCTGCTTGGCCGTGCCCTTGAGCTCTTCGGCCTTGTTCTTCATGTCACCCATGCTCTGAAGTTGCCCGGATTCACACCCATGGAAACCTGAGCGGCGAGGGGTTCAGGAGGAGGAGAATCGCACGGTGTTGCGGCCCGACCGCTTCGCCGCGTAGAGGGCCTTGTCTGCGCGGCGCAGCGTCTGCGCGGAGGTCTCGGTGGCACCCTGCACGGCGACACCGATGCTGACGGTGCCGCCCACCGCCCGTGCCGCCTCGTTGAGGCGCTCGGCCACGGCGATCGCCATGCCGGCCGACGGCACGTCGACGACCGCGACGAACTCGTCACCGCCGATGCGGAACAGCTCGTCGCCCTGGCGCAGCGCGCCCTGCAGGGCCCCCGCGAGCTCGACCAGCAGCCGGTCGCCCGCCTCGTGCCCTTGCGAGTCGTTGAGGGCCTTGAGCTCGTCGACGTCGATCGCGAGCAGGGCGGTGCGCTCCGGCATGGCGTTGGCCAGGCGTTCGTCAAACGGGCCGCGGTGGCCAAGACCGGTGAGCGGGTCGGAGTTGGCCTGGCGGTGCAGCGCGCGCAGGTTGGAAAGCTTCTCCAGGCACGTGCCCGCCTGCGCGGCGAGCAGTTCGAGCAGGTTGACCATCGCGGGCTCGGGCTGGCTGACCGACTCGTCGAGCGCGATCAGCGCGCCCGACACGGTGGCGCTGCCCAGCGGAACGGCGATCATCGTGCGCACGCCGGAGTCGGTGAGCGCCTCGAACCCGCGCGCGTTGAGCAGCGCCGGATCGCCGATGGAGTATGCGGCCCCGTGCCGGCGGGCCAGTTCGACCAGCGTGTTCAGGCGCTCCGGCGCCGTGTGCGCGAGGCGGGCGACCAGCGGGCGATCGCGCTGCTCGGGTGAGCTGGCCGCGAGCATCACCCCGGCCGGGGTCGAGCGCAGCAGCACGGCCGCGGCCAGGCCGGTGACCTCCCGCGCGGCGCGGCAGGCGCGCGTGAGCACCTCGATGTCGGTGTCGGCCTCGGTCAGCGCCATCGAGTGCCGCAGCAGCTGCTCGCCGCGCGTCTCGGGCGGCGGTCCGCCCAGCTCCTCGACCCGCGCCCCGAGCAGCTGGCCGACCTCGCTGAGCAGGTCTTCCCAGCCGTCGAGCGGGATCGCGCTGGTCCACTCGGCGTTGAGCACGCCGATGGGCTGCCCGGCGCGGTCGAGGACGGGCACGCAGATCTCGGCCAGCACCTCCTTGCCGAGCTCCACGTAGTCGGGGTCGGCCGACACGTCGGGCAGGGTGACCGGCTTTCCGGTGGCATAGACCCGGCCCACGACCCCGCGCCCGAGCGGCACCGACGAATAGACCTGCCACGAACCGGTGGCGGCGACACAGCGCAGTCGATCCTGGACGTGCAGCAGCGCAGCGATCAGGGCGCCGCCCGAGCTGCGCCGGCTGAGCACGGCAAGCGTGGCGTTGCACGCGTCAACGGCGCTGTGGCTACGCCGCAGCGACATTGTCACATCAGCGATGATGTCGGTCAGGGGCACTGAGGGGTTTCCGGTTACTGAGGGTTATCGGATGGGGAGTGGTGCACCGGGTAGGGGATGGTCATGGACGAGCTTACCCACAGTGTGATTGCCTCATCGGCCCCTGCGAACGCCATTGCCACGTAGTGAGAGCAGCACGGCCAGAGCGAAGACCCCGGCGGCCACCGCGATGTGACGGTGCGGCGTCTTTTCTTCCTTCCGCTCGGCCGCCGACTGGACCATTCGGTGACGCAGTGCGGGAACTGGGCGCGGGCCGGCGGTGGTCCGCGGGGTCGGCCTTGCCGGTGGTGTGGGCGGCGGCACAGGCTGCCCGACGGTAGCTGCCGGAGCTGGTGTGGCCATCGTCACAGGAGAAACCGCGGGCAGGGCCGGCTCGCTGGGTGAGAGCGAAGGGTGAAGGTGGGAGTGAGGGCGAGAGTGAAGATGAAGGCGAAAGTGAAGGCGTAGGCGAAGGCGAAGGCGAAGGCGAGGCTGAGCGCGGGCGCGGGCGTGGGCTCGCATGCGGCCGCGTCGAGACCGTCGCCCGCGTTGCTCGGCTGAAGCCCGGCACGGGCCAGGCGGGCGGTGCCGGGTGCCGTGAGGCCGACGGCATAGATCGTGTTCGTGGTGTTGTGCCAGGGTAAAGGTCGTTGCCGTGCAACCAGATCGCGCCGAAGACCGAGTCACCGGGCAGCCCGGCGACTCGGCAAGCGGTGGCACCTGTCCGGTGCGCGGGTCGATGGCGACCAGTGCGGTGCGCGACCCGTGCGTGGACAGCGTGAG
This sequence comes from Allorhizocola rhizosphaerae, assembly GCF_003426775.1. Classification (GTDB taxonomy): domain Bacteria; phylum Actinomycetota; class Actinomycetes; order Mycobacteriales; family Micromonosporaceae; genus Allorhizocola; species Allorhizocola rhizosphaerae. Next base: position 4,412 of record NZ_QJUG01000231.1, on the reverse strand, counting down.
CAGGCGGCCGTCGCGATCGGCGGCCAGTCCGCGGCCAGTTTGATCGCCCGCCCGCCGGGGTCCGCGATCGCGTACAGCGCGTCGCCGTGCGCCGCGATCGCGTTGATCTCGTTGGGCAGCCCGCGCACCGGTGTCGTGGCCCCGCTCGTGGGGTCGAAGCGGAGCAGTTGTGTGCCAAGGCTCACGTACGCGTGACCGTCGCAAAAGGACGCCGCGTGCCCGGGTGATGGCGCGAAGAACACGGCCAACAGTGGCGGCAGGAGGATCAGTGCGCGCCTCACCGGGTACCAACGAAAGATCGTCACTAATCGTGACGGCGACAGTTCATATCGGTGTGCAGTGGATCGTGTCGGGCGTGGTGCTGGTCATCCTGGTCAGCCTGGTGGCGGCGGGTCTCGTATACGTGATCAAGCGGGTTCTCCCGCAGGAGAAGCGCGAGGCCGAGTTCGAGGCCATCGGCTTCGTGTTCGCCGTGATCGGCGTGCTTTACGCCATCGCCCTCGCGTTCGTGGTCATCGATGTCTGGCAGGGCAACAGCTCGACCGAGGCGGAGGTGTACCGCGAGGCGCACGCGCTCGTCGAGCAGTATCGCTACGCCGGCACGCTCCCCGGCCCGCAGGGCGCGCAGATCCAGCAGCCGGCCCGGGAGTACGCCGATCACGTGCTCGCCGAGGCGCGGGAGGCGCGGCTGGGGGCGTTCGAGTACGTGTTGGCACGGTTCGGGCAGATGGCACGTGGCGGATAGCACGTGGGACAGGTAGGTTCACTGCCTATGCGCAGGCTTGCCGTCTTCACCGCGGGCGCCGTCGTCACCTGTCTGGCGATCGCCGTTCCCGCATACGCCGGCGAAGGCCCCGCGCCGCTGGACGAGACCGGCCTCCTGCCGAACACCGGCGTGAAGATCAGCATGGTCGCCTTCGCGGGCCTGACCCTGCTCATCCTCGGTGGCGGGGCGATCTGGGCCAGCCGCCGCCGGCGTCGCTAGGGCGCACGCATTGTTCGCCCGCGCCTGGGGGATCGCCCGATCCCTGGCCATGTATCACGGGATTCCCGGCAGACAGCGCCGGATGGTGCGGTTCTACCGGCAGTTTCTCGGACCGGGCGACATCGGGTTCGACATCGGCGCGCATGTGGGCAGCCGGGTGCGGGCGTGGTCGCGGCTGGGCGCCCGGGTGATCGCGATCGAACCGCAGCCTGACTTTGTGCGCGTGCTCAAGCTCTTGTTCGGGCGCAATCGGCGGGTGACCGTCGTGCCCCTGGCCGTGGGCGCGCGGCCGGGGCGGGCGCGGATCGCGGTGTCGAGTGCGACGCCGACGGTCTCGTCCATGTCCGTGAACTGGATCGAGTCGGTGACGGCGGCCGATGAGCGGTTCGCGGCCGTGCGCTGGGATCGGTCCGTGGAGGTCGAGGTGGTGACGCTCGACGCGCTCATCGCCGCGCACGGCGAACCGGCCTTCTGCAAGATCGACGTGGAGGGCTTCGAGGTCGAGGTGCTGCAAGGACTTTCCCGGCCGCTTCAAGCCCTTTCCTTCGAGTACCTGCCACCCGCCCACGAAGCCGCGCTGACCGCCCTGCAGCTGGTCGAGCGGTTGGGCGCCTATCGATACAACTACGCGCCCGTGGAGACCATGCGCCTGGCCAGCCGACGGTGGCTCGACGCGGCCGGGCTGGTCGAGCTGCTGGAGCGACACCGCCCGCTGGGCAGGTCCGGCGACGTCTACGCCAGGCGGGCCCGGTGACGCCACAGCCACACCACGTCGCGGCCGAACGACTCGACAAGCAGCGCGAGCGCGACCACGAGCGCGGGGCCGGCGACGGGAAGACCAGCCGCGGCGTACGCGAGCACGATGCCCTGGATCGCCGCGACCACCTTGCGCCAGTAGCGGGGCGGGAGCCGGTGGCGCATCCACGGCTGGGTCCAGCTCACCGCCACATACAGGTAGCGCATCGCCCCGATCGTGAGCACCCACCAGCCCACGTCCGGTGCGACGAGCACGGAAAGCACGAGGATCAGGAACGCGTCCACCTCCATGTCGAAGCGCGCGCCGAACGGCGACGCCGTGTTGCTGCGCCGGGCGATCTGGCCGTCCACGGCGTCGAGGCACAGCGCGACCACGGCGATCCCGACCAGCGCGGGCACCGGAACGGGCCGGGTGAAGCCGTCGGCGGTCAGCGCGGCCACGCATCCGACGAGCAGAGCGCGCGCGAGCGTGACCCAGTCGGCCGGGCCAAACCGATGCGGCGCGAGCAGCACGCCCAGCACGAGCCCATAGGCGGTGCCCGTGGCCCATCCGGCGGGGCCGAGACCGGTCGTCGCGGCGAGGGCTGCCAGTCCCGTGGCCTGGCCGATGAACCCGATTATTGGGACCGGTCGAACCGGCGGCACGCTACCTCCGTGGTTTTGGGTGGAAGGGAGGCCGATGACGTATCACGCGCGCGCATTCTGGGTCAACTCGCCGGGCGCAGGTGAGATCCGTCCGGTGGAGTTGCCGGATCGTGGGCCGGAAGAGGTACTCGTCAAGACTCTCTTCTCGGGGATCAGCCGCGGGACCGAGACCCTCGTCTTCCGCGGCGAGGTGCCGCAGAGCCAGTGGGGTGTGATGCGGGCGCCGTTCCAGGAGGGCGACTTCCCAGGCCCGGTGAAATATGGCTATCTCAACGTCGGCGTGGTGCAGGACGGGCCCCCGGATCTGTTGGGGTGCGAGGTCTTTTGCCTCTATCCACATCAGACGGCCTATGTGGTGCCTGCGGGTGCGGTGAGCGTGCTTCCCGAGGGGGTGCCCGCCGGGCGGGCGGTCCTCGCGGGGACCGTGGAGACGGCCGTCAATGCCCTGTGGGATGCCGCCCCGTTGATCGGTGACCGTGTCACGGTCGTCGGCGGCGGGATGGTCGGCTGCAGCGTGGCGGCGCTTCTGGCCCGCTTCCCGGGCGTGTCCGTGGAGCTGGTGGACGTCAATCCGGCGCGTGTTGGTGTAGCCCGCGCTCTCGGCGTGCCGTTCGCGTTGCCGGAAGCTGCCTTGCACGGGCGCGACCTGGTAGTGCACGCGAGCGCGACTGCGGCCGGGCTCCAGCTGTCGCTGGAGTTGCTCGCGCCCGAGGGGCGGGTGGTCGAGCTGAGCTGGTACGGCGATCGCGAGGTCGGCCTGCGGCTGGGCGGGGCGTTTCACTCCCGGCGGCTGAGCATCCGCGGCAGCCAGGTCGGCACGGTCGCCCGGCCGGACCGGACCTTCGCACAGCGGCTCGCCCTGGCGCTGGACCTGTTGCGCGATCCCGTCTTCGACGCGCTCATCACCGGGCAATCCCCGTTCGATCAGCTGCCCGACGTGCTGGCGGCCATGGCCGCCGGCGACCGGGACTCGCTGTGCCACCTCATCACCTACGACGGAGAATGAATAAGTGTTCAGCGTGACGGTTCGCGACCACATGATGATCGCGCACAGCTTCCGGGGCGAGGTCTTCGGGCCCGCGCAGCGCCTGCACGGCGCGACATTCGTGGTCGACGCGACCTTCAAGCGGACCGACCTCGACGCGGACGGCATCGTGGTCGACATCGCGCTGGCCGCGCGGCAGCTGAACGAGGTGGTGGGCGAGCTCAACCTGCGCAATCTCGACGACGAGCCGGCGTTCGCGGGCGTGAACACCACGACCGAGGTGCTCGCGCGCCACATCGCCGACCGGCTCGCCGCGCGCATGGCGGGTCAGGGGTTGACCGGCATCACCGTCACGCTGCACGAGTCGCACGTCGCCTGGGCTTCGTATGAGCGGGCATTATGAAGACCGTCTATTTCGTGGTACCCGACGACCTGTCCGCGCCGACGGGCGGCAACATTTACGACCTTCGAGTCCGGGCCGGGCTGGAATCACTGGGGTGGACGGTGAGTTTCGACCCGCCGCCCGCCGGTGCACTCGTGCTCGTCGACGGCATCGTTGCGTCCTGCGTTGAGGCGCAGCGGTTTCGGACGGTGGTGCTGTTACACATGCCGCTGGGCGTGCCGTCCAGCGCGGCTGCCGTGATCACGACGAGCCGGTGGTGCCGGCGGCACGTGCTCGCCACGCAGGGGCTGGACCCGCAACGGGTGCACGTGGCGGTGCCGGGGGTGGATCCCGCCGTGCCGGCCACGCCTTCCGAGGCGGGTGCGCGGCTGCTGTGCGTGGGGGTTGTCGCCCGGCACAAGGGACACGACGTGCTCGTGGAGGCCCTGGCCAAGGTGGCCGACCTGGAGTGGGACTGCATGTGTATCGGGTCGCTGAACCGGGAACCTGAATTCGTGGAGCGCCTGCTCCGCCAGACGCGGGAGCACGGCAAGGGGGGTGGGCCCGAAGGGCTGGGGGGCGGGAGAAGCATGGCTGAGCGGATCACCTTCGCCGGCCCGCGCAGGGGTGCGGACCTCGATGCCTGCTACGCCGATGCG
>NZ_QJUG01000230.1 GCF_003426775.1 Allorhizocola rhizosphaerae | reverse complement strand
AGCGCGGGGAGGCGCTGGGGCGGTTTGTGGCGGCCGCTCGCGGGCACCTGTCTGAGGCGGATCTCGTACCGGCCGAGGCGCTCATCGAGCGGGCGGGCAAGCGGCTTTCACTGTCGCGGGCGCATACGGTCGTGGCGTTGGCGGGGTCGACCGGTACTGGAAAGTCGACGGTCTTTAATCTGCTGGCTGGACTGGATCTGTCGCGGACCGGCGCGCGCAGGCCGACCACGGACGAGGCGCACGCGTGCGTGTGGGGAGAGGACAGCGCCGACGGGCTGCTGGACTGGCTCGGCGTGCGGCGGAGGTTCCAGCGTGCGGCCGAGCCCCAACTGTCCGGGCTGGTGCTGCTCGACCTGCCGGACTTCGATTCGGTGCGGCAGTCGCACCGGGTGGAGGCCGACCGGCTGCTGTCGGTGGTCGACCTCATCGTGTGGGTGCTCAACCCGCAGAAGTATGCCGACAAGGTGGTGCACAAGAGCTACCTGGCGCGGTTCCATCGGCATCGCGAGATCACGGTGGTGCTGTTCAACCAGGTGGATCTGCTGTCCAGTGTGGACCTTCAGGAGTGCGTGAGCGACCTGCGCCAACTGCTCAAAAAGGACGGTCTGGAGGACGTGCCGGTGCTCACGAGTTCCGCGCTCGGGCCGCCGGGGCTGGACGCGCTGACGGGCGCACTGTCCAAAGTGGTCGCGGCACGGCAGGCGGCGCTGCGCCGGCTCAGCGCGGATTTGGACGAGGTTACGGCCGGGCTGGAGCCGCTCATGGGCGAGGCTGGGCGCATGGATGGGTTTGGGAGACGAACGCGGGACGCGCTCACCGATGCGCTGGCCCGTGCGGCGGGGGTGCCGGTCGTGGCGGATGCGACCGAGAAAGCCTATGTGCACCGGGCGAGAAAGGTCACCGGGTGGCCGCTGCTGCGGTGGCTGCGCCGGTTGAGGCCGGATCCTTTGAGCCGCCTGCATCTGGAAAACCCGGCGGCCGCCACGTCGATCGGGCCGGCTGCTCCCGCGGCACAGGCGGCGGTCGCGTTGGGTGTGCGGGACGCGGCCTCGCGGGTGGGGGAGTCACTGCCGGGGCCGTGGCAGGAGTCGGTGCTGCGGGCCATGCGGTCCAAAATGGACGACCTGCCGGACGCGCTGGACCGGGCCGTGGCGCAGACCGATCTCGGGCTGGCACGGCGGCGGTTGTGGTGGCGGGCGGTCGGTGCGCTGCAATGGGTGGCGGTGGCTGCGGCGGTTGCCGGGCTGGCGTGGCTCGCGGTGCGCTATGTCATGTTCGCGCTTGCCCTGCCCGAGCCGCCGCTGCCGACGTTGGGCCGAATCCCTTGGCCTACCGCGCTTTTGGTGGGTGGGCTGCTGGGCGGACTGCTCCTGTCGATGCTCGTGCGGCCGGTCGTGCGCTTCGCGGCCCGGCGGCAGCGGCGGCGCGTGCAGGCCCGGTTGCGGGTGGGCGTGGCGGCGGTCGCGGCGGAATATGTGGTGGCGCCGGCAGAGCGGGTGTTGCACGCCTACGCGATGGCGAGGGATGCGCTGCGCGAGGCGCGTGGCTGACGCCGATCCGGGTCACACCCGGTGCAGCGTGCGGACCTTTTGCCACGTGGCCGAGTCGAGCGCGCCCGCGCGGTTGTCGAGCGTCCGCACACGCAGCGGGTCGCTCAGGTCCAGATAGCTGTCCTTGGTGGCGTTGCGATCCCACGCCCGGGTCGAGATCTGGACGTGGTCACGCCGGTGCGACTGATCCCGGCTCGTTATCTTCAGGACGTCGTAGCCGTTCCAGCGCGGCCTGAGGATGAGACACGGGCGCATCTTCGAACCCGGGCCGTCCTCGAACGGGACGTCGGCCCAGTAGATGTCGCCGGGCCGCGCCGAGCGCCCGAGCAAACGCCAGATCCAACTGAACATGGATCGGGAGCCTAGCCGTTCGGTGACTGTCGCCGACGACGCGGGGGCCTGAAGAATTCTCGGCTATGGATTCGGTGCTGACCCAGGTCTTCCTGCCCATCGCGCTCGGGATAGTCATGCTCGGCCTCGGGCTCGGCCTGACCGTCGCGGACTTCAAACGCATCATCGTGTACCCCAGGGCGGTGCTCATCGCGCTGGTGTGCCAGGTGCTGCTGCTTCCGGCCGTCTGCTTCGGACTCGTGCTGGCGTTCGGGCTGCCGCCCGCGCTCGCGGTGGGCATGATGCTGCTCGCCGCTTCTCCGGGCGGGACCACGGCCAACCTGTACAGCCACCTGTTCGGCGGGAACGTGGCGTTGAACGTGACGCTGACCGCGGTCAACTCGGTGCTCGCGGTGTTCACCCTGCCGATCGTGGTCAACCTGTCGCTCGCGCGCTTTGTCGGTACCGGAGAAATAGGTCTTCAATTCGACAAAGTGGTGCAGGTCTTCGCGATCGTGCTGATCCCGGTTGGGTTGGGGATGCTGGTGCGGGCGCGGTGGCTGGCGTTCGCGGAGCGGATGCACCGGCCGGTGCGGATCCTGTCGATCGTCGTGCTGGTCGTGGTGATCGTCGGCGCGATCATCGGGGAGCGGGAGAACATCGGGCGATACTTCGCGCTCGTCGGACTCGTGGCGCTGGTGTTCAACCTGATCAGCCTCGCGGTGGGCTACCTCGCGCCGAGGCTCGCCGGGGTGGGCAAGCCCGAGTCGCTGGCGGCCAGCATGGAGATCGGCATCCACAACGGGACGCTCGCCATCGTGATCGCGACCACGCTGCTCACGAACACGGAGATGGCGATCCCCGCGGCCGTGTACAGCGTGATCATGTTCTTCACGGCGGCGTTGTTCGGCTGGGCGGTGACTCGATTCAGGTGAGGATGGAGCTCCCGCTAGCATCGGACAAAACCGTCTCTAGTTTTGTGGGGAGCTCATCGTGAGCATCGAGCCTGTCGTCGTCGCACCGGGGCAGCCCGCCGCCGCCGCCATCGCCGCAGCGGGCCTGCCGACGACGGGGCCTGCCGCCATCGTGGTGGTCCGCGACCCGTCCGGGCAGCTGCGCGACCTCGACTGGACACCCGAGGTGGAGACGGCCGTCGAGCCGGTGCGCATCGACTCGCCCGACGGGCTGGGCGTGCTGCGCCACTCGACCGCCCACGTGCTTGCCCAGGCCGTGCAGGACATCTTCCCCGAGGCCAAACTGGGCATCGGCCCGCCTATCGAGAACGGCTTCTACTACGACTTCGGCGTGCCCAAGCCGTTCCATCCGGAGGATCTCGACAAGATCGAGAAGCGGATGCAGGAGATCGTGAAGTCCGGGCAGACGTTCAAGCGGCGCCGGTTCGACTCCGTGGAGGAGGCCAAGGCCGAGCTGGCCAACGAGCCGTTCAAGCTGGAGCTGGTCGACATCAAGGGGGACGTCGAGGAAGACGTGATGGAGGTCGGCGGCGGCGAGCTGACCATCTACGACAACTTCACCAAGGACGGGCAGCGGTGCTGGGGCGACCTGTGCCGCGGGCCGCACCTGCCCAACACGCGGCTCATCGGGGCCTTCAAGATCATGCGGAGCGCGGCGGCGTACTGGCGGGGATCGGAGAAAAACCCGCAGCTGCAACGGATTTACGGCACGGCGTGGCCGACTCGCGACCAATTGAAAGACTATTTGAAGATGCTGGAGGAGGCCGCCAGGCGCGACCATCGGCGGCTGGGGGTGGAGCTCGACCTGTTCTCGTTCCCCGATGAGATCGGGTCGGGGCTGGCGGTGTTTCACCCGAAGGGCGGCATCATCCGGCGCGAGCTGGAGGCCTACTCGCGCAAGCGCCACGAGGAGTCCGGCTACGAGTTCGTCAACACCCCGCACATCACCAAGGACCAGCTGTTCCTCACGTCGGGGCACCTGCCCTACTACGCAGACACGATGTTTCCGCCCATGGAGCTTGAAGGAGCCAAGTACTACCTCAAGCCGATGAACTGCCCGATGCACAACCTGATTTTCCGGGCTCGCGGTCGGTCGTACCGCGAACTGCCCTTGCGGCTGTTCGAATTCGGGACCGTTTACCGGTACGAGAAGTCGGGTGTGGTGCATGGGCTGACCCGGGTGCGCGGGCTGACCATGGACGACTCGCACATCTACTGCACCCGGGAGCAGATGGCGGGCGAGATCAAGTTCCTGCTCACGTTCATCCTGAATCTGCTCTCGGATTACGGGCTGTCCGACTTCTACCTCGAACTGTCCACTCGCGACGATTCGCTGAAGTTCGTGGGATCGGACGAAAACTGGGCGGAGGCTACGGCCGCGCTGGAGCAGGCGGCGCGAGAGTCCGGATTGGAGCTCGTGCCCGACCCGGGCGGCGCCGCGTTCTATGGGCCGAAGATCAGCGTGCAGGCCCGGGACGCCATCGGGCGCAGCTGGCAGATGTCCACGATCCAGGTCGACTTCAACATGCCCGAGCGGTTCGGGCTGGAATACCAGGCGGCGGACGGCACGCGGCAGCGGCCCGTGATGATCCACCGGGCGTTGTTCGGGTCGATCGAGCGGTTCTTCGGTGTGCTCACCGAGCACTACGCGGGCGCGTTCCCGGCGTGGCTGGCGCCCGTTCAGGTGGTGGGGATCCCGATCCGGGAGGACCATGCCGGCTATTTGGCGTCCTTTGTGGACAGCCTGCGTGCGGTCGGCATCCGGGCGGAGGTGGACACCTCGGACGACCGGATGCAGAAGAAGATCCGCAACGCGCAGCAGCAGAAGATCCCGTTCATGGCGATCGCCGGTGATCAGGACGTGTCGGACGGGACCGTGTCGTTCCGCTACCGGGACGGCTCGCAGTGGAACGGTGTGCCGCTGGACCAGGCGGTGGCGCACGTGGTCGAGGTGGTCCGGTCGCGGACCAACGTGGGACCCTCCCATGCGGGTGCATGAGTCCGGAGCCATGCTTGATCCGTCGCCGTCCCGGTTGGACCTGGACCGGGTCGAGCGTTGGCTCGCGACCGAGACGTACTGGGCGCGCGGCCGCCCGCGGGCCGACATCGTCAAGTCCATCGAAAACTCGATGGTCTGGGGTCTCTACACGGGCGGCGGCGAACAGGCCGGGTTCTTTCGGGTCGTGACCGACAAGACGACGTTCGCCTGGCTGTGCGACGTGTTCATCGACCGGGACCATCGTGGGCGCGGGCTGGCGTCGTGGGCGCTCGCGCACATCCGCGACGAGCTGCTCGCGACGGGGGTGTATCGCATCCTTCTAGCCACATCCGACGCCCACGCGGTATACGAGAAGCTGGGATTCACCCCGCACGCTGAGCCCGAGAAGTGGATGGAGCTGACCACGCGCAGGATTGGGGAATCGTGACCTCCTCATCGCCCGATGGGTTGGAAAGGTTGTGGACGCCTTGGCGCATGGCCTACGTCAGCGGGCCGGAGAAGCCCGTGGGCTGCCCCTTCTGTGAGGACTTCTCGGGGCTGCTGGTCGCGCGCGGCGAACTTGTCTACGCGGTGCTCAACAAGTTTCCGTACAATCCGGGGCATTTGCTGATCTGCCCGTATCGGCACATCGCCGACTACACGGAGCTGTTCGCCGAGGAGGCCGCGGAGTTGGCGTCGTTCACGCAGCGGGCGATGACCGTCATCCGCAAGGTGTCCAACGCGCACGGGTTCAACATCGGCATCAACCAGGGCAGCGTGGCCGGGGCGGGCATCGCCGGGCACCTGCATCAGCACATCGTGCCCAGGTGGGGTGGGGACTCCAACTTCCTGCCGGTGGTCGGCGGGACGAAGGCCCTGCCCCAGCTGCTCGACGACACGCGTGACCTGCTGCGGGACGCTTGGGTTTGAGTTTTCCTCGGCAGGCGCTCGAGCTCGCCGCCGCCCCTGCCGCAGGTGTTGGACACATTGGACAGACTGCGCGTGCCGGCCGCGTTCTACCTGGGAGCGGTTGCAGCGGCACGCCGGGCTGGTGACCGCGTCACAGCTGCTCTCGGCGCAACGGCCGGGAGCCTAGGATGGGCGGCGTGAACCCGACATTCATTTACGACGGTGACTGCGCGTTCTGCACGTCGTGCGCGCGGTTCATCCAGCGGTGGACCCCGACCCCGGCCGCAATCGTGCCGTGGCAGTTCACCGATCTGGCGGCGCTCGGGCTGACGCGCGAGGCCTGTCTCGAAGCGGTGCAGTGGGTGGCCGCCGGGTCGCCCGTGCTCGCCGGGCCGGACGCGATCGGGGCACTCCTGCGGTCGAGCAATTGGGCTTGGCGGCCGCTGGGGTGGCTGCTGAAGCCGCGTTCGGTCAGCCGGTTGGCCTGGCCGGTTTACCGTCTTGTCGCCCGCAACCGGCATCGCCTGCCCGGCGGCACCGCGGCCTGCGCCATCCCGGCGGATCGCCGCTAGCCACCGTGGCCGTGGCGGGGCTGGTTCAGTCGGCCTGGGCGGCGCGTCGCGGAATTCGTCGTCCGGGATGGCCGCGGCGTCGTCCATAGGTCCGGGCAGCCAGGGCGTCGGGAGCTGTACGATCTAGCCCGATATGGAGACGTTAACCCCGGTGGGCCGAGCGGTGCGGGTCGTGGTGACCCTGACCGGCGTGGCGCTGCTGTTCGTGACCAGCACGTGGGGGTCGGACGACCACTTCCCGTTCGCGCCGTTCCGCATGTATGCGGGCGAGAATCCGCCCAACGAGCCCGCGCCCGACCCGCGCATCGACGCGACCACGGTCGATGGCCGGGTCATCGTGCTGGGCCAGCGGCAGACGGGCCTGCGGCGGGCCGAGATCGAGGCGAAGCAGGACGCCTTCGCGGCGAACCCGAGCCTGCTGTGCGAGGTGGCCAAGGCCTACGACGAGCGCAACCCGGCCGGCCCGCGCCTGGCGGAGGTGCGATATGTGCTGCGCCTGCATGAGATCCAGGCGAGTCGTCCCACCGGGAGGCACACCGACAAAGTGCTAGCGGCTTGGCCGGTACCAAAGTGAGTAAGTGGCTTTTTGAAAGCGTGCCGAAGGGGCGCGTGGCGATTTTCCGGAGCCTCGCCTACCTGTTCGTCGCCCTGGACCTGGTGGTCTTCACGCCGTGGGTGAAGGATCATGCCCACGCGGATCCGGCGCTGTATGAACCGCTTTGGGTGGCCCGGGTGCTGCATCTGCCCACGCCGACACCCCTGCTGATCAACGTGATCTTCTGGGCGCTGCTGGCGGTGTCGCTGGCGGCGCTGTCCAACCGGGCACCGAGGCTGCTGGGCTGGGCGGTCTTCGCGCTCTATTTCGAGTGGATGATCATCGCGATGAGCTACGGGAAGGTGGACCATGACCGGTTCGCGTTCCTGGTGGCGCTGGCGGTGCTCCCCACGGTCGGCGCGGCGAAGTGGGGCGACCGGAGGCCGAGCGAGAAGGCGGGCTGGGCGCTGCGGGTTGTCCAAATTGGAGTCGTCGCCACCTACTTCCTCGCCTCGTGGGCGAAGCTGCGCTACGGCGGGCCGGACTGGATGACCGGGTCGGTGCTGGCCCGCGCGATCTTGCGGCGCGGCACGGACCTGGCGCACTGGATCGCACCCATCCCGGGCGCCCTGATCGGGGCGCAAATCGGCATCATGGCGTTCGAACTCGCCAGCCCGCTGATCTTCTTCCTGCCGCAGAGGTGGCGGCTGCGCGCGGTCGCGTTCTTCTACTCGTTTCACCTCGTGACCATCGCGACCATCACGATCTCGTTCGCGCCGCATCTGGTCGCGATGCTGAGCTTCCTGCCGTTGGAGCGCGCTCTCGAAAGAGCGCGCTCCCGCTTCGCTAGTGGTGCGAGGACTCCTTCTTCACCTGCTCCGCCAGGTGAGCCGGCATTGGCTCGTAACGAACAAACGTCCGAGTGAACGTGCCTGCCCCGGCCGTCATCGAGCGCAGGTCGACCAGATAGCGCAGCAACTCCATGGCCGGCACCTCGGCCCGGACCACCGCGCGGTCGCCGCCGTTGGGGTCCGACTCCGTCCCGAGCACCCGCCCGCGCCGCGACGACATGTCGCTCATGACCGAGCCCACGGCCGAATCGGGCACCGTGATGACCACCTCGTCCACCGGCTCAAGCAGCGTCACCTGCGCCTTCTCGGCCGCGTCCTTGAGCGCCAGCGCGCCCGCGGTCTGGAACGCCGCGTCCGACGAGTCGACGCTGTGCGCCTTCCCGTCGAAGAGCGTCACGCGCAGGTCGACGACCTTGTTGCCCGAGACGAGGCCGCGCTCCATCTGGGTCCGCACGCCCTTCTCCACGCTCGGGATGTAGTTGTGCGGCACGGCCCCGCCGACCACCTTGTCCACGAACTCGAACCCGGACCCGCGCGGCAGCGGCTCCACCTCGATGTCGCAGACCGCGTACTGCCCGTGGCCGCCGGACTGCTTGACGTGCCGCCCGTGGCCCTTGCTCCCGGTCACGAACGCCTCCCGGAACGCGACCTTCGCCGGCTCGGTCGTGAGCTCCACACCACCGGACTTGAGCCGGTCGAGCACCACGTCGGCGTGCGCCTCGCCCATGCACCACAGCACCAGCTGATGTGTCTCCGGGTTGCGCTCCAGGCGCAGCGTCGGGTCGCCGGCCACCAGCTTGGCGAGGTTTTTGGCCAGCGCGTCCTCGTCGGAGCGGGTCTTGGGCACGATGGCGATCGGCAGCAGCGGCTCGGGCATCGACCACGGCGCCATGAGCAGAGGCTTTTCCTTGCTGGAGATGGTGTCGCCGGTTTCGGCCGCCGTCGACTTGGTGATCGCGCAGACGTCGCCCGCCACGCACATGTTGACCTCGCGCAGGTTGGCGCCCAGCGGCGAGTAGATGTGCGCGACGCGCTCGTCGGCGTCGTGGTCGGGGTGGCCGCGCTCCTCCAGCCCGTGGCCGCTGATGTGCACCGGGGTGTCGGGCTTGAGCGTGCCGGAGAACACGCGCACCAGGCTGACCCGGCCCACGTATGGGTCGATGGTCGTCTTGACCACCTCGGCCACCAGCGGGCCGGACGGGTCGCAGGTGAACGGTTCGAGCGGCTTGCCGTCCACTGTGGAGACAGGTGGCACCGGGTGCTCCAGCGGGGTCGGGAACGCCCCCGCGAACAGCTCCAGCAGGGCATCGATGCCCACCTTGGTCTCCGAGCACACCGGGACGACCGGGTAGAAGTGCCCGCGGGCGACAGCCTTCTCCAGGTCTTCGATGAGCGTCGAGTGCTCGATGTCCTCGCCGGCGAGGTAGCGATCCATGAGCGTCTCGTCCTCGCTCTCGGCGATGATCGACTCGATCAGCTCGTTGCGGGACTCTTCGATGATCGGCAGGTGCTCGGCGTCGGGATCGCGGGCGACCGGCGGGTAGCCCCCGGAATAATCAAACACCCGCTGCGAGATCAGGCCGATCAGGCCGACCACCGACTCGCCGTCATCGCCATGCATCGGTAGGTAAAGCGGCTGCACCCCCTCGCCGAACACCTCCTTGGCCTGCTCAAGCGTCTCGTCAAAGTTGGCCCGCGGGTGATCGAGTCGGGTGATCGCCACCGCTCGGGGCATGCCCACATCGGCGCACTCCTGCCACAGCGCGGCAGTCGTGGCGTCCATGCCGTCTGCCGCGTTGACCACGAACAGCGCGGCATCGGCGGCACGCAGCCCGGCTCGCAGCTCACCAACGAAGTCGGCATATCCCGGCGTGTCCAAAAGGTTGATCTTTATGCCATTGTGGGTGATCGGCGCGCACGCCAGCGCGACCGAGCGCTGCTGTTTCACCGACGCCGGATCGTGATCACACACCGTCGTGCCCTCGACGACCGAACCGGCGCGAGGAATCGTGCCGGTCGCCGCCAGCACGGCCTCCACCAGCGTGGTTTTGCCGCTGCCCGCATGTCCGACCAGCACGATGTTTCTAACCCCGGCAGGATCCTCCGCTGTCGGGGCAGGGCCGAGGGTTGCTTTGTCTGAAGTGCCGCGTGCCATGCCCGCCTCCTAAGGTTTCGCCTCTGTTTTCCGATAAGACACCCGCGGACCTTCCGACACAACCCCGACTCGCGATCCGGTTATGGTTACTGGCATCATGGCGAAGATCCTTAGTGTTGTCGGCAAGGCGGCCACCGCCCGCCTCCTTGATCCTGCAGGTCAGGCACTGCTGCGCGCGGGCGTTTCGCCCAATGCGGTGACCGTCGCGGGCACCGCGGGCGTGGTCGCGGGCTCGGTCGGGTTCGCGGCGCGGGGCGAGTTCCTCTGGGCCGTGTTGATCGTGCTGGTGTTCGGATTGACCGATGTCATGGACGGTGCGATGGCCCGCGCCCGGGGGACGGTGAGCAAATTCGGCGCCCTGCTCGATTCCACAATGGACCGAGTCGCCGACGGTGCCATTTTTTCTTCAATCATCTTCTGGTACCTGATGAGCTCCGACGGTTGGTCGGCCGCGGCCGGGCTGATCGCACTCGTCGCCGGTCAGGTGGTGTCGTATGTGAAAGCGCGGGCGGAGAGCCTCGGGCTCGACGCCGACGTCGGGCTCGTCGAGCGGGCCGAGCGGCTGATCACCGTCGGGGTGGGCGCCTTGCTCACCGGGTTCGGGGTGTCGTGGGGGCTCCCGGTCGCGCTCTGGTTGGTGGCGATCGGCTCGGTGGTGACGGCCGTGCACCGGATTTGGCACGCTTCGTTGAAGAGCCACCCATGAAGGATCGTCTGATCGAGTGGGGTTTCGCTGCCGGGTGGCGCGCTGTGCGGGCGCTTCCGGGGCCCGTGGCGTCGGCACTGTTTCGGGCGGGGGCCGACCGGGCCGTGCGCAAGAACGGGCCGTCGGTGCAGCGGCTGGCGCGCAATCTGCGCAACGTGCTCGGGGAGGATCCCCCGTTCGAGGTGCTGCGCGACGCGATGCGGTCGTACGCGCGGTACTGGCTGGAGGCGTTCCGGCTCCCGTCGCTTTCACCGGCGCAGCTGCGCGAGTGCTTCCACCTCGACGGGTTGAAGCTGCTCGCCGAGGCGCATGAGGCCGGCACGGGCGCGATCGTGGCGCTGCCGCACGCGGGCAACTGGGACGCGGCGGGCGCGATGGTCACGGCCTGCGGGCTGCCGCTGACCACGGTCGCCGAACGGCTCAAGCCGGAGGGGCTCTATCGGCGTTTTCTGGAGTTCCGCGAGGGCCTCGGCATGAAGATCATCCCGCACTCGGGCGGGGCCGCGCCGCTGGACGGGCTTGAGCGGGCGCTGCGGGCCGGGCACATCGTGCCGCTGCTGGCCGACCGGGACCTGTCACGGCGTGGCATCGAAGTGGAGTTCTTCGGGGGGCGGACCAAGATGCCGGCGGGCCCGGCGCTGCTCGCCATCCGGACCGGTGCGCCATTGTATGTGGTAAATATGTGGTACCGCCCGGATGTTCCGTGTGGACAGACAATAGGCCCATTGACGGTCCCGCAGGCGGATGTGGGACCGTTGGACGTGCGGGTCAGGATGCTCACCCAGCAGGTTGCCGACGAGCTGGCGAAGGGCATCGCGGCCCACCCCGCCGACTGGCACATGCTGCAGAAGCTGTGGCTCACCGACCCAGCGGGGCCATCCGAAAAAGGGACGTGACATGCGGATCGGGATCGTCTGCCCATACTCGATGGAGGTTCCAGGCGGGGTCCAGTTGCATGTGCGCGACCTGGCTGAGGCGCTCATCGCGATGGGGCACGAGGTGAGCGTCCTGGCGCCCGCCGACGACGAGCAGGACCTGCCGCCCTATGTGGTCGCGGCCGGGCGGGCGGTGGCGGTGCCATACAACGGGTCCGTGGCGCGGCTCAACTTCGGGCCCATCTCGGCGGCGCGGGTGCGGCGGTGGCTCAATCAGGGGTCGTTCGATGTGGTGCATGTGCACGAGCCGACCACGCCGTCGCTGTCGCTGCTGGCGGTCATGGCGTGCGATGGGCCCATCGTCGCGACGTTTCACACGGCGATGACCCGGTCGGCCGTGCTGTCGGCGGGGCGCAAGGTCGCGCAGCTGGTGCTGGAGCGGATTACGGCGCGGATCGCGGTCAGCGCGCTGGCCCGGCGGGTGCAGGTGGAGCATCTCGACGGTGGTGCCGTGGAGATCCCCAATGGCGTGGCGGTGTCGAAGTTCGCCGATGCGCTGCCGCTGTCGTACAGCGGGGAGCTGGTCGGGTTCCTCGGGCGGTTCACCGAGCCGCGCAAGGGATTCGATGTGCTGGCGCAGGCGCTGGAAGCCGTTATGCCGCAACGGCCCGCGCTGCGGCTGCTGCTGGCCGGACCGTCCGACTTGGACGAGGTGAAGCTGCCGCACGTTGTCGCGTCGCGGATCGAATTCCTGGGGCGAGTGTCCGAAGAGGACAAGGCGCGGATGCTGCGCACCGTGGATGTGTACGTGGCACCCAATACGGGCGGCGAGTCGTTCGGCATGATCCTGACCGAGGCCATGGCGGCGGGCGCGGCCATCATCGCCAGCGACCTGGATGCGTTCCGGCGCGTGTTGGATGGTGGCAAGGCGGGCGTGCTGTTCCCGGTGGGCGACAGCGAGGCGCTCGCATCGTCCATTGTGGACCTGCTGGACGATGGCGAGCGGCGGCAGGCCCTGTCGGAAGCCGCGCGCAAGGCGGTCGCCGCGTATGACTGGCCCGTTGTGGCGCAACAGGTTTTGGAGGTCTACCAGACCGCCATCGATGCCTACACCGACCCCTCGACGACTTAGTTGCTTATACTCGGCGAAACCTCTAGACTCGCACCCGTGACAATCACAATTGAACAGTTGGACGACCGCGTCATGCGGCTCGAGGCCAACGAAGAAGGATTGCGTGCCGAGTTCCGTGAGACACTCGGCACCATGCACGAGGTCATGGCGGTGCACAAGGCGACAGGCGGGGTCCTGAGCGCCCTTCGCATCACTCAGCTTGAGCAGAGCAAGAAGCTCCAGGAACACAGCTTCCTGCTGGTCGGGCTGGTCGACGGCCAGAAGCGGCTCGAGGGCGAAGTTTCCGGGCTGAAGCAGGGACAGGCGCGGCTCGAGGGCGAAGTTTCCGGGTTGAAGCAGGGACAGGCGCGGCTCGAGGGCGAAGTTTCCGGGTTGAAGCAGGGACAGGCGCGGCTCGAGGGCGAAGTTTCCGG